>PLYS01000092.1 GCA_003153455.1 Betaproteobacteria bacterium | reverse complement strand
GGCTGCGCTTTGGCGAGAGCGATCAGCTCCTTCACGCTTTTCGCAGGCGAGCTGGGGGTGACCACCAGCATGGCTTCCTGCGCCACGACCAGCGAGATCGGTTCAAAGTCCTTTACGGGATCGAAGCCGACTTTCTTGTACGTAAACGTGGTGTTGATCATCGAGCTTGCGCCACCGAAGATGAGCGTGTAGCCGTCGGGCACTGCGCGCGCACCGATCTGGGCGCCGATCAATCCGCCCGCGCCGCCGCGGTTGTCGATCACGAATTGCTGGCCGAGCAGTTCCGACATCTTGGGGGTGNNTACGAAGATGCGTTGCTTCATAGTCGTTCTCCTCCTCTGCCCGTGTGGGCTCGGCCATTATCGCACACGGCCTGCTGGCGGGATTATCCGCTGCCTTAGAATCGAGCGCAGGAACTCAGATGCCCATCGCTTCGACGCCGAACGCAGGCGCTGCCCGGAGCATGTGTCTATCGTTGGTGTAGACGCGCCGCAGCCCGTGCTCGCGGGCGCAAGCGAGATGCAATGCGTCCGCCGAGCAGATCGTGATTCGTTTGCTCAGTGTGCGCAGTGATTCCGCGGCATTCGCGACCAGGCGATCCGTGACCGAAAGCCATATCCACAGCCCGGCCGCGCAATCGTCGGTGAACTGTGCCGAGACTTCGCGGAACTCGCGCTCCGAGAAAGCGCCTTCGCGCCACTTGCGGTGGAAAACGCCCGCCACCTCGATGCGGCCGAGCGCGCAGCAATGCACGCGCACCAGTGTTTCGGCCAGACGCCGGACAGCATCGCTTTCCGGCTCATCGACGTAGAACTTGGCGATGTACGCGGAGTCGAAGTAGCTCACGTCCGGTCCCGGTCTTCGGAAACCGATTGCGTGCTGTCCGTGCCCCCCCTGAACGAGCCGAGCATGCGCGTGTAGCCTCGGCGCAGCTTGCGCGCCGCGAAGGGATTGACCGATGAGGTCGCCTCAACCGGCATGATCCGGGCGACTGCCTTCCCGCGGTCGGTCACGGTGATGGCGCCGAGTTTTTCGCTGCGCCTGACCCACTCGCCGGTTTTCTCGTGCAGCTCGCGAATCGAGATTGATTTCATGTGTCACATTGTGTCACATCCGCTACCTGCAAGCAAACGGCCTTCCTGGCATCCTCACGCCGTGCTCGCGCGGCGCTACGCGATGTCGGGAACTGCATGGCAGGTAAGGGGGATGTCACCTCGAACAACCATTGGTCGCTTTAACGCAAAGGAATGTGATTGTATTCGTGCCTAGATTTACGGGGAAGATCAGCTTCTTGTAAGAAACATAATCCGGACGGCACTCTCCACTCGTGCCTCCGTTAATGAGGGATTCGGTGAAAACCAAGCCCCGCAGACCAGCGTGCTGACAGTTGCTATTGTTGACGCCGAATAGTGTG
Organism: Betaproteobacteria bacterium; assembly: GCA_003153455.1. GTDB lineage: Bacteria > Pseudomonadota > Gammaproteobacteria > Burkholderiales > SG8-41 > PALSA-1004. Next base: position 6,466 of record PLYS01000092.1, on the reverse strand, counting down.
ATAGCAAAGCTGTCGTCGGGGGATTGGGTTGACCTTGTTTCGATACACATGGCCGAAAAATCCAGATTGGGGCCGGATCCCGGCTTGTATATTCTCTCCGCGGCAGATGAATCGAGTCCCTTGAAATTTGGCGACCTCGCATGGCTCACTGCAATTTGCTGAACTAACGCTTCGAGAAAAAGTGGATCACCGACGACGTTATGGTGAAATGCGTCCATCCCTTCCTTCAGCGCTTCGATTTGATCATTTGTCAGCGGGCCGTCCGTCTTGCCGGCAATTGCTTTGAATGGATTTACGTATTTTTGGTACCATTCCGCCATTTGACCGCTGGTCTTTGCCGCATAAGCAGGAACGGGGCAATTCGGTGCGGCGGGTATAGGAGAATTCCACAGGAATAACGCCGCCAAAAGAGATGCAGACCGGATGTGCATAACGACCTTATAAGTAAGCTGCGCCCGGTTAATACTCCGCTTTTCTTCCCGGATTCGCAACGGCTCCAGCCGTGTCCTTGTTACTTCGCAGCCCAGTGCCCCTCTCGCAGGCGGCATGCTCGGGCACCAGTGGCCTGAAGAAGCGGGGTCGTGGCAGGAATCTTGTTTATAATCTGCAGACCGTTTTCCGCATGCGGAAAAAAGGGGAATCATCGCAGGTTGCACCGGGGAAACACCTTGTCGGCCGCGNNACAAATGGGGCGACCTGAAGCAGGAATTCGCAACCTGCAAGCTGGGCAAGGAAAATCCGACGCTGAAGACGCTGTGGAGCAACCTGCCGAAAGAAAAAGAGAAGGAAACGGCGGTTGATAAGGTTAATATCGACGTCGCCACGTTGCTGCCGCGCGACCGCAACTACTACACTTTCGCGGGCTCGCTCACCACCCCGCCGTGCAGCGAGAGCGTGACCTGGTTCGTGCTGAAAAGCCCGGCGCAGGCGTCCCAAGGCCAGTTCGATGCGTTTGGCAGGCTCTACGCGATGAACGCGCGCCCGGTGCAGCCCTTGAACGGCCGCGCGATCAAGGTCAGCAACTGATTCTGCAGACATTGCAATGACAATTTCCATGCCCTGCGACATTCTTCGACACTCGGGTGTCGAGGTTGGCAAACAGGATTTTCTTGGAAAGTCTTGACTGGAATTCAACGATGCTCAAGGCAAGTGGACTGCTGCTGGCATTTTTTGCCTGTGCTGCCGCGGCCCAGACTTATCCGACGAGACCGATTAAAGTGATCGTGCCCGGACCCGCGGGCGGCAACGTCGATAACGTGGCGCGTCCACTCGCGCAGAAACTCGGCGAGCTGCTCGGGCAGCCGGTCGTGGTGGATAACCGCACGGGTGCGGGCGGCAATCTCGGCGTCGAGCTTGCGGCGAAGGCCGTGCCCGACGGCTACACGCTGTTGCTGAGCCAGAGCGGACCCATCGTCATCAGCCCATCGCTGTACCAAAACCTGCCCTACAACGTCGCACGGGATTTGGTTCCCATAACGCTCATGGCCAGGAGCGCTATGGTTCTGGTTGTTCATCCGCAGGTGCCCGCTAAGTCGGTCAGAGAACTCATTGCGCTCGCAAAGGCGCATCCGGACAAGCTCAACTTCGGTTCTTCCGGCAGCGGCGGCGCGATCCACCTTGCGGCTGAAATGTTCAAGCTGCTCGCCGACGTCAAAATGATTCACGTGCCGTTCAAGGTGAGCACGCAGGCCGATACTTCACTCATCGCCGGCGAACTCGATCTGATCTTCGACGGCATCACGGCCGCCGTGCCGCATGTGAAAAGCGGGCGGCTGCGCGCGCTCGGCATAACCAGCCGGGAGCGCGCCCCGGCGCTTCCCGAAGTGCCGACGATCGAAGAGGCCGGAGTGCCGGGCTACGACGTGGTATCGTGGTTCGGGCTGCTGGCGCCGGCCGGAACGCCGCGCGAAATCATCGCCCGAGTCTACACCGAGTTTGCCAGGATCGCGGCGTTGCCGGAACAGCGGCAGGGATTGATCCGGCAGGGCGCGACGCCCGCTCCTATCGGCGCCGATGTGTTCGTGGCGCAGATCAGGGACGACACGGTGCGCTGGGCCAAAGTCATCCGCGCCTCGAACATCAAGGTTGAATAGCGACAGTTCTGTCACTTACATACACAAGGGAGCAGACAATAATGGCAACGCAGCCGTTCAAGCACTGGTTCGAGTATTTCCCGAGCAACTTCGTCTGGTCGCAGCAGATGATGTCGATGATCGATATGGCGGCGTGGGGCGCGGCCGCGATGGGGGAAATCGACCAGGTCGGGCAGCGGCTCAAGGGACGCGAAGGCGACAACGAAGCGTGGTTCACGGAATGGTGCGCGATGGCGGAGGATATGGAGCGCAAGGCGCTCGCCGCGCAGGCCGCCAACCATCAGTTCACTGCCGGCACGTACTTCCTGCACGCCGGCGTTTACTTCCTGTGGGCCGAGCGCTTCACCCCGCCGGGCGAGCGCAAGTTCAATACTTACCGGCGCAGCATGAGTTGCTTCGTCGAAGGCTACCAGCGCCGTTATCCGGCCATCGAGCGCGTCGAGGTGCCATACGAGGGCACAACGCTGCCTGCGTATTTCATGAAGGCGCCGGGCGCGGGCGCAAAAGCGCCGACCGTGGTGTGTTTCGACGGGCTCGATCTGTGCAAGGAGGCGAGCGTGCTGTTCGCCGGCATCGAGCTCGCGAACCGCGGCATCAACATGCTGGCGGTCGACGGACCGGGCCAGGGCGAAGCGCTCAGGCTGCGCAACATTCCCAGCCGTTACGATTACGAAGTGCCGGGCACGGCGGCGTACGACTACGTGGCGAAGCGGCCGGAGGTCGATCCGAAGCGGATTGCGGTGATGGCGTTCAGCATGGGCGGCTATTACGCGCCGCGCATCGCGGCATTCGAGAAGCGCTACGCCGCGTGCGTCGCATGGGGCGCGCACTTTGACTACCACGCCGTGTGGGTGGTGCGACGCAGGGAAATGGAATCGGGCGGGACCAAGGTCACGTCAGCCAGGTTCCAGCTGCCGTGGGTGCTCGGCGTGCCGGACATGGACGCCGCGATGGAAAAGCTCGAGAATTACCGGCTGGCCGGGATCGCGGAAAAGATCGAGTGCCCGATGCTGATCGTGCATGGACAGCACGACACCATAGTGCCGGTGGAAAACGCGAACAAGCTCTATGCGGCGGCGGGGTCGAAGAAAAAAACACTTAAGATATTCACTCCCGCGGATGGCGGCAGCGAGCATTGCCACGGCGACAACCGCGTGGTGGGCGCGAACTACATCGCGGATTGGCTGATGGATAATCTGTGAGTTTGCAGGAGGGAAGATGAAGACGACAAGAGTGTTGTACCAGGGGATGGCGGCGGCGGGCATCGCCGTGCTTTTGGCCGCCTGCGCGGCCGGGCTGAACTCCGGGCAGAGTGCCGACCCGGCGATCCGCATCGGCGACAACGACCTCGGTGGCGTGGTCACCAGCGCGAGTGGACCGGAAGCGGGCGTCTGGGTGATCGCGGAAACGACCGACCTTCCCACCAAGTTCGCCAAGATCGTGGTCACCGATGATCGCGGACGCTACGTGTTGCCCGATCTGCCGAAAGCGAACTATAGCGTATGGGTGCGCGGATTCGGTCTGATCGATTCGCCCAAGGTTCAGAGCGCGGCCGGGACCCTCCTCAACCTGAAAGCGAGGGTGGCGCCGAATCCGGCGGCAGCGGCGGAATATTACCCGGCCATCTATTGGTATTCCATGCTCAAGGTTCCGGCCAAGAGCGAGTTTCCCGGCACGGGAGGAGCGAACGGCCTGCCGGCGAACCTCACGAGCCAGGCGCAGTGGCTCGACATGATCAAGACCAACGGCTGCTACGCGTGCCATCAGCTGGGTAACAAGGCGACGCGCACGATCCCGCAGGAGTTCAGCCATTTCAAAACTTCGGCCGAAGCGTGGGCGCGGCGCGTTACGTCGGGACAAGCGATGACCCAGATGATCGAGCGCCTCGGCAAGATCGACNNTTGTGGGACTGGGGCCGGCCCAATGCTTACCTGCACGACGAGATCGCCACCGACAAGCGCAATCCGACGGTCAACGCCAACGGGCCGCTCTATGGTTCGCCGGAGGACAGCACGGATTTCGTGCCCGTCCTCGACCCGGTGCGCCACCGCGCGACCGAAGTGAAACATCCAGTGCGCGACCCGAAGACGCCGTCCTCCAAGACCGATCCGATGGCGCCCTCTCCATACTGGGGAGAAGCACCCCTCTGGGACAGCCAGACCGTCAATCACAACCCGATGTTCGATGAGAAGGGGCGGGTCTGGTTCGCGGCAAGAGTCCGCCATCCCGACAATCCGGCCTTCTGCAGAAAAGGGTCCGACCATCCGTCGGCGCAGCTTTTTCCCATGGAGCGGTCCACGCGCCATGTCTCCATGTACGATCCGAAGACGGGCAGGTTCACGCTGATCGGCACGTGTTTTCCCACTCACCACCTGCAGTTTGCCTACGATGCGAACCAGACGCTGTGGTTGAGCAGCGGCGGCGGCGGTAACCAGGTCATCGGCTGGGTCAACCGCAAGATGTTCGAGGAGACCGGCGACGAGGCGAGATCGCAAGGCTGGACGGCGTTCATCCTCGACACCAGCGGCAACGGCCGGCGCGACGAGTATGTCGAGCCAGGTCAGCCGCCCGATCCCAAGAAAGACACGCGCATCGCAGTGAACATCTACGGCATCGCCGTGAACCCGGCTGACGGCGCCATTTGGGGCTCGGTCATCAACTATCCCGGCGCCATCCTTCGTGTGAATCCCGGAACGAACCCGCCGGCGACCGCTCTCACCGAAATCTACGAGCCGCCGTTTCCCGGGTATTCGCCGCGCGGCATGGATATCGATCGCAATGGCGTCGTCTGGACGCCGCTCGGGAGTGGGCATCTCGCGAGCTTCGACAGGCGCAAGTGCAAGGGGCCGCTCAATGGGCCGGCCGCGACCGGGAAGGACTGCCCCGAAGGCTGGACGCTTCATCCGTTCCCTGGACCGCAACTGACCAACGTGACGGACTCGGGCAGCGCCGAGGCGAGCTATTACACCTGGGTGGATCAGTTCGACACGGTCGGGCTGGGCAGGAACGTGCCGTTCGCCACCGGCAATGCCAATGAGTCGCTGATGGCCTTCGTCGATGGGAACTTCGTTCACTTTCGCGTTCCCTATCCCCTGGGCTTCTATGCCAAAGGCATGGACGGCCGCATCGACGATCCGAATGCCGGCTGGAAGGGCAGGGGACTATGGACGACCTACGGTACCAGAGCGCCTTTCCATATGGAAGGCGGCAAGGGGACGTTGCCCAAGGTCGTGAAGTTCCAGCTTCGCCCCGACCCGCTCGCGAGGTGAAGTAAAGGCTAGGCGGAATGGCGATAGGATACATAATGCAAAACGGAGGTTCCACATGAATGCAGCCACACGTTTCGCCTTCACGGCGTTCGTCACCGTCGTCATCGTCCTCGGCCAAGGCGGGTTGGTGCAGATTGCGGCCGCACAGGCCCGCCAAACACGCGAGATACCGAAGTTCGAGGTGGACCCGTCCTGGCCCAAGCTACCGGGCAAGTGGGTATTCGGCCAGGTTTCCAGCGTGTCCATCGATGCGCAGGGTCACGCGTGGGTCTTGCAGCGCCCGACCACCGTAAGAACTGATCAGAAAGACGAACGAACTCTTCGTTGCCGACGGCTACGGCAACAGGCGCGTGATCGTGTTCGATGCGGACACCGGCGCATTTAAGCGGATGTGGGGCGCATTCGGCAAAGAGCCAGTCGATATCAAGCCGGCTCGCGCGGAGAAAATCCCCGAGTCGTCGCGCATCCCTGCCAAGGAAGAAACAGGTCCCGGCCCCGAGCAGTTCGAACCTTCCGTGCACGCGGCCAGGGTGTCGAACGACGGGCTCGTGTATGTCTCCGACCGCGGCGGCAAGCGGGTGCAAGTGTTCACGCTTGACGGCAAATTCGTGACGCAAAAATTCATCGACCGGTGGTGCGAGGCGCCTCACTGCGGTAATGGTCAAACGGTCGCCAGCACGGCCTTTTCGCATGACCCGGAGCAGCGGTTCCTGTATGTCGCCAGCCGGAGCCCTGCGCGCGTCTGGGTGCTCGACCGCAAGACGCTCGAACCCCTCGACTCATTCGGACGGCCCGGCGTGGCGCCCGGGGAGTTCTATGTTCTCCACCACATGAACGTTGATTCAAAGGGCAACCTCTACGTCACGGAAGTCCAGGACGGCAAACGCGCCCAAAAGTTCGTGTTCAGGGGGATGATGCCTCTGCCGTCGAAATGACACAGACCCAGGCCGTCTCCGGCCCGCGCGCGACAAGGCAAGCCGGCGCGCGATGCGGCAATGCGCCGGGCGTGCCTGGAGTACGGTTACACTATGGCAGCCGTCGCGCGGGAAGCGGGCATACACTATTCGACAGTGAGCAAGGTCATCAAGGGCGAAAGATGAAAAC
>PLYS01000064.1 GCA_003153455.1 Betaproteobacteria bacterium | reverse complement strand
TGGGGGCTCGTAGTGCAGAGCACGATCGGCGCAAAGTCTTTCTGCGGATCGTACGGCAGCTTGGGGTACAGCGCCGGATTGATCGCCAGCGTTCCGGTCGTGCCGAAAAGCAGCGTAGTGCCATTGGCTGGAATCTTGGCAACCGTCTCGGCTGCGATGGCGCCCGCGGCTCCGGGACGGTTCTCGACAAATAAAGTTTGCTTCAGCGCTTCCGAGAAGCCCGGAACGAGGGCGCGTGGAATGATGTCGCCGGCGCTGCCCGGCGGGAAAGGCGCAACGACGCGCATGGGGCGGCCTTCACCGATCGGGCTTGCCCGCTCGCCTCGCCCGGCAGCCGAGGTCGCACAACCAAAACACGTTACACAGATGAGTACCCTGAAAACTTTCATGACCGATCCGCAACCGCTTGCGCGTTGCTATGTCACTCAACCGCCTTTTTCCCGAGAGGCCACAGAACGTCGAATCGGCCTTCAGACCCGTTAGCCATCGCAGCTCCTTCAGTGGTAATCAACGATCTCGACATCGGCGGGCCCGGCGTTAGTCCAGACAAAGCAGATTCGCCGCTGATCGTTGATGCGAATGCTGTGCTGTCCTTTGCGGTCTCATTTATAATGCGTATCGTTATATAACGTCAATCGTAATGGGTGAGGATTGTGGCCTCAATGGGGAAGAAGAAATTTTTCCGGGATTCGTGCCATGAAGAGACCGTTCAGCTCTAAACGCCGCTCCGCCCTCGCCGCCTCGCTTGCCCTTGGCGCCGTGGCGGCACTGTCATCCGCATCCGCGCATGCCCAGCGCCGCAATCCGCTCGAGCGGCCGCCGCTCGGCAACTCGCCCGAGGAAAGCCGCGTGCTTGCGGTGCTCGACGAGATTCACCGCACGCAACGCTACCTGAGCGTGCCCGAGGCAGACGGACGGCTGCTGCGCATGCTCGTTGAATCGACCGGCGCGAAGCAAGTGGTCGAGATCGGCACCTCGACCGGGTATTCTGGGTTGTGGCTCCTGATCGCGCTGATGAAAACGGGCGGGCGGCTCACGACTTACGAGATCGACCGCGGCCGCCACGAGGCGGCGCGTGCGAACTACGACCGCGCCGGCATGCTCAAGCTGGCGACATTGGTGCTCGGCGACGCGCACGCCGAAGTAGCGAAGCTCAAGGAAGCCGTCGATCTCGTCTTCATCGATGCCGACAGGGAAGGTTACCTCGACTACCTGCGCAAGCTCTCGCCGCTGGTGCGGGCGGGCGGGCTGATCGTCGCACACAATATGGCCTCGCCGCCGCCCGATCCGCGCTACGTCGATGCCGTGACCGCCAACTCCGCGTACGACACGATCTTCCTCAACATGCACGATGCCGGCGTCGGCGTGACGCTCAAGAAGCGCTAGCCGTACGTGACGGTGCGCGCAAGAGCGCCTCTACCAGCCGGTGCACGCATGGATATCGCGGCTCGCGCCGCGCTAAAATAGGGTCGACTCCCACTCACGCCTCCCCGATGAGCATCGCTGACCTGCGCCAGGAATACATGCGCGAAAGCCTCGACGAGAAAGACGTCGCGCCGGATCCGCTCGAACAGTTCACGCGGTGGTTCGACGAGGCGGTCAACGCACAGATGCCGACGGTAAACGCGATGACCCTCGCAACCGTGTCGGCCGCCGGACGGCCGTCGGCGCGCATGGTGCTCCTGAAAGGCGTCGATCACGGCGGCTTCGTGTTCTTCACCAACTACAAGTCGCGCAAAGGCCGTGAGCTCACCGCGAACCCCGAGGCGGCGCTGCTGTTTTACTGGACCGAGCTCGAGCGCGAAGTGCGAATCGAGGGCCGCGTCGAAAAAATATCAGCGCAGGAATCCGACGAGTATTTCGGCAGCCGCCCTCTCGGCAGCCGCCATGCCGCAATCGCTTCGCCGCAAAGCAAAGTGGTGCCCGGCCGCGCCGCGCTCGAAGCTCTTTTTGCCGAGGCAGAACAACGCCATGGCGACGAGACGCCACGCCCAGCGCACTGGGGCGGCTATCGCCTGCTTCCCGCTGCGATCGAGTTCTGGCAGGGGCGCGCGAACCGCCTGCACGACCGCGTGCTCTATACGCTCAAGTCCCGCGGCTGGAAAATCGAGCGGCTCGCGCCGTGACCGGCGAGCAGGTTCCATGTCCGCGCGCGGTGTTTGACCGCGCCGGCGCTCTGCCACAAAATCAGCGTCACATTCGTTCGACTGCGCTGACATGCCTTCCAATCAAGGAGTTCATTCCATGCATTCATTGCAAATCCGCACGCGTGCGGCGCTAGCCTGCGCGCTTTTTCTTGGCGCGGCGAGCGCGCTCGCGGAATATCCGGAACGGCCGATCCGGCTCATCATCTCGTCGGCGGCAGGCGGCTCGCCCGACGTCGTAACGAGGATCCTGGCTGCCGAACTGGTCAAACAGATGGGCCAGCAGATCGTGATCGACAACCGCCCCGGCGGCGCGCAGACCATCGGCACCGAGATGGTGGTGCGTGCGGCGCCGGATGGCTACACGATAGGTTATGCCAACGTGGTGACGCTCGCGATCAACAAGTCGCTATTGCCCAAACAGCAACAGTCGTACGATCCTGACAAGGACCTGGTGCTCGTTGGACAGTTTCTGTCCACCTACAACTTGCTCGCGGTGACCAATTCGCTGCCAGTGAAGTCGGTCAAAGAGCTGATCGATTACGCGTGGCAGAATCCAGGCAAGCTGATGAACGCATCGGGCGGCAACGGCACGACCGGCCACCTCGGCGGCGAGCTATTCAAGATCATGACCGGCACGCAGATCGTGCACGTGCCCTACAAGGGCAGCCCGCAGGGCATCTCGGACCTGATCGGGGGCCAGGTGCAGCTCATGTTCGACAACCTGACTTCAATCTCCCCGCACGTAAGATCCGGCAAGGTACGCGGCATCGGCGTCAGCAGCCTTAAGCGCTCACCGATATTTCCCGATATCCCGACGATTGCTGAAGCCGGCGTGCCCGGCTATGAGACCAATGCGTGGGGCGGAATCGTGGTGCCCGTCGGCACGCCGCAGGCGATCGTGACGAAACTCAACAACGAGATCAACAAAGCGCTGCGGACGTCGACCGTGAAAGAACGCTATGCGGCAATCGAGGCCGAGCCGGTCGGCGGCACGCCAGAGCAATTCGCCGCGTTCGTGAAGAACGAGACGGTGAAATGGGCGGACGTGGTGAAAAAATCCGGCGCGAAGCTCGACTGAACCGGCCCCGGGAACCCGCATGTCCGGCAATGAACATTTCGACCTGATCGTCCGCAACGCCACCATCATCGACGGCACGCGCGCGCCGCGCTGCCGCGGCGACATCGGCGTGCGCAGCGGCAAGATCACGCAAATCGGCGTGCTCGAGAAAGCGATCGCCGACACGGAGGTTGACGCCTCGGGCCTAATCGCGGCGCCGGGCTTCATCGACGCGCACACGCATGACGACCGGCTGTTGCTGTCTGATCCGGACGTGACGCCCAAGTTGAGCCAGGGCGTCACCACCGTCATCACCGGCAACTGCGGCATCAGCCTCGCGCACTCGCCCGCGCCGCAGCACGGCGCGGTCACGCCGCCGCTCGACCTGCTCGACAGCGACGGTCACTGGTTCAGGTTCCCGGCGTTCCGCGCCTACCGCGAGGAGCTCGAGGCCCGGCCTGCAGCAATCAATGCAGCGTGCCTCGTCGGCCATACCACGTTTCGCGTCGCGACCATGGACCGGCTCGATCGCGCCGCGACCCAGGCCGAAATCGCCAGGATGCGTGAAATGGCGCGCGAATCGCTCGCCGCGGGCGCCATCGGCGTATCGACCGGCACCGCTTATCCGCCCGCTGCCTGTGCGCCGACGGGGGAGATCGTCGAGGTGTGCCGGCCGCTCAGCGAGTTTGGCGGTCTTTACGTAACGCACATGCGCAACGAGGACGATCACATCACCGAGTCGATGGAAGAAACGTTCGGCATCGGCCGTACGCTCGGTGTGCCGGTCGTCATTTCGCACCATAAGTGCGTCGGCGCCCCGAACCACGGCCGCTCGCCCGAAACGCTGGCGCTGATCGAAAAAGCCCTGCGCGCGCAACCGGTCGGGCTCGACTGCTATCCGTACATCGCATCGTCGACCGTGCTGCGCTACGACCGGCTCGAGCAATCCTCGCGCGTCATCATCACCTGGTCGAAGCCGCATCCCGAGTTTTCGGGCGTGGATCTGGACGAAGTCGCGCGGCGCCTGCAGATATCCAAAGCCGATGCCGTCGAGAAGATTAAACCGGCAGGCGCGATCTACTTCATGCTCGACGAGAACGACGTGCAGCGTATCCTCAAATTCGACGCGACCATGATCGGCTCGGACGGGCTGCCGCACGACGCAAAGCCGCACCCCCGGTTGTGGGGCACGTTTCCGCGGGTGCTTGGCCATTACTCACGCGAGCTGAAGCTGTTCCCGCTCGAAACCGCGGTCTACAAGATGACGGGCTTGACCGCCAAAACATTCGGATTGCAGGGGCGTGGCGTGCTGCAAGAGGGCGCACACGCCGACATCACGATTTTCGACGCGGGCACCGTGATCGACGCCGCCGACTTCGAACACTCGACACGCCCCGCGCGCGGCATCGCAACGGTGATCGTCAACGGCGACATCGCGTGGCGCGACGGCAAGCCGACCGGCGCGCGCCAGGGACGCGTGCTTCAGCGCAGCGCGTGAAGGGGTGCTACAAGTAGTGATGCGCGAACCACCACGCGACCGCAGCGACGAACGCCGAGCACGGGATGGTGAGCACCCAAGCCCAGACGATACTGCCGGCGACGCCCCAGCGCACGGCGGAAAACTTCTGCACCGAACCAACGCCGACGATCGCACCGGTGATGGTGTGCGTCGTCGATACCGGCACGCCGAAGCCCGTCGCAATGAACAGCGTCGCCGCGCCGCTCGCCGAGGCGCAGAAGCCGCTCACCGGCTTGAGCTTGGTGATGCGCATGCCCATGGTCTTGACGATGCGCCAGCCGCCGAACATCGTGCCGAGCCCCATCGCCGCCTGGCAGGAAAGGACCACCCATAGCGGCAAAGGGTCCTGGGAGCCGGTCACGCTGGCGGCGATCAACAGCATCCAGATGATGCCCATGGTCTTCTGCGCGTCGTTGCTGCCGTGTCCCAGGCTGTAGAACGCCGCCGACACGAATTGCAGCTTGTTGAACCAGCGGTCCACCCGGCGCGGCGTAGAGCGCGACCAGATCCACGACACCATGATCATCAGCGCTGCGGCGAATATGAAACCGAGCGCCGGCGACAGCACGATGGCCGCCGCGGTCTTGAGGAAGCCACTCGCGATCAGCGTATGCACGCCGCCTTTGGCGACCGCGGCGCCGGCGAGCCCGCCGATCAGCGCGTGCGATGAACTCGACGGGATGCCGTAGTACCAGGTGATTACGTTCCAGGTAATCGCGCCGATCAGAGCGCCGAATACCACGTGGTGGTCGACGATGGCCGGAATGACAATGCCTTTGCCCACGGTGGCCGCGACCTGCAGTCCGAAAAACAGAAAGGCGATGAAGTTGAAGAATGCCGCCCACAGGATCGCCCAATGCGGGCGCATCGCCCCGGTGGACACGATGGTCGCGATCGAGTTCGCGGCGTCGTGAAATCCGTTCATGAAGTCGAACGCGAGCGCCAGCACGATCAGGAACACCAGCGCCTCGAAGCTCACGGTCATCCGCGCTTCTCCGCCGCCTGAATCACCGGGAATTCAGAAAATGGTTGACAGGCGTGCTCATGAATTCTCGAGCACGATGCCCTGGATGATGTTGGCCACGTCCTCGCAGCGGTCGGTCACTGTCTCCAGGTGCTCGTAGACGGTGCGCAGCTTGATCAGCTCGCGCACGTCGGGTTCATCCCGGAACAGGCGTGCGATGGCCGCGCGCATCACGTGGTCGGCATCCGACTCGAGCCGGTCGATGTCGTTGCAGATCGCCATGATTGCGGCGGCGTTGTCCATGTTGGGGAGCAGCGCAACGGCGCTCTTCACTTTCTCGCAGCAGACCACGCAGATGTCCGCGAGCTTCTTCGCCTCGGGCGTGGGGGCGTGCACGTCATACAGGAACATGAGTTGCGCCGAGTCCTCGATCAGGTCGAGGATGTCGTCCATTTTGCTGATCAGCTGGTGGATGTCGTCGCGGTCGAGCGGCGTGATGAAAGTCTTGTGCAGCAGCTCGATCGTGCTGCGGGTGATCTTGTCGGCGCGTTTTTCGATCGACTCGACGTTACGGGTGCGGCGTTCGAGGTCGTCGCCGCTCGCCATCAGCGTCGCGAGCTCGCGGCTGCCCTGCACGATGAGCCCGGCGTGCTCGTTGAACAATTCGAAGAACCGGCCTTCCTGCGGCATCAGGCGCCCGAACATGGAATCCCCCTTGCGAATATAGAGTGCATGCGATTGAGCGCACCGGACGAAACGGCGGCGTGCGTATTTTACCTTGTTTCGCGCCGGCCCACCGCCATGGCTGGTGACGCCGGTCCCGCCAACGGCGCGCGGCGGCGGCGGTTTGCCGCAAGGTATTTTCATCACGCTGCGATTCCTGTTCGACATCGCAGTCACCTGCGCAGGCGTCGCGCTGGTCGCCTGGAAGCGCCGGCAGACGGCGCAGGAATGAGATTGGAAACAGACGATATACGGGGCGTGCCGCGCGAACGCGAGTAAAATCGCACCATTGATCCGTTCACTCGTTCACCTGACTGAACTCTGCGCCCTCTGCGTCTCCGCGATGAAACAGGCAGGTTAACGGGCTTTGCCCAGTCCAGCGTTGATCCTTTACCTCGTCGTACTGCCCACCATCCTGCTGCACCTCGCGTTCGCAGGGTGCCGCGTCAACCTGTCGCTGTTCGCGCTGAGCCTGCACGCGACGCCGTTGACGGTAGGCGTGGTCGTGTCGCTGCTGGCGCTGCTGCCGATGACCTTCGCCGTCAGCGCGGGACGCGTAATGGATCGCATCGGCGTGCGCAGACCCATGCTGCTCGGAACGTGCGTGACGATTGCAGGCCTCGTGCTCGTATTTGCGGTGCCGCGAATCGAAGTGCTGTTCATCGCGAGCCCGCTCGTGGGGTCGGGCTTCATGCTGTATCACATTGCGGTCAACCACGCGGTGGGCACGATGGGCGCGCCGGAAGACCGTGTCCGCAACTTCAGCATGCTCGCGCTCACGTTTTCGACGGCCAACTTCCTCGGACCGATGCTGACCGGCTTTTCGATCGACTGGATCGGGCACCGGCAGACGTTCCTGCTGCTCGCGGGCAGCGCGTCGATGGCGCTGATCGTGCTACTCCTCAAACGGCTGGAGGTCGCCCGGCACGAACCGGCGGACGCGCCCGGCAAGAAACGGCAGATGGTGGATCTGTGGCGCGATCGCAACATGCGGCGCGTTTTCTTCGTCAGCGGCACGCTGTCGATGGCGTGGGATCTGTTCACGTTCGTCGTGCCGATTTACGGCTCGCAGATCGGCCTGTCCGCGTCGAAAATCGGTCTCATCCTGGGCGCCTTCGGCGCGGCCATATTCATCGTGCGCCTCGCGCTCCCACTGTTCGTGCACCGCGTGAGCGAATGGCGCCTGCTCATTATCGCGATGATGACCACGGGCGCGGGCTTCTTCGTGTTTCCGCTCGTGACCACCGTGCCCGTGCTGATCGCATTTGCGTTCATCCTCGGCGTCGGGCTCGGCGGAACGCAGCCGATGATCATGTCGCTCCTTTACGCGCATGCCCCTCCCGGCCGCGGCGGCGAAGCGGTCGGCGTGCGCACACTGCTGCTGAACTTCAGCCAGGCCGGCATACCGCTGCTGTTCGGCGCGCTCGGCGCCGCGCTCGGCATCGCGCCGGCGTTCTGGGCAATGGCGGTCGTGCTTGCGGGCGGCGGCTATGTGCTGCGCAAATCCTGAACACCGCTAGCAGCCTGTACGGACTTAACGGTCCGTACAGGCTGCTAAAAGCAAAACCGCATCTTGAATCCGAACTGGATACCACAAGGAGTTTGTCGGAGCCAAGTCCGACAAACTCCTAGCGCCTCCCGTAGTTCACGGCGAGCCAATTCCGGTAATCGCCGCTTTGCACGTTCCTCACCCACTCTTCATGGTCAAGGTACCAGCGTATGGTTTGCCGCAACCCCTCCTCGAAAGTCACCGCGGGCTGCCAGCCGAGCTCGCGCTTGAGCTTCGAGGTATCGATTGCGTAACGCCGGTCATGCCCGGGCCGATCCTGAACAAAAGTGAGGAGTGAAGAGTGGGGAGAATGATCGGGGCGGATCTCGTCGAGTACCGCGCAGATCGTGCGCACCACCTCGAGGTTGGTCCTTTCCGTGTTGCCGCCGACGTTATAGGTTTCGCCGGGGCGGCCTCGCTCGAGAACCAGACGAATCGCCGTGCAGTGATCGCCGACATACAACCAGTCGCGGACGTTTTGCCCGTCACCGTATACCGGCAGCGGTTTTCCCTGAATGGCGTTGAGGATTACGAGCGGGATAAGCTTTTCCGGGAACTGGAACGGCCCGTAATTGTTCGAGCAGTTGGTGGTAAGCACCGGCAGGCCATACGTATGGTGCCACGCCCGAACGAGATGATCCGAGCCCGCTTTGGACGCGGAGTAGGGACTGTTGGGTTGGTAGTTGTGGTGTTCGGTGAAGGCTGGATCTGCAGGACCGAGCGAGCCGTAGACCTCGTCGGTGGACACATGCAGAAAACGGAACGCCTCCTTTTGACCTGCAGGCAATGCCTGCCAGTAGTGGCGTACGGCTTCAAGCAGCCGGAACGTTCCCGCCAGGTTGGTTTCGATAAACTCGCCCGCGCCGTGGATGGAGCGGTCCACATGGCTCTCGGCGGCGAAGTTGAGCACTGCACACGGGCGATACTCAGCGAGCAGCTTCGCTACGACCGGCGTATCGCCAATATCGCCTTTGAGGAAGATGTGCCTCGCGTCGCTGCTGAGCGACGCCAGATTAGCAAGGTTGCCGGCGTAAGTGAGCTTGTCAAGGTTTACGACGGGTTTCCCGACATTGGCAATCCACTGGATTACGAAGTTTGCGCCGATAAACCCGGCGCCGCCGGTAACAAGAATGGTCGATTCGGAACGGTCCATAGGTCGGTTCAACCGCTAGCAGCCTGTCGGACTTTGAGGGTCCGATAGGCTGCTAAAAGCAAAACCGCCCCATTTTTTTGAATAACGTTTAGTTCCACAGCCGTTTCACCTCGGTCGGCACGCAGGAGCGACGTTCGACGATTTTTTGACGACACTTTCGCACTTTTTCCGAGGGCGGTTTTGGCTAAGGAACTTGTCGGACTCAAGTCCGACAAGTTCCTAGGGGGTCAGGCAATTCTACCCCGACATCGGAAATTCTGCTTACCATCCG
>PLYS01000148.1 GCA_003153455.1 Betaproteobacteria bacterium | reverse complement strand
GCTTGCCGTCGGAAAAGGTGCCCGCACCGCCTTCGCCAAACTGAACATTCGATTCCGGATTGAGCACTGAATTTCGCCAAAGACCAAAGGTGTCCCTGGTGCGCTCGCGCACCGCTTTGCCGCGCTCCAGAATAATGGGACGAAACCCCATCTGAGCCAGGATCAGACCTGCAAATAGACCGCAAGGTCCGGTGCCGATTACTACCGGCCTTAAAGCCAGTCCGGCCGGCGCCCGCGCCACAAAATGGTAGCGGGTGTCCGGCGTGGGCGAAACATGCCGATCCCGTTGCGAACGTTCGGCTAGCACCACCTCATTTCTGACTTCTACATCCAGGGTGTAAATAAAGACGATGGCCGATGGGTTGCGGGCGTCGACGCCCCGACGGAAAATCGAATAACCAACAAGCTCATTCGCCGCTATCTTCAGTCGCTTGAGAATGGCGTCTTTGATCTCGCGTTCGGAATGATTGAGAGGGAGCTTGACTTCAGTCAATCGCAGCATGCGCAGTATTCCGGATAGAATCTTTCGTCGGACCCGACGGGTTAAGAACGCTCAAAGGCGAAAAGGAGATTATTTGATCTTCATCAGGCGTTGTTTCTCTCGCTGCCAATCGCGGTCCTTTTCGGCCTGGCGCTTGTCGTGCAGCTTTTTGCCTTTGGCGAGCCCGATCTCGAGCTTGATGCGGCCGCGCAGGTAGTGCATATCGAGCGGCAGCAGTGTATAACCAGCCCGCTCGACGCTGCCGATCAGGCGGTTGATTTCCTCGGCATGCAGCAGCAGTTTGCGCGTGCGGACCGGATCCGGCTGAAAATGGGTCGATGCGCTCGGCAACGGACTGATGTGGCACCCGATCAGAACAATCTCGTTGTTGCGCACGATGACGTAAGCTTCCTTGAGTTGCACCCGGCCGGCGCGAATGGCTTTGACTTCCCAGCCTTCGAGCGCGATTCCCGCCTCGAATTTCTGCTCGACCAAATAATCGTGGAAGGCCTTTTTGTTTTGAGCGATGCTCATATCGCGGTATAGTTGGCGTCAATTTTGAATTGTAACAGCAAGCGCAATCCGAGCGTCGGCCGTGCTTGCTGTCATCTATGATGCTGCCATGCCTGAAGTGCATAAATCGGTGCTTGTTGCTCACCCGGCACAGCGAATGTTTGCGCTGGTCGATGCGGTCGAGAAATATCCAGAGTTCCTGCCGTGGTGCGGTGGCGCCGAAGTTATTTATCGCGATGCTCATGTCACCCGTGCGACCATCCAGATCAATTACCGCGGCATCAGGCAGAGTTTCAGCACCGAGAATGCCAAGAGCGAGCCGCGGTTGATGCAGATCAGATTAATGGAAGGGCCGTTCAAGACCCTCGAAGGCAGCTGGCGCTTTACCGATCTCGGCGGCGAGGGCTGCAAGATCGAGTTGAGTCTGCGTTACGAGTTTGCGAGCCGTATGCTTGAGAAGCTGGTCGGCCCGGTGTTTGGCTATATCGCCAACAATCTGGTCGATGCCTTTGTCAAGCGCGTACAAAGCATCCATGGCTGACGCGAAACACGACTTGATCGAGGTCAGGGTGGTCTATGCGCTGCCGCGAACGCAGACCGAGGTCACATTGAAAGTACCGGTCGGAACAACCGCCAAGGAAGCGATTGCCCGGTCAGGCATCGCTGCGAAACATGCCGGGGTCGACTGGGATACGGTGGCGGTGGGAATCTTTGGCAAGCGCGCACCACTTTCAACGGCGCTGCGTGAACACGATCGGGTCGAAATTTACCGGCCGCTCAGCGCAGACCCCAAGCAGGCACGGCGCAAGCGTGCGAGACTAGGGAATGCCAATCGGCCCTGACGGCGCCTGGGGCACGGGTTGACGGCTATTTGTTGCACCAGCTGTCGACTGCCTTCTGGGCATTCGCGATTTCCGCCGCGCGATCTTCATCCGAGAGGTACGAGCGAGCGCCGGTGTTGGGGTCGATGCGCGCGATACGCAGTCCCTCCTGCAAGCCCTTAAGTTGGGAGCGCGCATTGTTGCAGTTGCGCTCGGCATCCTTGGACTCCGCTTTTGTCTTCTCCGCCTTGGCTTCGGCTTCCTGGCGTTCCATGTTGCGTTTGCGGAATTCTGCGTCGCGCTCGGCAAGAGATTTCGCAGCCGGGGCAGAAGCCCCGGTGCGTGGACTGGAAGCACCAGTGCCGCCTTTCATCAACTTGGTTTCTTTTACCGTTCCCGGCGGGCACGTTTGTGCATATTCCTTGTTGCCTTTGGCGTCCACGCATTCCAATATCTGGCCGGCGGCAGCACCGGCCACAAGCATTGCTGCACAGCCGGTCAGTAGTCGTTTCATGCTTGCGTAATCCTCATTTCAAAGCCGGCGCAGCCAGCTTGGCTGCGTTGTGTTTTCGTCAGTTCCAATTTAGCGAATGCTGCGCATTTCGTCAATGATCTCCGGTATTTAACGCACACGGTCGCTTGGCGGTTTACAACGACTTGCGTATACTATGGTTTTGCGAAGGATCACAAGATGCGCGTGGTGCAAAAAGCCTTAACCTTCGACGATGTTCTGCTGATTCCCGCCCACTCCCAAGTCCTGCCTCGCGACGTCAACCTCAAGACCAGATTGACGCGCACTATCAGCCTCAATATCCCGCTGGTGTCCGCCGCGATGGACACCGTTACCGAAGCGCGGCTGGCGATTGCGGTTGCCCAGGAAGGCGGCATCGGCATAGTCCACAAGAACATGACGCCGGCTGCCCAGGCAGCGGAGGTTGCCAAAGTCAAGCGTTTCGAGAGCGGCGTGGTCAAAGATCCGATCACGATCTCGCAGAACATGACTGTGCGCGATGTATTGATTCTCACGAATCAGCACAAGATTTCCGGCCTGCCGGTGGTCGATGCCGAGGGCCGCGTGGTCGGCATTGTCACTAACCGCGATTTGCGCTTTGAAACCAACCTCGGCCAGCCGGTCAGGAACATCATGACGCCGCGCGCGAAGCTGGTCACGGTGCGTGAAGGCGCGACTCGCGAAGAGGCCATGGCGTTGATGCACAAACACCGGCTTGAGCGCGTGCTGGTGATCAACAAGAACTTCGATTTGCGCGGGCTGATCACGGCCAAGGACATCCTGAAGTCCACCGAGCACCCGCTGGCGTGCAAGGACAAGCTCGGGCGCCTGCGGGTCGGCGCGGCGATTGGCGTCGGCGAAGGTACGGAGGAGCGCGCCGAGGTGCTGATCGAGGCGGGCGTTGATGTGATAGTCGTTGATACCGCCCATGGCCATGCGCAGGGCGTGCTCGACCGCGTCAAATGGATGAAGAAGAATTATCCGAAGACCCAGCTTATCGGCGGCAACATCGCGACTGCCGGTGCCGCCAAGGCACTCGTCGATCATGGTGCTGACGCAGTCAAGGTTGGGATCGGGCCGGGCTCTATTTGCACCACGCGGGTCGTCGCCGGCGTCGGCGTGCCGCAGATCACTGCGGTGCAGAACGTGGCCAAGGCGCTTGCCAGGAGCGGTGTGCCATTGATCGCCGACGGCGGCATCCGATTTTCGGGCGATATTGCGAAAGCGCTGGCGGCCGGTGCCTATTCAGTGATGATCGGCGGGCTGTTCGCCGGCACCGAAGAAGCACCGGGCGAGACCGAGCTTTATCAGGGACGCTCCTATAAGTCTTACCGCGGCATGGGCTCGCTCGGAGCAATGCAGCTCGGCTCGGCTGACCGCTATTTCCAGGATGCCGAGGCAGCGACCGAGAAACTGGTGCCGGAAGGCGTCGAAGGCCGGGTTCCATACAAAGGCGGGGTGGCGCCGCTGATTCAGCAGTTGATGGGTGGGCTGCGCTCGAGCATGGGTTATGTCGGTACCTCATCGATTGACGAAATGCGCAGCAAGGCAGAGTTTGTCGAGATCACCCACGCCGGCATCAGGGAATCGCACGTGCATGACGTGCAGATCACCAAGGAAGCGCCGAATTACCATATAGACTGATTTCGGAGACGTAAGACTTGAGACGTAAGACGTAAGTTGAAAACCGCGAAGCGACAAAACCAACTAACAACTTACGTCTTAAGTCTACCAACTGATTCTAACAGCGGAGCTGTATATGGCCGGATACCGTGAACTTAAAGTTTGGCGTCTGGCGATGGAATTGGCGGAGGATGTGTATAAGCTCAGCGCCGAGTTTCCTCGGAATGAGGTTTATGGATTAACCAGCCAGTTGCAGCGCGCTGCAGTTTCCATTCCATCCAATATAGCTGAGGGGCAAGCGCGTAATTCAAGCAAGGAATTTAATCATTTTCTGGGCATTGCACGAGGTTCTTTGGCTGAGCTGGAAACACAGATTATGCTGGCGCAACGCCTCGACTACCTGGCTGCAGAAAAAACTAATTCGGTACTTGAGAAAGCAGAAGAAATCGGAAAAATGCTCAAAGGTCTACAAAAGACTATTTCCACCAACTAACAACTTACGTCTTACGTCTAATAACTTATGTCTGCCCACAAAAAAATCCTCATCCTCGATTTCGGTTCCCAGTACAGCCAACTCATCGCGCGCCGTGTGCGTGAAGCTCACGTCTATTGCGAACTGCATCCGTGGGACATG
>PLYS01000558.1 GCA_003153455.1 Betaproteobacteria bacterium | reverse complement strand
CCCCAGGGCGCCCGGCCTGTCCCTCGCGGGCGTCCAGTTGGTTAGCACTGACCACCCCTCGTCTGATAAGACCTTTGTCAGTCTGAATAAAAGCTTCTTCACGCTTTGCAAGCGTGACAGGTCAATAGACGGTGTTAAACGACTTGGGGCGAAAACGTGGGACGAGTCAGGCCAGACTTATCCCGCAGAGGGATAAGTCTGGCCTGAGTGGTGGGGTTTCCGATAAATCAGTTCTTCCGCGCAGCTCTGACCTTCGCCGCGATTCGTTGAACCTTCTTAGAGATCGTTGCGAGCGTGTAGAGCGGCCTTTTGATCCCAATCTGCTCCTGCCGCTTGAATAGATAATCGGCGATCCAATCATTACCCTTCAATGCAGTATTCGAGTTGCCAAGCAGCAAAGTGGTCTCGTGTTCAATGATCGCCTTATTATTCCTCCACTGCCTTGCTTCTCCTTCGCCGATGTCTCTTTTTTTCCTTTGGTTTGGACCATACGCACTCCTTCAAGTGCTGCCTTCGATCAGGAGCCAACCCAGGGCGGCGAAGGATTCCACCTTTTCCCGCCGTCGCGGTAGGGCTGGCATAGTCGATCAATTAATACTTCGCGTCGTTCGCCGCTTCAACATCCAAGCGCCTCGCAGCCCACGCGCGAATTCGTAACAGCGCGCTCGCCCATTCGTCGGGTGGAACTTGCCGCCAGCTTGTGTCTGCGCGCGGCCACAGACGCTTCACACGACAGCCAGCGAGGTCCACACAGCGAGGATCGGCATGATGCAGTAATCCTATATAGTGCTGCGTTGTGGTCAGGGGCGCCGGCGGGTTTGATCCGCTTGGTGCCCCGCTTCCCGGCTGCCGGCCGGGGCGGTTATGCTTCTTTGCGCTGGCGCATCTGCACAACCTTGGCGGACTTCACGCGAGCGCAGTAATCAGCCCATGCCTGCATCAGCAAACGCCGCTTTTCCAGCAGATGTCCACGCTGATATGCAGCCTCGGTTTTGTCGCCAACGACATGCGCTAATGCGGCCTCGGCGATCCTTGAGGGAAAACTGGTCTGCTCTGACGCCCAATCCCTGAACGTGCTGCGGAATCCGTGCGTGGTCAGGTTGTCGTGCCCCATGTGATGCAGCAACTTCAAGCATGCGGCTCCGGTCAGCGGTTGTTTGACCCTCCAACCGGGCAAAACGTAATCCGATTGTTTCTTTTCCTTCAGGTCTTTCAATAACTTGATTGCCGCATCAGACAGCGGGACGCGATGCTCCCGGTGCGCTTTCATGCGCTCGGGCGGCACAATCCACAGCTTGTGCTGCAAGTCGAATTCGTCCCACTTGGCGTTGACAGCCTCGGATACCCGCGCAGCGGTCAAAATGATGAATTCCAGCGCCTGCGGCGCCATTGCTTTACGGCTCCGCAGTTCCTTCACGAATGCGCCGACATCGGCATAGGGTAAGGCTTCATGATGCTCAACCGGGGCGACCTTGGAGCGTTTGGGGAAAATCTTGTCCAGATGCCCACGCCAGCGCGCCGGGTTGTCACCGTTCCGGTAGCCGCGCACCTTTGCCCAATCCAGCACCAATTCAATGCGGCTGCGGACTCTGGTTGCGGTTTCCGTCTTGATTTCCCAAATCGGCTCTAGTATCCGCATGACGAGCCCGATATCGACGGACTGAACAGGCAGCGCGCCAATGACAGGGTTGGCGTACGTCTCAAGCGTGTTTGTCCACTGGTCCGCGTGCTTGGCATTGCGCCAACCCGCCCGGTGCGCGTTGATGTAGGCGGTCGCACATTCGGCAAACGTCTTTGTGTGGCCCTGCTCCAGCGCGTCCTGTAGCCGCTGTGCGTTGCGGGCCTTGATGGGGTCTATCCCTTGATCCAGCAGTTTGCGTTGCTCTGCGGCTTTCTGGCGGGCTTCCAGAAGGGAAATTGTCGGGTATGAGCCCAGCCCCATTTCGCGGGACATTGACTTGCCGCTGCTCGATAGGGTCTTGCGCATGTAACGGAATACCCAGGACTTCGAGCCGCTGCGCGAAACCTGTAGGTATAATCCAGATCCATCAGCGTGATAACCGGGCTTGCGCTTGCTTTCAACACCCTTTGCCGTCAACCGTTCAACTTGTCTCGCCATGTCAACCCCCACCAGCAACCCACAATACCCACAATCCTACCCACAGTGATACGCTGGATTAGGCTGGACGGCAATAGGCGCGACAGGACAATTACATAGGTAAACGGAGAGGGAAACAAGACGAAAATGGACAATTCAGGACAAAAGGTTCGCGGACACTCTCTCCGCCAGAGATATAATAACAATTATTTGCGTAATTTCTGTGCTTCTATCCGCATTTCTATCTCCTTACCGTTAGCCGCTGCCTCTTGGGCTGGTGATCGCCAGTGAAGCCGACATTGTGCCGATTCGCACTTCGGACTTGAATCCGCCTCGACCGATGGACAGAGGATTCTGGATTACCTGGTACGACCTGCCGGACGATGGGCGCGAGGACTATCTTTCCTGGCTGCATGAATTTTATATACCCTGGCTCCTGAAGCGCCCCGGCTTTCTATGGGCGGCGCATTATGCCGCCGTAAAAAAAGAAAGCCGGCCTGCGACGCAACGGGAAAGCGCGCTGAATCATACGGACGATTCCTCCGTGCCGACGGGAAGTCGCTACATACTCCTGGTCGGCGCCGAGCACGCCAATGTGTTCGCTGACCCGGTGCCGAGCGTGTTGCACGCCGGGCTTCCGGCTGAGAGCAGGAAGATGCTGACGATGAGGATCGGCGAGCGCGCGAACGTCATGGTCGAGGCCGCGAGAGTTGAGGGTCCGCAGGCGAAGCAGTACCAGGCCGGAATGGCGCTCGCACCCTGCATTCAACTCGGAAGCTTCAACTGCCCCTATCAGCATGAGGAAGAAATGCTGGCATGGTACGCACAGTGGCGCATGCCGAAGATGCGCACCACGCCCGGTTGCATCAGGACCCGGAAGCTGGCTTCCGTTTCCGGATGGGCAAAGCACGCGGTCCTTTACGAATTCACGTCTCTGGAAGCGCGCAATCAGCACTTCATCGCGCATGAAGATCGGGATCCCGAAATGAAGGCGTGGTCGGACCGAATGGTTCAGAAGCTTGTCCACGCGCCCGGCTCGTCCACCCTCGCCTGCAGATCGTGGCCGGCAGTGTCGAACTGACGCAGCATGTTTATCGCCGATGCTCAGGTCCACGTTTGGGGCCCCAACACGCCTGAACGCCCGTGGCGCGCAGGGCAGCATCCACATCGCGACGTGCCTTTCGGAGCCGAGGATCTGCTGCGCGAAATGAACGCCGCGGGCGTGCACCGCGCCATAGTGGTGCCGCCGTACTGGGACGCTGACCGAAATGATCTGGTGCAGGCGGCGGCGCGGCAGCATCCCGATCGCTTTGCTGTAATGGGGCGGCTTGATACGGAGGCGCCAGGGGCGCGCGGCCGGGTTGCTACCTGGCTGAAGCAACCCGGCATGCTGGGATTGCGCTGCAGCTTCAATCGACCGCACCTCATCCTCGCGCTCACCGAAGGGCGCGTGGACTGGCTGTGGGAAGAGGCGGGAAAGGCCGGCGTACCGACCATGGTGCTGGTGAATCATTCGCTGGTTCACCTGATCGACCGCGTCGCCGAGCGGCACCCGGAACTGCAACTCGTGATGGACCACCTCGCGCTCACCAGCGGGCAGAAGGATGACGAGGCGTTTCGCGATCTGGACAAACTGCTGGCGATTGCCAGGCGACCCAACGTTGCAGTAAAAGCGACCGCGCTGCCTGCTTACACAACCGACGGCTATCCGTTCCGCCGCCTTCATCTCTATCTGCGCCGTGTTTACGACGCGTTCGGCCCGAAGCGCATCTTCTGGGGCACTGATTTCTCCCGCCTCTCCTGTACTTACGAACAGGCAGTGACCATGTTTACCGAAGAGATTCCCTGGCTTACCGCTGGGGATAAGGAATGGATCATGGGCCGCGGCCTGTGCGAGTGGATCGGGTGGAAACTGCCAGCGGACTTCAAGGGCGCTTCGGCATAGCGTAGCCGCGAAACATTTTTACGCGGTCCTGCGCGGGCGGCAATTCAGGGGGCAGGCAGCGTTACCGTCACTGACGAAGCGACGGTAACGGGGCAATCAATCGCGGCTGATGTCGACTTCCTTGATTACCTTGCTCCACTTCGCCACTTCGGATTTCACGATCTTGCCCAGTTGCTCGGGCGAACTGCCGACAACCTCGATTCCGCCATTGCGCAGAACATCTAAGGACTTCATCTGTTTCAACACGCGCAGGATCTCCCGATTGAGCCGATTGACGAGCGCCTCAGGCGTTCGGGCCGGCGCGAATATGCCGAACGGCGAAATCAGCTCATAACCCGGCAGGCCGCTGGCGGCTATCGTGGGCAAATCGGGAAACAGCGGAGACACTTGCGCGCTGGTAACGGCGAGCGCCCTCAGGCGGCCGGCTTTAATCTGTGGCGCCACCGATGCGGCGTTACCGAAACTCATTTGCACCTGGCCGGCAATCAGATCGCTTAACGCGGCAGTCGCCGTCTTGTAATTGATGCGCACGATATTGACGCGCGCCAGCACCTTGAACAGCAGCCCGCCCAGATGCGGCGAAGAGCCCGTACCGGGCGTGCTGTAATTGAGTTCCCCGGGTTTCGCTTTGGCCAGGGCGATCAGATCCTTCACGGACTGAACCGGCAGCGATGAATTCACGGCCAGAATATTGGGCGTGGTCACCGGCAACATCACCGGCGAAAAATCCCGGATCGGATCGTAGGGCGCCTTTCCGAGGAACAGCGGCGAGATCCAGAAACTGGCGCCGGAAAGCACCATGGTGTAGCCATTCGGCTCTGCCTTGGCGACGATTTCCCCTGGAATCACTCCGCTGGGTCGATTGTCCACGACCACCTGCTGCCCTAAATTGGCGGTAAGCCCTTGCGCGATGACGCGCGCGATTACATCGTTACCGCCTCCCGCGCCACCGGTAACGATGCGCATGGGCCTATCCGGAAAGTTCTGGCCGCAGGCACAACCGGCGCCGAAAAACAGTACGCCAATCGACAATGCCTGGATCAGGAACCGTGGCTTCAACATGGGTGTTCTTCGTTTGTCAAACATCGTTGACTGGGTCGTCGCAATATCCGATTTCGGCCCGCAGTCGTGCCAGCATGTCAGGCCGGAGCGCGTTCGACCGGACGCCTCGCGCTTGCCGCACTTCTCTGTGCCGGTTCGAGCAGGCGCGTAAAGTCGCGCATCGAATCGACGTTCTCAAATGCGTCGATCATCAGCGTCGCCGCGGCTACCGCTTCGGGCGCAAGCACGCGCAGAGCGCAGTCCGCGAATTTGATCTTCAATTGATCGAGCGGAACCGGGTTCTGCGCCGTTCTGCCCAGGGCCTTGTCGACCTTGGCGGAGAATGTCCTGCCGTCGGCCATCGTCACTTGTAATTCGGCGCCATTGTTGTTGTCCTCCGGGAACTGCTTTTCGGTAAACGGTGCCGCGTGAATCCGGTGCAATAGACCCCGTATTACGGGCTCGCAATAGGCGTCGCCTGCGAAGTGCTCAAACAACATTTTGCCGTGGAGCAGGGCGCGCGCGACGCAGTACTGGACGCTGAATTTTGCATCGAGCGCGCTGTTCGGCTCGGGGCGGTTGGTATGCGCGAGCCGGCGCGGCGCCGTCCACGCATCAATGCGCGCGATGTCGGCGGCATTGAACAGGCCGTGCTCATGCACCAGCATCAGGCACGCGTCGATTGCGGCGTGCGCGCCGGCGCAACACGGGTACTGCTTGTAGCATGCGCCCGGCGCCGTGACATCCAGCGGCTTACCCCAACCCTCAAGTATGCGGCCCGCATCGAAATTGCCCGGACCGTTGAACACGTTGAAGAAGCCCTGCTTGTGCT
>PLYS01000068.1 GCA_003153455.1 Betaproteobacteria bacterium | reverse complement strand
GGTGCCGCGGATCGCGCTGACCGCCACCGCCGACGATCTCTCCCGCAAGGAGATCGTCGAGCGGCTCGGGCTCACCGGGGCGCCGCGTTTTGTCGCAAGCTTCGACCGGCCGAATATCCGCTACGCAATTGTCGAGAAAAACAACGCGCGCGATCAACTGCTCGAATTCGTCCGGACGAATCATGCGGGCCAAGCCGGTATCGTATACTGCCTGTCGCGCAAAAAAGTCGATGAGACCGCCGAGTGGCTATCGGCACAGGGCATACCCGCGCTGCCCTACCATGCCGGGCTCGATCAGCAGTCGCGTATGCGTCATCAGCAACGCTTCGTGGATGAAGACGGCGTGGTGATAGTCGCCACTATCGCTTTCGGCATGGGCATAGACAAACCCGACGTGCGGTTTGTGGCCCACCTGGATTTGCCCAAGAGTATCGAAGCCTATTACCAGGAAACCGGCCGCGCGGGCCGCGACGGCCTGCCCGCCGACGCGTGGATGGCGTACGGCCTCGGCGACGTGGTGCAGCAGCGCCGCATGATAGCCGAGTCGGAGGCCAACGAGACGTTCAAACGCGTTTCCTACGGCAAGCTCGATGCGCTGGTGGGACTGGCAGAGGCGGCCGGCTGCCGCCGCGTACGGCTGCTGGCTTACTTCGGCGAAGCAAGCACGCCGTGCGGCAACTGCGACAACTGTCTAAATCCGCCACGTGTGTGGGACGGCACCGAAGCTGCGCAAAAAGCGCTCTCCTGCGCCTACCGCACCGGCCAGCGCTTCGGCGCGGGACATCTGATCGACATCCTGCGCGGCAATGTGACTGAACGCGTGCAGCGCTTCCGGCATGACGAACTCAAGACCTTCAACGTCGGCACGGATCTTAGCGACAAGCAATGGCGCGCTGTATTCCGCCAGTTGATCGCGCTCGGCTTCCTTGAAGCGGATGCCGAAGCCTACGGCGCGTTCAAGCTCACGGCTGCGGCGCGCGATGTACTCAAAGGTGAAATCACCGTTTCGTTCCGGGAAGAAGCCGAACGGCCGCGCAAACGAGAACGCAGCAAGAAAGCCGCTTTTGTCAGCAGTTTGCACAGCCCTGTTTCAGGCACCTTGCTGGATACCCTGCGCAAATGGCGGCACGCCACGGCACGCGAGCACGGCGTGCCTGCCTATGTAGTTTTTCACGACAGCACCCTCGAAGCAATCGCCGCTAGCCGGCCAGGGACGCTGGATGATTTGCGCGGCATTTCCGGCATCGGCGCTAAAAAGCTTGAGCAGTACGGCGAGGCACTGCTAAAGATGGCAACGGAAAACTGATCAGCTGCCCAAATAACACCGGATGACGGTCACTTCCGCTACTGACCATCCGCTGGCTTGAACTTCTGTATCCTCCGCCCCCAATCCGTTTCTGCCACATACACGTTGCCCTTGGAGTCGACCGCCAGCGTATGNNCGGCCGTTCATCACGTACATGAACTTCTGTTCCCTGTCGCGCGAGAAGTCGATCCACCACGCGGTGCCGCGCGGGTCGGGCACATCCTTGGTTCCCGTCCTGATCCAG
Organism: Betaproteobacteria bacterium; assembly: GCA_003153455.1. GTDB lineage: Bacteria > Pseudomonadota > Gammaproteobacteria > Burkholderiales > SG8-41 > PALSA-1004. The sequence continues at coordinate 4,047 of PLYS01000068.1, read as the reverse complement.
ATGTTCTTTTGAAAGTTGCCCATCTTGTCGAACACCTGCACCCGATCTCCCTGCCGGTCGCAAACGTACACCAGCCCGGCGTTACTCATCGCTATGCAATGCACCACTTGCGCGAAAACACCGGGCGTCCCGGCCTGGGTTTCTTCCTTGGTCGCCTGGCGCCCCCACTGCCGCAGAAACTTACCGTTGCGGTCGAACACCGCGACGCGGCGATTGCCGTAGCCGTCGGCCACGTAAACGTCGCCGTTACCCGGGTCGACCACGACGGCAGCCGGATTGAAGAATTGCGTCTGGCCCGCATTCAATCGCTTGCCTTTGATGGTGCCGTCGGAAGTGTCGAAAGCACCGCGTTTCCCGATCTGCAGCAGGAGTTTTCCGTCATGGGTGTACTTCTGGATAGCGCCGTCGCCGTTGCCGGTGAGCCAGATATTGTTGTCGCGATCGGCGAAACAGCCGTGGATGACGCCCGGCAAGGTGTTCCAGTCCCCGTCCCAGGAATCGACCAGGTTGCCCGCCAGATCGAATATGAGAACCGAGGGCGCCTGCTTGGACGTTTCCTCTTCCTCCTTCGTGATGTCGCGCCGGTTGGTGACGATCACGTGGTCATGGGCATCCATGCACACGGCGCCAAGCCGCCCTGCTATCCATCCCTCAGGCAGCGGCTTGGGCCACCAGGGATCGATTTCGTATCTGGGCACCCCGCCCGCAGTCTGCGATGGCAGCGAAGAACACCCGAGCGCCATGATCAGCCACGCGCATGCCACGGCCACGATAAAGCTTGCCTGTTTCATATTGACTCCTCCAATGAATTCAAACATCACCCATGAAAAGCGGGAGCCCCATTTCCCTGCTCCGCGCTCTACTCGAATTTCCCACCGCCCAGATAGACGGCCTGTATGGTCCGCATGCTGGCGATATTGTCGAGAGGATTCTTCTCCAACACCAGCAGGTCGGCGGCCTTGCCCCTGACCAGTGTGCCGAATTCCTGGTCGATGCCCAGCACCTCCGAGGCGCCCTTCGAGAACGCCTGGATCACCTGCATCGGCGTCAGGCCCGCCTGTACCATCAGTTCCATCTGCCGGTGCTCGAAAAATCCCTGGATGAAAAAGCGGTAGGGATCGCCTCCACTATCGGTGCCAAAGGCGATCCGCACGCCGGCGTCGGACAGTTTCTTGAGGTTAATCTTGTCGATCTCGAATGCTCTTTTATTGCGCGCCAGCTCGGGATCATTCGCCTGCTCTTCGCGTTTCCTGGTTTTCAGGATCGCGAGCCGCTCCGCGGACAGTCCCTTGCGAAAGAACGGGTCGTCGATCCACGCCGGCGCTTCACCGTAGACGAACAGCGCTTCCTCGCGCATCAGCGTGGAGATCACCGAGACGTTGCGCCGCTTGAGCGTGGCGATGAAATCGGCATCCATTTCCTGGTCGCGGACATTGTGGACCAGGATGTTCACGCCCTCGTCGACGATCATCTTCGCATCGGCATACTCGTAAACATGGGCCATGGTGATCTTGCCGTGCTTGCGCGCCTGGTCCATCACGGCCGCGCAAAACTCGCGGGTAAGCTTGGCGCGCTTGCCGCCCTGGCCATCGATCCACACCTTGATGAAATCGCCGCCGCCGGCAACGATTTCATCGACCTTGGCACGCGCTTGCTCGGGCGTCACCAACTTGGGGTCGGGCCCCATGAAGCGATGCTTCACGGTGAGCACGCGGGCGCCGCGCAGCGTGCCGCGCTTTTGTTCCTCTCTGAGGCGCACGATCTCATCGGGGTCAGTGGCCATGCTGGTCGTGGTGGTGACCCCGTACAATGCGTATTGGCGCAGCTGAGGCTCCGGATTTGCACCGACGTGGCCGTGGGCATTGATGATGCCAGGCACCACGAACTTGCCGGAGAGATCGAGAACGCCGGCGCCGGCCGGGACCGCGATTTTGGACGACGGCCCCATATCCTGGATGCGGCCGCTTTCCATCAGGATAGTGACATCCCGCTGCGCAGCCGCGCCAGTGCCGTCGATGACCGTGGCATGAGTAAGGGCGGTGACTTGTGCTGCAGCGCTCGTCGCGAGCCAGAGTGCCGTCGTCAGGATAACAAGACGGCTGGTTTTCCCCATACTGACTCCTCTCACGGATTCCAATTTAAGGCACAATCTAAGCGATAGCGCGTTTCTGCACCTGCGGCGGCATGCACACCGCCGCCAGCACCACGGTCGGAAAAATCAGCATGAACCAATGGTCGAGCGCGTGACCGAGATTCAGAAACACCTGCGCAACCCGTGCCTGTTCCACTCGAATCTTCCGCGCAGCCCTAGCAGCCCGTCGGACTTAACAGTCCGCCCAGGCTGCTAAAAGCAAAACAGGCTGACTCTTCATGCTGGTAAATTCGCATATCTGTTATTCTCTTCCGCAATTCCACTGGCGCCGGTTTTGCATAAGGAGTTTGTCGGGGCTAAGTCCGACAAACTCCTCGCTACTTCGGCCGCATCGACGCCACCGCCGCGCGCACCTGCTCGATGGCGGTCGGATCGTCGAGCGTGGTCAGGTCGCCGGGATCCCGGCCTTCGGCGATTGCCTGGATACTGCGGCGCAGGACTTTGCCGGAGCGCGTCTTCGGCAGGAGCGTCACGAAATGCACGCGCGACGGCCTGCCGATCGCTCCGAGCGCATTGTCGACGACATCGAACACTTCTCTCTCCAGCGCCTGCCGGAGCGCATCGGTCGCGACTTTCGTTGCGTCTTTGACCACCGCAAATGCCATCGGCACCTGGCCTTTGATCTGATCGCTGACGCCGACCACCGCGACCTCGGCGATGTCCGGATGACCGCTGACGGCTTCCTCGATCTCTCGCGTGCCGAGACGATGGCCGGCGACGTTGATCACGTCATCGGTACGGCCGAGAATGAAGTAATAACCGTCATCGTCGCGGATGCCCCAGTCGAAGGTGGTGTAGATGAGCTTGTCTTTGAAGCTGGTGAAGTAGGTCTGCACGAAGCGCTCGTCCTGTCCCCACACGGTGGACAAACACCCGGGCGGCAGCGGCGGCACTATCGCCACCACGCCCTTCTCGTTGACGGCGACCTCATCGCCGGTCGCTTCGTGCAACAGTTTGACGTTGTAGCCGTACGCGGGAAAGCTCGGGCTGCCGAATTTCCTCGGGGTTTCCTCGATCCCGGGCATGCCGGCGAGGATCGACCAGCCGGTTTCGGTTTGCCAGTAGTGGTCGATTACCGGAACGTTGAGCGCGCCCTGGATCCAGCGCGCCGTGGGCTCATCGAGCGGTTCGCCGGCCAGAAACAGGTGACGCAGCGAGCTGACATCGTATTTCCTGAGATACGCAGGATCCTGTTTCTTCAATACGCGTACCGCGGTCGGCGCCGAAAACATCACGCTTACCTTGTGCTCCTGCACGATCTTCCACCAGATGCCGGGATCGGGCCGGATCGGCACGCCTTCGTAGACCACGCTTGCCATGCCGTAAAGCAGCGGGCCGTAAACGATGTAGGAATGACCGACAACCCAGCCGATGTCGGAAGTCGCCCAATAGGTTTCGCCGGGGCGCGCGTCGTAGACGTACTTCATCGACGCCGCGAGCGCCACTGCATGGCCGCCGGTGTCGCGCTGCACGCCTTTCGGCTTGCCCGTGGTGCCGGAGGTGTAGAGTATGTATGAAGGCTCGTTCGATTCGAGCCAGACGACCGGCACCTGCGCATTCATGTGCTGCCCACGCAGCTCTGCATAGTCGAGGTCCTGGCCCGCGGTTCGCGTCAGGTTCTTGTCGATGCCGCGGTTAACGATCACAACCTTCTGCGGCGGCGATTTCGCGAGCTTGATCGCTTCGTCAATCAGCGGCTGGTAGTGGATCGCCTTGCCCATGCGCATGCCGGCGTCGGCCGCGAACATGACCTTGGGCCTGGCGTCGTCGATGCGCGAAGCGAGGCTGTGCGACGCGAACCCGCCGAACACCACCGAATGGATCGCGCCAATCCGTACCGTCGCGAGCATCGCGAAGATCGCCTCGGGGATCATCGGCATGTAGATCAGCACGCG
>PLYS01000353.1 GCA_003153455.1 Betaproteobacteria bacterium | reverse complement strand
AAGGCTACTCGGGCGCGGACGCGGTTACCCTGGCCGGCAATAACGGCAGTCCGACCAATCGGGCCGGGTACGTCACTTTCAATACGACGGCCTACGACCCCAACGGTGCGATTGCTATCGCGTCGCGCGACTCCACCGATACCACCCAGGGTGCGCCCGAGGATGCCGCCAACAAGTACATGATGTCGGTGTTTACCCAGTACATCCTGCCCAACAAGAAGCCGATGCTGTCCTTGGTCTGGTTCCGCACCCCGGACAACAACGAGCACGGCTACGGTCCGGGTACCCCCAATGTCACGGCGAGCCTGCGTTCGCAGGACGCGCGTCTGGGTGAACTGATCTCCGCGCTGCGGGCCAATGGCATGGATAGCACGACGAACATCATCGTCGTATCTGACCACGGGCACAGCAGCGTTTCCGGCCCCTTGAGCCTCTATCCGTTGCGCACGATCAACCCGTCCACCACACTGCCCAACGGTGCTCTGGTGAACGGTGCGACCAGCGGCACGACCACTGCAACGGTGGGTGCTGTAAGCACTACCGGCGGCTACTCCTTCTCCGGGGATGTGCGCTCTGCCGACCTGTTGACCTTTCGTGGCTTCAGTGCGTACGACGGCAGCGGGTGCTCCACCGACCCCATGTATGGTCTGAGCGCCACCGGCGTGCCGACCGTACCTGTCAAGATCGATACCACGGGAAGCTTGTGCGGGACCGCCAACACTAAGTACCAGGCGATTAGTTCGACCTTGTCCACCCCGGTTGCCAAATTCACCGTTCCGGCCCCCGGAAGTCTGCCGACCAACGCCATCGTAGTTGCAGCAAATGGTGGCTCCGACTACTTCTACGTTCCGGGACATGANNGCCATCTTCGTGGACAGCCGCTATGGCTCAATCCCCGGCACTCTAACCATGGCGCAAGTTAACCTGGAAAACGCAACCCGCCAAAACAATGGGCAGCCCGATGTGGTGGTGAGCTTCAACTGGGACAGCACTGTGTCTATCCAGGGCGTAACCGGTATCGAGTTTGAAAGCTTCGGCGCCGGTCAGCACGGCATGCACGGTAGCTTTGGCATCGCCGATGTGCATAACACCCTGATCGCCAATGGCCCGTCCTTCCGCTCCGCGACCACCGTCACCAACCCCTCGGGCAACGTCGACGTCGCGCCGACCGTAGCCTACCTGCTCGGAACGTCTCTGCCTCAGGCCGATGGGCGCGTCCTCAACGAAGCGCTGGTGACGCCGGCAAGCACCTCCACGCCGAGCGTGGTCGCATCAACGGTGACCCCGGGCAGCGCGGCGACCGGCCTGCGTTACGAACTTCCGACTGATCCGACCGGCGCGACTGCGGACTCGTCGCTGACCGGCTCCTACAACATAAACCTGGGGGTAAAGGATCTGACCGTCGACAGCAAGACCTACCGCTACTTTGACTTCGCCAAGGCAGTGCGCCAGTAAGCGCCCCGCTTAGAGGGCCAACTGGAGGTCTGTGATTGAAACACGCTATCCCCTTGGGGCTGCGGCTCGCCACACTCTGCGTGGCGGCCACAGTTTCCCTGCATGCCCAGGCTAAAGAACTAACGTTTGAGCAGGTTTTCAGCGAGAAGGGCGAACCCAGCGCCCTGCACTATCAGGCGGCATTCATCTCCAAAGGTGCCGAACATCAGCTGGAAGTCTGGCGTGATGGCGCCCGACGCGTGAAGCGCCGCACGGATGATGCAATCGAGACCTACGCTTTCCGCAAGCCGGGCGATCCCGAATTCCACATGTCGATCCTGGACATGAGAAAGCGGATCCACACCCGGATTGACCGGACAAATCTATATCGCATCGGCAACTTCACCGACTGGTTCGATCTGGCACACGGCCTGAAGCACCCCTTGGGTGAATATCGGGTAGCCAAGTCTCAGGCGCCGGACGGCGCCCCGAAGGCCATCGAGGCCTGCCAGTGGTATGACCTGACCCAGGACAAGCGCACCACCCACATCTGCTGGAGTGCGCAAAGCCGCCTGCCCTTGGTGATTCAAGCGCAGGACGGGGAAGTGGTGTGGCGTGTTACGACCTTGGACCGGAAGCCAATTCCGGCGAAAACCTTCGAGATCCACGATGAAGGCTATATCCGCAACGACGCCAACCAGGATATTGAACGCGACTGAGCAATCCACACCAGGACCGGCGGTTCGGTCTAAGCCCGTTGCCGCACGCCCAAAGGCCGGTCAGCGATCTCAACACTGCCTTCGATGTGACTCAGTAGGACATCAATGATCATTGAAACACGCATCGACAGGATTGAACGACGCGGTGCCAATGGGGAAATCGATGTGGTCTACGTCATCACCCGCGAAGGATATTCGCCGCGGCTTGCGTGGATCAACGGAGAGGAGTTTCCAAGGCAGGACGGCGAAACACTCCACGATCTCACCGACCGCGCATTACAGCAGTATCGAGTGCGGTATAAGCCTAAGGACAACGTCTCGGTGCTGGTTATGGATTGCCGCCGCTAATGCGCATGAGTTCAGGGCTGTCGCCAGCCCCGGTGATCGGCTGACCGCGGATGGAAAGCCCCTACAAAGGCAAGACCGGGCTCAAGCGCATCTGGAATGCGCTTTTTTATTCGTTTGACGGTCTGGCTGCCGCGTACAAGCACGAGGACGCGTTCCGCCAGGAAGTGCTGCTGGCGCTGATCCTGATCCCGGCCGCGCTCTTTATGCCGGTGAGCAGCATCGGTAAGGGACTGATGGTGGCAAGCGTGCTGCTGGTGCTGATCGTCGAACTGCTTAACTCGGGGATTGAGGCAATCACCGATCGTGTGTCGCTCGAAGACCACGCGCTGGCCAAGCGCGCGAAGGATCTGGGGAGCGCTGCAGTCATGTTGTCGCTCGTCAATGTTTTCGCAGTCTGGCTGCTGGTAATCTCCGGCTGAATCGCATTCGTAAACGTCACAAAACCATCACGAGAGTTTAATCAAACCGTCACGATGGCGCGCCATGATGCGCGTCATGGACAGCGGGCAAATCATCTGCCAGCAACTACCGACCGCACGCAAGACACTGCGCGTTGCCGTCGTCACCGAAACCTACCCGCCCGAAATTAACGGCGTGGCAATGACCATCAGCCGCATGGTCACCGGTCTGCGGCAGCGCCAGCACCAGGTGCAGTTGATAAGACCGCGGCAGAGTCCGCACGACAGCCCGGCGAGTGGTCCGACTTTCGAGGAGGTGCTGCAGCGCGGGGTTGCGATCCCGCGTTATCACAGCCTGAAACTGGGGCTGCCAGCGAAGCGGGCGCTGCTGCGCCTGTGGTCGGTCAGGCGGCCCGATATCGTGCACATCGTGACCGAAGGCCCGCTTGGGTGGTCGGCGCTGACGGCCGCGGGCAAGCTCGGAATCCCATGCAGCAGTGATTTCCACACCAACTTTCACAGCTACAGCAAGCATTACGGCATCGGCTGGCTCAAGAAGCCGATCGTAGGCTATCTGCGGAAGTTTCATAACAAGGCGCATGCCACGCTGGTACCGACGGCATCGATCGTCAATGACCTCGAGCAGCACGGCTATCTCAACCTGCGCGTAGTCGCGCGCGGTGTCGATACGCAGTTGTTCCATCCCGGCAAGCGCAGCGCAGTGTTGCGCCAGCAGTGGGGCGTCAAGGCGCAGCAACCGGTGGCGATCTATGTCGGGCGGCTCGCGCCGGAGAAGAACCTGCCGGTGGTGCTGCAAGCATTTGCCGCGATGAAATCGGCCCACCCGGACGCGCGGCTGGTGTTGGTCGGCGACGGCCCCGAACGCGCTGCGCTGCGCCGCGCGCATTCGGACGTTATTTTCTCCGGCATGCGCATTGGTGCAGATCTCGCAGCACACTATGCGTCCGGCGATGTATTCCTGTTTCCGAGCACGACCGAAACCTTTGGCAACGTGACCGTGGAAGCGATGGCAAGCGGGCTCGCGGTGGTTGCGTACGACTATGCGGCGGCCGCTGAACACATTCTTCACGGGCGCAACGGCGTGGTCGCCGATTTTGACAACGCGCAGGAGTTCGTCAAGCTTGCCGCCAACCTGATCACTGATCCGCAGCGTATCGCCGAGTTCGGCCGGCGTGCGCGCGCAACGGCCGAGGACATCGACTGGGAATGCGTGCACGGTGAGTTCGAGGCTGCATTACTGGGCGTAATTGCAACCCAGGACCGCGCCGCCAACGACGAGGCTTGCCTAATCGCTTGAGCGCTCTAGCCGAGGAGATTAAGCGCTATGCGCGAGCTGGATTCATTGCTGATTCCGAGCCGACCTCGAGCAAAGTGCGCACCCTCTTCCTGTCGGACATCCATCTCGGCTCGCGCGCGTGCCGTGCCGAGCAACTGTTGGCCTTTCTCAAGCATTACGACGCCGAATACATTTTTCTAATCGGCGACATTGTCGATTTCTGGGCCATGAGCCGCCGCGTTTACTGGCCGGCGCTGCACAACACGGTAGTGCAGAAACTCCTGAAAAAGGCGCGCCAACACGTCAAGGTGTTCCTGATCCCCGGCAATCACGACGAAGCGCTGCGTGAATACATCGGCAGCTCGTTCGGCGACATCACCGTGGTGCGCGATTACATTCATACCGCCGCCGACGGCAAACGCTACATTCTCGTGCACGGAGACGAATACGACCAGGTGACGACTTATCACAGATGGGTCTCCGTCCTCGGCGACGCGTCATACCACCTGCTCGTGCACCTGAACCGGGCTTTGTCGCTGATCCGGCGCAAGCTCGGCGTCAGCGGCCACTGGTCGCTCGCCGACTACGCCAAGCGCAACGTCTTGCGCGCGGTGAGCTTCATCGGCGACTTTGAGAATTCGGTGGTGCACAACGTCAAACGCATCGGGCTCGACGGCGTCATCTGTGGCCACATTCACACGCCGGCGATCAAACGCATCGACGGCATTACCTACATCAACTGCGGAGACTGGGTCGACAGCTGCACCGCGATCGTCGAGCACTACGACGGGCGTATGCAACTCGTGCGCTGGGCGCACCCGGCGGCCTCCGCAGCGCCGCGCGCGGAGGCAATTGCCGAAGCGCCCCTACGCTGACCGCGGGCGTCGCGCTGTGGCACATCCGCTTCTTCCTCTGGGCTGACGGGACGTTATCGGGAAACGCCCGGTTCCTGGAATGTCGCCAGTCACCCGGCATCCCGCTCGCGCGGCACCGGCACGATGTCGCCATAGGCGCGGCGCGCCTCTTCTGCGCCATAAATCGCGATCGTGCTTTCGATCAGCTTGCTGGGATCGACCATGTGCCGCGCACCGCGCGCGTGCAGTTGTCATAAAACCTTCGCGGAAGTGTCATTTTCGCATGGCATAGTACATTTATTCATCACTTCGATCATTGAAGCTCACCATGAAAAACATCGCAGCTGCAATCGTCGCGATTTTCAGCTTGACGCAATTCGCCCACTCGCACGCTCAGGACAGTTCGATCAGAATCGGCGGTTCGACGACTTCGCTGCCGGTGATTTCGAGCTGCTCCGCGCACTTCATGGAAAAATATCCCACCTGGGACAAGGCCGATCCTTCACTCGGCAAGGACACCACGGTTATCTATGTCACCGGCGGTGGCTCGGGTTTCGGCGTCAAGGGGTTAATGAACGGAACCATCGACATCGGTATGGTTTCGCGCGACGTGAAGGACAACGAAATCTCGGCGCTCGGTCAGCCGGTCGTGAAAGTGTTCGCGCGTGACGCCGTCGCGATAGCAACCAGCGCCGCCAATCCGCTCGCCAAGGTGAGGCAGGGGTTCTCGTTGAGCGAGCTCGCGACGATATTCTCGGGAAAGGCCGACCAGTTCGCGCAGGTCGACAAGAGCCTGCCCGCGAAGCCGATGGTGCTGCTTACGCGCGATGCGAGCGGCGGCGTGACCGAAATCTTCCAGGAGCGCGTCATGAAAGAGCAGCGGCTGGCTCCCTCGCGCCTGCAGTTCCCCTCGACCGCGGCGCTGGTCAAGAAGATCGAGACCAACGATGCGGCAATTGCATTCGTGTCGGCAGGCGCGGTAAACCAGGACGGCGCGATCCGGGTATACGCGGTCGACGGCATCACGCCGACCCAGGACAACATCGTCAACAACAAGTACGTGCTCAACCGTCCGCTGCAGCTCGTAGCCAAGGCCAACCCGTCGCGCAAAGTGCAGCTCTTCATCGACTACGTGCTCGGCGACTGCCAGCAGGTAGTTAGCGACCAGGGCTTCGTGCCGGTGCGCGCCGCCGCCAAGTGACGGGCATTGCCGCCCAGTTTCACGCCCCGCGCGGCGACGCCTTGCTGCGCTGGGGATCGTTCGCCGCGCTCGCCGCTTCCGCGGCAATGCTCGCGCTGGTCGTCGGCTACATCGTGGGAGAAGCGCGCATGCCGCC
>PLYS01000628.1 GCA_003153455.1 Betaproteobacteria bacterium | reverse complement strand
TCTGGCGCATGGAACTCGACGGCACGATCAAGACGCTCTGTTCTCACTACGACGGAGAGAAACTCAACACCCCCAACGACATCGTCGTCAAATCCGATGGCTCGATCTACTTTACGGATCCACCCGGCGCTCTGAACAGCGTTGAGATGCATGGCGAGGATGTACAGCGCTACCTGGACTATTGCGGCGTGTTCCGCATTTCTCCCGAGGGCGAGACGACGCTGGTGATCAAGGATCTTGTGTATCCGAACGGCCTCGCGTTCTCACCCGATGAATCGCTGCTCTATGTCAACGACACGCGTGAGTTTCTGATACGCGTGTTCGACGTTCGTCCCGACGGCAGCCTCGCCAATGGCCGCTTGTTTCACAAGATCATGGGGACGGATGAAGGCATGCCCGACGGGTTGAAAGTCGACAGCGAAGGGAATGTTTATTGTACCGGGCCGGGAGGCATACACGTGATATCGCCGTCAGGCTCGTTGTTGGGACGCCTGAAAGTGCCGGCCCACGTGAACAATATGGGATGGGGCGATGACGATTGGCGCAGCCTTTTCATTGCGTGCGATACAGCGGTATTCCGGGTGAGACTCGGGATCCCAGGGACCCCTACCTGGTAGGCACAGAGGAACACATGGCTTGGGCATTTGAGCTTGTGCACGGACCGCTCGGCGGGCCCATCGGCGGCCTCGCGTGGGACGGCAGCGGAATGCTCTTCTGCGATATTAACAATAGCGTAATCCTCCGCTGGGATCCGCAAAGCAATTCGGTCATACCCGCCCGCAAATATACAAACCGCACCAATGGCATCGCTTTCGGCGCAAACGGAGTGTTATATGGATGCCAGTCAGGCTCGCGCAGAATCGTCCGGTTCATGCCCGACCGTTCGGCCACCGTAACGGCTACGCGCCTTGCAGGGCGAGTACACAATAACCCCTATTTCCTAACCGTCGATCGACAGGAGCGAATCTGGTTCAGCGATCCGAATCACAGCTCGCTGGCGGTGGGGCCCGGGCCCCAGCGCTTCCCTCCGCTTGAGCACCAGTCGGTGCTGCGCCTTTCCCGCGGCCCAAGAACCGATTGGCACATCGAGCGCATGACTTTCGACACGAGCGCGCCGGCCGGCGTTGCGATCTCGCCCGACCAGAAAACGCTTTATGTCGCGGAAAGCGGCAACCAACCCGGCGGCGTCAGAGAATTGCGCGCGTATCCGATCGAGGATGACGGAACGCTCGGCGCTCACATCGTATTGCACACTTTTGGCGCCGACCGCCGGGGAATTCATCGTGGCGCGGAAGGCATCTGCGTCGACGCGGAAGGAAACATCATCGCATGCGCAGGCTGGCGGCGCAGCGGACCGGGTCCTTTGGTGTATGTGTTTTCACCGGCCGGGGCGGTGCTGGAAACTCACGCTGTTCCGGCAGACCTGCCGCTCAACTGTGCGTTCGGCGATGACCGGCTTGGGTCGCTGTACGTCAGCACTGCGGCCGGACATCTGTTCCGCATCCAATCCATCGGGCGTAAAGGGTATATGCCCAGGAATTTGTCGGACATAGCCCCGACAAATTCCTAAGTTTTCGGCGGAATCACAGGCAGCAATACGTACGACGCATAGTTACCACCGGTGTAGAGCGTGGTCGTGCCGCCGTAGGTCGAAGCAGGGCGATGTATCGGATTGGCGTGGGTATAGATGCCGACGCCGCGCAATTTGCTGTCCTTGAAGAAGTTCAGTTCTGCAACGGCGTCGGTTCCTTCGAACTCGTAGTCCTTGCCGCGTACGGTGAGCGCGACCCGATAGCCGGCGGGGACCACGATGCTCGCCGGCCAGATCTCGATGTCGAGTTCGCAGATTTCGCCGGGCGTCAGCGGCTGGATTTCGTCGTGCGTATGGTACGGCCGGTACTCCGTGCTGAGCGCCGGGTCCAGTTTACGGTGCGATGCGCGCAGCCAGCCATGGCCGACCGGTGTATGCGGATCAACGGCGCCTTTAAACACGACTTCACTGCCGTCGGGACGAAAGACGCGGAGCACGAGAAACAGGTCTGCATCGGCAGTGCTTGACGACACGAAAAGTTTGGCCGCCACGGGTCCCGTAATCTCTGTTTCGTGCTGCAGTGGCGGCGTCGCAAAGGTCACGCCTGCACTGTCGAGCGCCTCGAAGTAAATGCGCCCGTCACGTGCGAGCGGTTGGTCCGACAACGCAAGCGCGGAAGCGTCCAGGTACGCCCGCGTCCAGCGCGTGCGCGCGATGGGCCATTCGTCTTCGTTGCGGTCGATGAACTTTTCGTCTGCCGTGCGCACGCGCAGCATGACGCGCGGCTGATTTTTCCAGCCGTTGTCGACACCCTTCAGAAAGTAATCGAAGAACCGCTTCTGCAGAGCGATGCCGTAATCCGTGTAAAACTCCGTCCAGTGCTCGAGCCCGTGGATTTCGAGCCATTTCTGGCTGGAAGCAGCCCGCACGAAACCTTCCACGTTGCCGCGCAAATGCAACGACGACCCACCCCAGTTTCCCGCGGACAGAAATGGCACGACGATCGCATCCCAATGCGCCGAGCGTTGTCTGTGAAACTCGTCGTCGAGCGGGTGCGCGCGTATTTCGCCCGGAAAATCCGAACGGTTCCGTGCGAGTTGCTCGTCGGATAGCGTCTCCGGACCCGCCACCAGTTCGCCCGTGTTGCGGTTCCTTGCAGCGCGTTCGCCGAGCCCGTGCTGGACCGTGGAAATGGTTCGGCGATACCAGACGTCCTTCATATCGGACCCGATGCCGCCGTGATAATTCATGTCGCGGTAGAAATCCGCAAAGCCTTCCCAGGGGATCATTGCGGTCAGGTGCGGCGGTTGCAAACCGGCAACGTGCCATTGGTTGATGGCGTAATATGAAATTCCGAGCATGCCGACTTTGCCGCTGCACCATGGCTGAGTGCCGGCCCATTCGATGCAATCGTGTATATCCCTGGCTTCGCGCGCATTCCACGGCTCGATGTAACCCGGTGAGCGTCCCCATCCGCGGGCGTCGACCCGCACGCAAATATAGCCGTCCGGAACCCACCGCTCGGGGTCGACGACTTCCCATGCCTGATACTTGCCGGAGGATCCCGCGACGACTTCCGGATGCGAATTCACCATGATGTTCCATGCGTCGGGATAACCTTCGGCGAAGTTAAGGCCTTTCGCGTACGGCCCGTAAGCAAGGATTACCGGGTATTTCCCGGGGTCCGATGGGCAGAAAACATCGGCGCGAAGGACAAGGCCGTCGTCCATCTCAATCGGCACATCCCACTCAATCTGCATCGCGGCTTGCGCGTCTTGCTGCCTTGTCATAGGTTGATATTACTACGAAGCTTTTCGCCACCGACTGATATCGAAATCGTCCGGCAGCGGGAGGATCAGGCTCTTCCTCGGACCCAGTAGCTCACGCACGGAATGACCTTCCCCCGTGACGTCTTCCGCAAGCAATACATCACCTGGACCAAATACGCGAGTGCTTCCATCTCCCACGCGCAATTCCACCGCTCCACTTAATGTAATCATAAACTGCCGGCGAGGTGCATTGTGAAAGTCCGGCGAGCATGTCAAAGGATTGTCGCGAAAATCAACTCCCGTCACTGGAACCATCTCCGACTTAAGCGAAACCGCGCTGCCCAGCCGGAATTCCTCCATGGGCACAGTCAGGTCCTCAAAATAGGATCTCCGGTCCCCGCCGGTAAACATCCGCACGATTCTTGTGAACGCCATAATTCCTCTTCTCTCAATTCACTCAGTTTACTCTTTCAGAGACGTTTTTTGCCGATGGCTAGCAGCCTGTCGGGCTTGGCGCACCGACAGGCTGCTAAAGCAAAACCGCATCTTAAATCCGGGCTGGATACCACAGAATCAATGCGAGGTTTGCTTTTCCGGAGCGACCGTAGCGAACGAACGCGCCTCCATTCGCGTATTTTGTTGCCTATTTGTCGATGGCGGTTTTGCCTTAGGAGTTTGTCGGGGCGAAGCCCGACAAACTCCTAGGTTAACCCACGCCGGCTGCGGCCGTCAGCCGGTCCAGCGCCCGAACCTAGCGAGCCGCTGCGGCAGCATGATCGCGCCGGCCTGCATCGGCAGTTACCGCGAAACGCGCGTTCGTGGTAAATTTGTGGTTCTCTTCCAAATTTGCGTTTTATTGTCCCTTCGCCGTTCCTTTGCGTCCTTTGCGTCCTTTGCGGTAACGCTTCTCTGATCTTGGTGATAACGATGAAAATGACCGAATCCACAATCGCCCGCACCGGCGCGCAGCCTCTGAACCCTCCGCAGCAAGGAAGCGGCGATATCGCGTCGGCTGCCTGCCCGCCTCCACGGTCGCATCCCCAAAGGGCCTCTGCTCCGCGCTCCGGCGCGCAGTTGCTGATCGATGCACTCAAGGTGCACGGCGTCGACATGGTGTTCGGCGTTCCCGGCGAAAGCTATTTGGATGTGCTCGATGCTTTTTACGA
>PLYS01000155.1 GCA_003153455.1 Betaproteobacteria bacterium | reverse complement strand
GGTCCAGCCTGCCGAAGATCGGATCGTCACCAATGACAGTTTCGTCGCGCATGTCTCGACCGTGCCCGCGACGATGGGCCAGACCGTCGGTTTGTTCGTGAGGGAGAAGGCGCTCGCCTCGACACTGGCGGCGGCTGGCACCCGCAAACCACAGGTGGTTCTCATGGTTCACGGCGGCTTTGGACCGTCGATCGTTGCGTACGATCTTCAATACCGGGACTACAGCTTCATGTCTGTGCTCGCCCGGGCCGGCTTCGACGTTTTCACGCTGTCGCACACTGGCTATGGCCCCTCGCCGCGGCCGCTGATGGACGACCCGTGCAACGTCGATGGCGAATTTCAGCCCCTGCTCGTGCCCCACATCCTGAAGGAGCTGAGTCCCCCGCGTTATCCGTACAAACTGGTATCGAGCCGTACCGAATGGGATGAGCTGGAAACCGTCATACGCCACATCAGAATGCTGCGTGGCGTGGAGCGCATAAGTCTCATCGGCTGGTCCACGGGCGCTCCCCGCGCAGGAGGTTTCGCGGCATTGCATCCGGAACAGGTCGACAAGTTGGTGCTGTTCGGGCCGGCGCCCTGGTTTCCCAACGATAATCCACCCGAGCAGATGCCTGAACCGGGCGCACCCACCTTATTGCAGACCCGGGAGTTTCTGCTCCACCGCCGCTGGCAGGATCACGTGCGCTGCGACGGGCAGCTCGAAGATCCAGAAGTCTGCAATCAGTACTGGCAGGCCATCATGGCGATCGACGAAGTAGGGGCCCGCTGGGGTCAGAACGGGGAGGGCATCATACGGGCCCCCAACCGCATGAACTTCGGCTGGCGCGCGAATCTCGCCCGCATTCAGGTCCCGACCCTCGTCCTCCTTGGCGAATTCGACAACTACGCGCAACGCCTGGAAGCCTGGAAGGGCTTGCGCGTGGAGCACAGGATGTTCATCAAGGTCGCCTGCGCTTCGCACTTCGTCAGTTTCGAGCGGGGGCGGCACCTGCTCTATCGCGCGACGCAAAGCTGGCTGGCGGGCGGCGAGGTAGACGGCATGCAGAGCGGAGAGTTTCTTGGTGACATGCAGGGCAAGCTGACGCCATCAGCGGCCTGAGCCAGGGCAACTCAGGGACATACCACTAAGATGGTCCTCGTTCGCGTGCCTGGCGTGGTCTGAGATGTTGGTGAAGCTCCGCCGCTGCGCGGCCGCCGAACGAATTGCGGTTATGCGTTCTACACCGCAATGCGCCAGAAATCGCGAGCGTATTCGGGACTGGTCAGGTCGAACACTTGCCCGTTCGGATCGCGAAATTTGCGCTCGGTCTCCGTCCCGCGTTCGGAGTTGATGATTCCGCCGTGGCGGACAGCGCCGTTGGCTTCGACTTTCGCTGATGCCTGATCCAGGTCGTCAACGAGGAAGCCGAGATGATGTAATCCCCTGCGGTTATCTCCCTTCATGTTGACGTTCGACGGGTGAATGATCACCAGGCTCACGACTCCATCCGATAGTCCGATCGCCGTGTCCGTCTGCCGCACACGCTCCATCCCGAAGGACTTCTCGTAGAACTGCGCGGTCTTCTCCATTTCCTCGACTACCATCGCGATGTGACGCAGCTTTGCCATTGGTATCCTCCTTTGGTTAGAACCCAGCTCAAAATCCGCGGACGCTCAGCGTTGACGTCTGTGCGCCAGAGTCGGAACGTAAATGTTCAGCCTGAAAAAAACGCGAGCGCGCGGGCTTCTATGCTCTGGCGCGGCGGCGCATCGGGCGGCGAGTCCGGATCGTCGAATGAAGTGTGCGGGGTGAAACGCGCGCGGCCGTCCTGCAGCGAGTCATATACCTTGAATACCAGCGCTTCGTCGCGCCGCATGCGGGGAAAATAGAACCAGCGGTGCGCCGGGTTGTAGCGCAGGCGGTAGGTTTGGCCGACGCGATTCGGATAGCGGCGCTCGGCCACCATGAGGTCTTCGAACGCCACGCTTTGCGCATCGGCGAGAGCCAGCGGATTGGCCTCGATCGGCTGATTGATGGCGCGCCACACCTGAATGATCGCAAAGCGGCCCGCGAGCAGCTGTGGCGCTTCATCCGGCAGCAGGTCGCGCACTCGCTGCGGCCCCGACCATTCGGTATAGTCGTTGTGCGCCGAGAGCACCGGCTCGCGGACGAGCTTTGCTTCCCGCTCCGACTCGTCGCCCGAACGCAGCGTATAGTCGAACACCACGACGCGCGCAGCGCCGGATTCCTTGCGGATAAGCTGCTCGACTTCCCGGTAGTAGTCCGCCTCCAGCCGCGGCTTGTCGAAGAAATCCTTGACCGTCGTCTGGTGTTCTACAAATCTGAAGCCATGCCGTTCGAGCGAGAACTCGCCGGCCGAGAGGCGCCCGTTGTGGATGCGCATGGTGCGCATGTCCACCGGTCCAGTCCGGCGGCGCTGAATATTGCCGGGGCCGAAAGTTTCGTTGACGAGCTTCTCGCCGGTATCGGGT
Source organism: Betaproteobacteria bacterium (assembly GCA_003153455.1). Taxonomy (GTDB): domain Bacteria; phylum Pseudomonadota; class Gammaproteobacteria; order Burkholderiales; family SG8-41; genus PALSA-1004. Next base: position 1,908 of record PLYS01000155.1, on the reverse strand, counting down.
GTGTACGGGATATCGGCGGTCACCGCTTCGAGGGCGGAACGAGTCTGGATAGCCTGATTCATGGGAGTGATAGGTGATTGGTGATTCAGTGATTATTCTCTCAGTCGCACAATTACACAAACACTCAATCACTTCCCATCGAAGCCGCGCGCGTCCATCAGGCGATCCCGGCTAGACTTCAACACCCCATCGCAGGAGTTACCGCATGAAGTTGCAACTTGGCTATCGCGTGCTGCTGCCTGTTACCGCGGCTGTGACATTCCCCGCGCCAGATCACCGACACGTTCCCTGTATCAGATAGCTAATTGCTCAGGATCAATCTGGAGGGCGCGGGCGATTTTCTCGCGAGTGGATTTCCGCACGGTGTCTTTGGCCTCTTGCTGTGCGTATGCGCTTTGAGAGATGCCGAGGCGCTGCGCGACAACCGCCTGGGTCAGCCCGAGATGCTCGCGCCATGCGCGGATAGGCGTCATGTTTTGATTGATCACTTTGCCGACGACAGCGTTGGGAACAGTCGGCGCGTGGCGCTTGGACAGGCTCAGGTATTGACGGTAGGGGATCACGGCGAAGGCAGGTTTCCCGTCCGGGCCTTTCAGAATTTGGATGTCAGTAGGTGCGTTCATTGCGTTTCTCTACCGCACTGCTTTGGTTGACCATTCAATCGTGATCACGGATGTGATTATAAGCATTTTATAAGTGTAATCAAGCTAGAAACTAATAAACAAGTCCGAATTAATATGAAAATAGTCACTTACAAACATTGGTTTACATTATTATTTCTGCTCCGGCTGCCACCACAAGCGCGTGTTGCTCTACGGCGAGCGGCTCGAAGAGCATGTTCTTGCGCCCGTGCCGCACCGGCAGTACCAGCGTGAACTACGACTTGGACGATCTTATTGGCCGTGCGGAGGAGCCAAAATGATTCCTGCACTTCTCCATGGAAAACTCTCTCGCGAACAAGAGAATATGGAGGACATCCTCACGTCGATCGTATTCGGCGTGCTCAAGCACTTGCCGCCAGAACTGATCTTGTTGCCTTGGCTATGACCCACACTTCGTCCACGAAAAACGCGTATCAGTGGCTTCCGTACTTCGCATTTTGTTACTTTGAAAGTAAAGAACGGCCTCGTTTTCTCCCGTTCCTTGGTGTGTTATTTAATTATGATGATGACGATGCAAAGGTCCAGCCGATCCAAGAGCCCTTAGTGACGGCTGGATGGTACGATTACGGAAAAGACGGAAAGCGTGAAGCTTATATCTTGTGGCACGCTGTCATTCACGTCTACATTCCGGGCTGGAAGGCGGACGGTTCTCGGGCCGAAGCAATATCGAATGAAGTCATCCCAAAGTATTTGGGAAAGCCTTCTTCCTTGCGTTGCCGCAGCTTTGCCTTGCCCGTGCTGTCATTAAAAAATACCGAAGACTTAACTCGGCTCGTCATCGATCCGCTACTTGCAGATATCGGCGCGGGAACGAATTAGCAAGAGGAGTCTTATCGAGCTTGCCATGATGCTGGAGGTGTCAGCACGGCCTCAGCGTGGAAGTGGCCAAGCGAGCAATACCCGTCATGCAAGTCCAACCCACAGGTATCAAAACACTAACAGACGGATAACGTCCCAGCTATTCCTGCGATAGATTTCATGGATACTGTCCACTCCGTTTAATGGCAGTATCATACGCTCCAAGAGTGAAGGCGGTGCATCACGATGGGCGAACTGCTCGAGGATCTGGTGGCGAACCCCCTGTAGCGAATATGGGGGGCGGACGACCGAATGTTTATCCTTGAGTTATGCCGGGCAACAACGCAGGGTCTGACGTCCGTGTATTGATATGTTTTGGTCCGGATAGCCGGACTGCTGGTTTATCCTATTCTTTCACGAGAGCCATGCGAGAAGAAGTGCTGCGCTC
>PLYS01000165.1:4029-5931 GCA_003153455.1 Betaproteobacteria bacterium | reverse complement strand
CGCCCTTTAATCCCGGCCTCCTTCATCCCCGCAATATCAAGGAGAGTGACTTGGTTCAGAATGGGTAACGGGGTGACCGGGCCCAGCCTCATCAACTTTGCGGTGTCGAGCGCACGGCAATACTGGCTCGAAAACAACCGAACCTGGCTGATCTTGTGTTTGCGGAATTCATCGCCGATGCGAGCGGCCTGGGCGCGCCCTTCCTGATCGAGATTGCGCTGAATCGAGCAGTTCTTGAAGTCCATGTCGTTGGACTCGGGCACGCTTCCGGGTGCGTTGGAATGGCGCAAGAGCATAACGTGACCAGGCTTCTTCAACAGACCCCAGACGTCGTTAGCTGCGGCACCCGCCGTTTGAGCTTGGGCATCTGATGATGGGCTCAGACAAGCCACAACAACGAGCGCCCATGTCGAGAGGCCCACGTAAAAAATACGACCCAACAAGACCGTCTCCAATCAAGGCTACGCCCAAACCCAATGCGCAAATCTAAGCCCGAATGCGGGGCGCTGGGCAAGGTGCCAGTCGGTGTTTTTATGGCCTTTTAGTGAGTGCCGCAAGGCGCAGCCAATGTCGCAGATGGGTCATTCACGTCGCTTTCGCGATGTCCGCGTCACGTCCGCTATTCCAACAACCGCTACAATAATATAGCGCTGCAATAACTGAAGCGATGTGCCAAAGTTGCTCCAACAGCAAAGGAGCGCGAGAGCTCCTATGGTGGGTATCAATCGTCAGAATTTATGCTAGATCAATTCCGATATTGCTTAAGATCAAATATTGCCCTGAGTGACCTGCTACAAGCGCTTGTGACACCCCGCCTGCGGATCATCCGTCCAATCACCTGAAAAAGCGGCACGTTCGAAAACGCTGCCGACAAAACGGAGCGGTTATGATGAGAGTCTTGTTAGCGGCCATCTGCATGGTCCTGTTTACGGCAACCCTGCAGGCCGGCAGCCTCGACGATCTTAAAACGGCGAATGAAGCGGCGGAAAAGGGCAACGCCGACGAGGCCATCCGTCTGTACACCCAGGCACTCGCGGCCGGCGATCTTTCGCCCGACGATCAGGTCGCGGCCCGCAAACGCCGCGGCGGCGAATATTCCTCCAGGAGCCTGATCGCCGACGCCTTCCAGCGGCGTGACGACGCGCGCCGCCTGCGCGACAACGCCATCGACGATTTCACCGCCGCGCTCCGCCTCAAGGCCGACGACAGCGACCTCTACCTCGCGCGCGGACAAGACTACCACATGAACGGCCAATACGATCAGGCGATCGCCGATTTCGATGCGGCGCTGAAGCTGAAAAACTCGCCGGTCACCGTCATTCAGCGCGGCGCCAGCTACCGCGCCAAAGGCGACTACGATCGCGCGGTGGCCGACTACACGGCCGTGATCGCCGTCGACGCGAAGGATTCCGGCCTCGACGGCTGGGAGATCTATAATGAACGCGGCATCGCCGAATTCTTCGCCGCGCACTACGACACCGCCGCCGCCGATTTCGACAAGGCGTTGACGCTCGGGTCGAGCACGCGCACCGGCGACGTGCTGTGGCTTCCCTACCAGGCGGCCTGGCTGCACATCGCCCGCGCCAGGGCCGGCCAGAATGACGCCGAGGAGCTCGCCCGCAACGCCGGCAAGATCGACCTGAAGCAATGGCCCGGCACGCTGATCGCGTTCTTTCTCGGCCAGGTGAAGCTCGAACAGATGTCGCCGCCGTCGAGCCACGGCTCGATGGGGCGCGCGCGCGAGTGCAATCTGTCGTTCTTTACCGGCGAGCACGCGCTCATCAAAGCTGACAGCGCGGAGGCGGCGCGGCTGTTCCTGCGCGCGCGCGAGGTCTGCAACATTCACACCGTGCACTACCTCGCCGCCGGGATCGAATTGAAGCACATGGGCAAGTGAGAGCG
>PLYS01000165.1:0-4018 GCA_003153455.1 Betaproteobacteria bacterium | reverse complement strand
TCTCCTTTAACGTAGCCTTTTTGCTTGACCCTCTGATCGTCGTAACTTTCTGATAAAGCAGCTATAATTTTTGTTGCGGCTCGAATTTTTCTCAGCCCTGCTGGCCTCGTCAACAATTTGGTCCGCTACCCCATTGCAACCCCGAAATGGGGGCCGGCCCCCCGGCCCGGGCGTGCCCAGCAAGACGAAGCGTGCACGGCCGCTCAAACGGCGCAGCCACCGAAATCACCGTCGCCACCCTCAACAAGGCCCGGCGCGACGTCGAAGCCAAGCTTCCCAGCGGGCCTTATGAAGTTCCGACAACATATGTCGCGGCCTGGTCCTGCGCGTGCGGCTGCGCAGCATCACATGGATCTTTCGTGCACGCTTTGCCGGAAAGTTTAAGACCTGGACGGTCGCGAGCATCGCCAACCTGACGGCGCCCTCGAAGGCGCGGGACCGCGTCGGCGGGGCTCGTGTCAAAATCCGGCGCGGCATCGACCCGGCCGAATGGTTTCGCGAGCTGGAACTCGGTGAACCGGTCGAACGCACCTTCGATGCGTCGATAGACGGCTGGACCTATGAAGATGGCACGGCGGCGTATCTCGATCACATCAAGACGAAGAAACGCGCAGCGACCTATAAGGATTACAAATCCTGCTTGAACCCCGCCGAATTCATTGACCGTGTCCGGAAGAAGACAAAGGGCCAGAGTGGAAGACATAAAGTCCGACAAAACGAACGGAGCAAGGCTGCAGCGAAGGTGCTGATCCCCCTCCTCGCTGTACGCCGATCTGCGACCGCTTCGCGACAAATTGCTAAAGGCGATCACCGAGGACGGTGTCGCGAGCGTCCACTCCGCAATCTATAACCGCGGCAAACGGTCCCAGTCCAATCATGTTCTCCGGGTGCTGAAGGCATTCTTCGCATGGCGACCAATGAGCCGGCTTCNNAGATTGAAGAAATTCAAGCCGGCGCGCGAGGCGCCGTTCCGCTTGGGGAGACGAGTTCAAGAAGCCAAGCTCGCTCGGTGACGGCACTGGCGCGAAAGCGTCAGATAACAGCGAGGCTCCGCAAAGGGCTACCGCTTCAAGGCTCGTCTCTACCATCCTGCGGATTTGATTTCCGACAGGCACAGGATCACAAGAAAGCTGAATGCAACCGGCCGGGAGGGGTTTGTGGAAGGCAGCCAACATCAGACGCTAACTTGGCGCCTCGCCTGGACCGTCCTGGTGCCGTTCGGAGTTGGATTCTTTTTCTCCAATTATTATCGGTCGATGAACGCGGTACTGTCGCCGCGTTTGATGTCCGATCTGCAATTGACGGCCACGAATCTCGGACTTCTCACCTCCGTCTATTTATTCACCACCGCGCTCTTTCAGCTTCCGCTCGGACTACTGATGGATCGTTACGGCCCGCGCCGGGTGCAGGCCGCCCTGATGGCGCTCGCATCGGCTGGAGTTCTGATCTTCGCCATCGGGCGGGACCTTTCCGTGCTTATGGTCGGTCGCGCCATCATGGGCATTGGCGCGGCCGGCGCGCTGATGACCTCGTTCCAGGCTGTGATGCTTTGGTTTCCCACTCAGCGCTGGCCGCTGCTCAATGGCATCATTCTCAGCGCCGGCGGATTGGGCGCACTTGTCGCAACGCTGCCGACCGAACTGGTCCTGCATGTCACCGACTGGCGGCATTTGATGCTTGGTGCTGCCGTGGCAAGCCTCGCCGCCGGCGCACTGATCTTCGGAGTTGCGCCCGAGCGTATGGTTGAACGCGCCTCGGCGACGTTGCGTGAGCAATTGCGAGGGGTCGTGCGCGTCTACGGCAACCGCTTGTTCCTGCGCATCGCGCCACTTTACGCGATGACCGTCGGCGGCAATTTTGCCTTCCAGGGCCTATGGGCGGGTCCTTGGCTCAAGGACGTGGCACATCTCTCGTCTTCGCAAGTCGCGCGCAGCCTCCTCGTCGTCACCGTGCTGCAGACGATCGGTTATGTGTTGGTCGGATGGCTGGCCGGCGTCCTCGGCAAGCGCGGCATCGGACTTCTCCAGATCATCGGCACCGGTACCTTCCTGTTCATTGTCACACAGGCCGGGCTGCTGCTGCCGACCGGCCAAGCCCGCTGGGTGGTGCTGCTCGGCATGGGATTGCTCGCCAACATCAACCTCTTGAGCTATCCGCTGCTGGCGCAGAACTTGCCCTCTGGCCTAATGGGGCGGGCCAACACCGCGCTCAATTTCTTCGTGTTTCTCGGTGCTTTCTTTCTGCAATACGCAGTTGGGGCGCTGATCGATCTGTTCGAGCCGGTGGCGCCGACCACCTATCCGCCGCACGCCTATCAGATGGCCTTTGCTGTAATCGTCGCCCTCCAAGCCGCGAGCTGGATCTGGTTCCTAATGCCGGGCAAACGCAAGCCGATCGAGGCGTAAGCATTCGTCAGGCCGCGGAATCCTGCAATCGCGAATCAGTCCTAGCGGCGAAAACAGACTCCCATTCCATAACTTAGCTGATGTTCACGGACGACGATGTGGTTCGCCGATACGCAGCCCGTCCCGTCGACTGGAGCGCGTTCCGAATTTATTCGCTAATTCCCGGACTGGATGTCAAGCTCTCCACGATTATTCTTGCCGGGCCAATGTTCTCTCCGCGGTAGGGGCATAACCTCCGTAGGATGTCACAACGAAAATCTGCAAATTGCCTCAACCTTTTGCGTTTGAACAACCGCAACGATATGCACGACTTTAGCTTGATTTTGATCAAGGAAATGTTTCGAACTGATCGGTGAGTGCAAGCAATTGGCGAAATTCGCATGACAAATCGGCTCCAGGCGCCGATGTTCATCCGCGTTAGGACCATGCGCGCGATAGTAGCTTCAACCACGCCGATGTCGCAGATGACATTCGCGACTCCAACGACGGCAATATCGTGCCGGCACTGATAAGTACTGATGATCGCAGCCAATAAGCCGGTCAGCACAGTGAAAAACGAAACAATCTGAAACCGAGGAAGACGCAATGTTATCTAGGTCCATGACCGGCGCGATTGCCGCACTCGCCTTCGGCGCGCTCGCCGCAGGCAGCGCATTCGCGTAAGATTCCATCAAGATTGGACTCATCGTGGCAATGACGGGGCAACAGACTTCGACCGGCGGTACGGTGGCCGAGGCGATCAGGGTGCCGCTCGCCAATCCGAACTTCGCACCGTTCCTGCAACGCGCTGCCCCGGCCTAAGCGCGGGGACGCGCAGAGAGTAAAGGCCGCACCATGACCGCAGTGAATGCCCTGCATCGAGGTTTGCTTATCCTGCGAGCGATCAACGACGGTCACGCGCAACTCCGCGAGATTAGTGCGGCTACCAAACTCCCGAAGTCGACTATCGCGCGTATGTTGGAAACTTTGGTCGGCGCCGGCTACGTGGCCCAGGACAGTCAGAAGGGCTATCACGTCACTGGGCGCGTGTTGACCCTGTCGCGCGGCTACAACGCCAACGAGTTCCTGCTTGAGGTGGCCCGCCCGGTGCTGGAAGGCCTGCGCGTGCAGCAGGTCTGGCCAAGTGATCTGGCGGTATTTGATCAGGACGCCATGGTGGTTCTCGACACCGGCCGCGATCCGGGCACGCTGTCACTTAACCGCACGGTCGGGTCGCGCCTGCCGGTATTGATAACGTCTCTCGGCCGCGCGTTTCTCGGCTTCGCTGGCCCCGAGCTGATCGACCGGACGCTATCCCGCTTGGCCCGATCGACCGATCCTTTCGATGCGCCGGCGAAGAACGCCGACGCAGTGCGACGCCTTCTCGCCCAAGTGCGTCGGCAGGGTTACGCGACCGGAGACCGCGAATATCAGCGCACGACGCGCACGCTGGCGGTGCCGATCATGGTCAATTCCACGCCGGTGGCGAGTCTCAACATTATGGTGGTGCCGAGCGCAATGAGCATGGAGCAGGTAGTGAGAAGCCTGCTGCCTAAGTTGTGCGCCGCCGCCAAGACCATCGGCACGGCGCTATCGCAACCATCTCGCCGCTAAGGGTTTGTCCATAAATAAAG
>PLYS01000590.1 GCA_003153455.1 Betaproteobacteria bacterium | reverse complement strand
CACAGGAAGAATTGCGCGCCAATCTGCGAGATGCAAGTGTGGTGGTGGTGGAGTCCTTGCATATCGGGCGCGAGGAACTCGAAATTGCCGGGCAGCTCAAGGCAGTTCAGAAATACGGCGCCATCACGCGCAACATAGACACCGCCGCGTGCGCAGCCAGGAACGTCAAGGTGCTCACGCTGCGGCGCNNTGATCAGCGTCGAGCAGCTCACCGCGGCAGGCTATTCACCGACGACCTTCGACCGCAGACACGTCCCGACTTCCGGCTGGGCGCGCATTACAGGCCTGAAGATGTTGCGCGAATCGACGCTCGGCATCCTCGGCATGGGCGAAATCGGCCGCGAGCTTGCACTGCGCGCCGCTGCGTTCGGCATGCGCGTCATCTACTATCAGCGCAACCGGCTCACCGATGCCGAAGAACAACAATTCCACGCGCAGCACGTCCCGCTCGACGCCCTGCTCTCCGACAGCGACTGGGTCAGCATCCATCTGCCGGAGACTCCTGCCACGCGTAACTTCATTGCCCGCGCACAATTGGCCAAAATGAAGCGCGGCGCCTTCCTGATCAATGTTTCCCGGGCAAGGATCGTCGATCGCGACGCGCTGATCGAAGCGCTGAAATCCGGCCATCTCGGCGGATTCGCGCTCGACACCCTCTACGAAGAGCCGGGACGCGCCGACGACGAGTTCCTCAAGTTCGGCAACGTGATTCTCACCCCGCACACCGCAGCGCAGCCTCGCTTCAATGGCCTGAGTGATATCAACGATCTGATCGTCGGCCTGTCACGGGCGCTTGCATCATAAGGTTGGACTGCCGGAAAAGTTCTCATTTCGTCTGGACCTGAAAGCTTGTAATATCTGGATGGTCCAGTTTGTTCTTATTCGACAAATCATGAGGGAGCGGAGATGACACAAGGGGTGCCTTACAAAGAGGGAATGTGGGCGGTCAGCCCTTACAACTTTGATGCCGACGTGAATGCCGGCATGCATTTGCCCGCCAAAGTCCAGTTGGTGGATTTGACGTTGCGTGAAGGGCGGCAGGTGGATGGAGTTTCCCTGAGCCTGGAGGATGTCATTGAGTTCGCCCGGCGGATCGATGCGGTAGGAATCCCCATTATCGAGATGCACCATGACGATCCGGAGGAGATCCGGCAGGTCAAGAAGCTCGGGCTGAAGCTGAAGGTTCAGGCGTTGGTTCACCCGACCGCTTCCCTCAACCCGAAGCTTTGCAATCATGAAATCGACGAGTGCATCGATGTCGGCGCGGACATCATCTGCCTGTCAGTGGTCGGGTCGGATTACAACTTCGGTCTGGTCGAGTCGATGAGCGGGCAGAAGATTTCGCGCGAAGAATCGCTCGACCAGGCTTGTGAAGCCGTGAAGTATGGGAAGAAGCGGGGGGCGATCATCAACGCCATCGTCACCGACTTTTCGCGCATGAAACTCGAGTGGTTGAAGACGATCGTGGGTCGTTTGGCCGAAGCCGGCGTGGATATTCTGCGCATTGACGATATCTGCGCGCCATGCAAGCCTGCCGTGTACCAACATCATGCCTGGCACGTCAAGCAGACGATCGGCAGCATCCCGCTGGCGATTCACAGCCACAATGATTTCGACCTCGGGCTGGCGGGCCAGTTGGCCGCGCTCCAGGGCGGCGCGGAAATGCTCGAAGGCAGCATCAACGGACTGGGAGAGCGCGCGGGCGTTCCCAACATCGCCGTTCTGGCCTCCGTGCTGGAGCTGTTCTACGGCTACAACCTGGGCCTGCGCATGGACGCATTCCAGGAACTCTCCGAATTTGTCGCGGGCGTCTGGAATCAGCCGATCCCCGTCCACATGGCAGGCACCGGACAAACCGCATTCTCCCACTGCGCCGAAGTGCACTATGTCCTGCCCAAGGGCGGAGAATGGGCGTTCAATGCCTGGTCGCCCAAGGTGATCGGCAACCGAGACTACGTGCCGCTTTGCCACTATTCCGGGCCGATGGCGATCAAGCGCAAGGCCCGGGAGTTGGGGCTGGGCGAACTCGATACCGCTGCAGCCAAGGAGATTCTCGCCCATGTGCGCAAAGAACTGCGCCATCGCAACGCGTCCTTGACCGACCGGCTGTTTAGCGAACTGGTACGCGAGGCCACCAAGTAGGTAAGAACCGGCCAGCAGCGGGGCGGCAAGCCCCGAAATGCAACTCATGAAGGAGATTGACGATGAGCTTTCTGCGCTTGATTGCAGCAGTGGTTTTGAGCGGGCTGATCGGTTATCCGCTGGCGTCGGCACAGAGCTATCCGTCCAAGCCGGTACGAATCATCCTGCCGTATCCGCCGGGCGGTAGCTCTGATCCCCTGGTTCGCGCGATTGCCATGAAGATGGGTGAAGGCCTCAAGATGAACTTCATCGTGGACAATCGTCCGGGCGCCAACGGCATCATCGGAACGGAACTCGCGGCAAAATCGCCGCCCGACGGATACACCTTGGTGATGGGCTCGACCAGCACGTTGCCCATGAACGCAGCCATCTATGCGAAACTTCCGTACGACCCTCTCAAGGATTTTGCGTTCATCTCCAGCTTCTCCTACTCGCCTTTGGTCCTCGTGGTCCACCCGTCCGTTCCCACGTCGTCGGTGAAGGATTTCATCGCGCTTGCCAAGGCGCGTCCGAATCAGATCGTCTATGCATCGTTTGGTCTTGGCAGTGTTTCGCACTTCGGCGCCGCGCTGTTCAGCTGGATGACGGGGGTGAAGCTGGTACACGTGCCCTACAAGGGCAGCGGGCCGTCGACAATTGATCTGCTTGCCGGCCATGTCATGTCATGTTTCGATACCATGCAGAACGCGATGCCGTACATCCGGGCCGGACGGCTGCGGGGGCTGGGGATCGCATCGCTCAAGCGCTCGGTGGCGGCACCCGGCATTCCGACCATTGCGGAGTCCGGCGTGTCCGGTTTCGAGGTGGGTACCATGTTCGGGCTGATGGCTCCGGCGGCCACGCCGCGCGAGATCATCATGAAGCTGAATGCCGAGATGACGAAGGTGGTTGCGTTGCCGGATGTCGCGGAGCGCATGACGTCGGTCGGCACCGAACCGCTATCGAATACGCCCGAGGAGTTCGCGGCGCTCATTCGCAGCGAGATGGTCAAATGGGCCAAGGTCGCGCGCGAAGCCAATATACGCGCTGAATAGGCGACCGGCCGTCGCTTTGGCATGCAACGGGAGGAAGTCTGCCGTTCAGTTACTCCGGGTTTCGCGTTAACACAGTACCGCGGGCGGCTCGATGAGCATGATTGCACTCACGGAGCCGGGCGGCGCGAACGAAATCGTCGTGAGCGCCGATGACGCGCTCGCGTTGAGCGAGCGCGTCATGCGGCGTGCCGGTTACAGCGAAGACGAGTCCCGCATTATCGCGGCCAATCTGCTCGATGCCGAGCTTTGCGGCTATCCGGCGCTGGGGCTGGCGCGCTTGATCACGATTGCGGAGGACCCGCGCACCCGACAGCCGCGCAATCCTGTGAGCGTGGTGCATGGAACCCCGGTTTCCGCGCTGATTGATGGCGGCAATTACGTGGGTCTTTATGCATTGCATCGCGCGGCGGAGATCGCGATCGAAAAGGCGCGTGCGAGCCGCTTTGCGCTGGTCGGCGTTCACAATAGTTATCTGAGCGGTCGCAATGCCCGTTACGTTGAGATGATCGCGCGCGCCGGCTTTGTTTGCATACACACTGCGTGCAGCGAGCCGTACGTGGTTCCGCTCGGGGGTAAGGTCTCTGCGTTCGGCACCAATCCCATCGCGTTCGGGCTGCCGGGCGATCCCGACCCGCTGATTTTCGACATGGGCACTTCGGCGATCACGCATAGTGAAGTCGTGCTCGCCTCCCGATTGAGTGAGCCGCTGCCGGAAGGAGTTGCGGTTGACGCGCAGGGCTTGCCAACGCGCGATGCCGCCGCTGCACTCGCGGGCGGAATCCTCCCTTTCGGCGGGCACAAAGGCTATGGCCTTTCGCTGATGATCCAAGCGCTGGGTCTCGCGGCCGGAGCCGCCTTGCCGCGCGGTCGGGTGCAGGATTTCGGTTTTCTGTTCGTTGTTTTCGATCCCGGCTTGCTGGTTCCGCCCGAACAGTTCAAGCAGCTGCTGGCCGAGCTGATCCGGCAGGTCAAATCCACCCCGCGGCAACCGGGGGTGGAAGAAATCCGCATTCCGTCGCAGCGTGCGTTTCAGGAGCGCAGACGCCGATGCCTGGAAGGCATGGTGCTTGAGCGCCGGCTGTATGACAGCATCATTGCCTTAGCAGCTTGATGCAAAACGGTTCGTCACTCCGGAGAAAGCCGGAGTCCAGGTTTCTGGAACCAAAAAAACAAAGAGTTCTGGATTCCGGCGTGCGCCGGAATGACGAAAAAGCCACTCTCGATTGCGTTTTGCAACAAGCTGTTAGGCTAAGTGAGGCTTGCGGCTTGCGCGGGCGGGTGCACCGGACGATGAGGTGTGTGCTTGCGTTGCTGAAAGGCTCGAATTGCGATGGCCTGTGCAACAACCTCGTAATTTCGAAACTCTATAGTTCCGGCAGATTCGCACGCGGTATGTACGCCGTTCGTTTCTTGAATAGCACGTCGTCTATCGATCCCTTATCGATTTTGGGCGCGAAAATCCGGATAAAATCGACCATGTAAGTGCGAAGATAGCTGTAGCGGCGAATCACCAGATTCAGGCTGCCCGGTTTGAACAGGTGCCGCGCGTCGATACGGTGGAGTTTGGCGTCTTGTTTGGGATCGAATACGACGCTGGCGAAAATCGCTATGCCAAGGCCCATGCCGACATACACTTTGCTGACGTCGGCGTCGGCTGCGCTCAGTACTATGGTCGGGTTGAGTCCCTTATCGGAAAAAGTTTTCTCGACGACATGACGACCGCTGAACGCTTCGTCGTAAGTGATCAATGGATACTGTGCCAGCGCCTCAAGTGTCAGGGGTTTAACGCGGATCAAAGGATGCCGTAACGGCGTGATGACGCTCCGGTACAGCCGGTAGCACGGAATTTGCGCCAGTTCCCCTGCAAGCTCCGGCGGATCCGTGCAGATTGCCAGGTCCGCCTTTCCCAACGCGACCAGTTCGCAGCATTGCCCGGGATTACCCTGCCGCAGGCTCAGCTTCACCTTCGGATATTTCCGTATGAATTCGCCGATTACCGGCGGCAGAACGTATCGGGCATGAGTGTGAGTAGTCGCAATAGTGAACTCGCCTTTTTCGACGTCAGCGACGTTTTTGCCGATTCTGCGCATGTTCTCGGCGTCCCTGAGCATGCGGCGGGCGATGCGGAGTATCTTTTCGCCCTGTGGAGTGATTCCAAGCAGCTTATTGCGGTTTCGAACAAACAGCTCGAATCCCAACTCGCTTTCGAGCAGCTGGATTTGGCGCGTGACGCTGGACTGGGCGCGAAAGGTGGCCTGCGCCGCATCCGAAATTCGGAGTCCACGATCTACTATTTCGCACATTGCCGCCAGTTGTCTTAAGTTCATGAATCCTTCATTCACTAGTATGCATAAAACGCAATCTGAAAGAGATATTTATCATTTGTAAGCATAGCGTGAAGATGCTACATTAGTCCATTAAAGGATTTGCGGCGCTCATTGGCGGCGAGTCTATGCAGACGGGATTCTTCGCCATTTCTCTGACAGTAAATCCCTGGGATAGATCTTCTCGATAATCGGATAGAGCAGGAGGCTTCGTTGGCTGACGAAACTTATCATTACGATGTGCTGATCGTCGGGACCGGCAACGCGGCGTGTTCGGCCGCCCTGGCTGCGCTCGAAAAAACGCCGCGGGTGGGCATGCTGGAGAAAGCATCCAGGCGCGACCGTGGCGGGAACAGCGCCTTGACGGTGCTCATGCGTTTTGCCTTCAACGGCGCGGAGGATCTGCGTCCGCTGGTCAGGAACTACTCGGATGACGAGATGCGCCCGCTGCTCGAGGGCTTGCCGCATCGCACCGAAGCCGAGCTGTGGGACGAAATCATGCGCGTCACCGACAACCAGAGCGATCAGGAAATGCTGCAGGTGCACGTCACCGAATCGCTCAAGACGATGCATTGGCTGGCGAGCAAGGGTCACGACTGGTCTCCGGCAACCATCCGGGACGACAACGTCGTGACGATGAACGGCGGGGGCGCCGGGTTGCAGCAACGCAATTTTTCGATTCTGGAAAAGGCCGGCGTGGTGTTTCATTATGAGACGTCGGCGGTCGAGCTGGTCCAAAACGGCCAGGGGCGGGTGACCGGCGTGAAGGCGCTGACGCCGACGGGATTTGCGACCTTCAACGCCAAGTCGGTAGTGCTCGCGTGCGGCAGCTTCGAATCGAATCCGGAGATGCGCGCGCGCTATCTCGGTCCCGGCTGGGACATGATCCGCTTGCGCGGCGTGCCGTTCAACACCGGCGACGGGTTACGCATGGCCATGGACATCGGCGCCATGCCGCATGGCAGCTGGACCACCTGCCACGCGTCGCCGCAGGACATCAACCTGCCGGTGTTTACGGTGCCGTCGGCGCATTCATTGCGGGACAGCCTCACGCGTTATATGTATCCGTGGGGCATCATGGTCAATACCAAAGCCGAACGCTTCGTGGACGAAGCGTGGGATACCCGCGGCAGAACCTATGCCGCCATGGGTCGCGCGATCCTGGCCCAGCCCAGCGGCATTGCCTTCCAGATCCATGATGCCAAGATTCGCAAGATGAATCTTTACACCCCGAACTATGCCAGCGCGACCACCGCCAGGGCCAATACTCTCGAAAAGCTGGCGGATGAACTCGACCTTGACGCGGCTAAATTCGTCAAGACAGTGACGGAGTTCAATACAGCGGTCCAGCCCGGCAAATACAATCCGGACCGTCATCAACTGGACGGCAAATGCACGGCAGGCATTTATCCGCCCAAGAGCAACTATGCGCTGGAGATAGACGAGCCGCCGTTCGAAGCCTGGCCGGTGCGGTGCGGTCTCACTTTTGCTTTTGGCGGTTTGAAGATCGACCCGAAGACTGCCCAAACTCAGCATGTGGCGGGTCGTCCCATTGCCGGCTTGTACGCTGCGGGCGAGATGGCGGGTGGATTGTGGGTCGGCAACTACGCTTCGGGCTCGGGCATGATGGCCGGGGCGACGTTCGGACGGATTGCAGGCACGCATGCGGCCATCGCTGCGCAACAATCCTAGCCTGGTCTGACAGCCCTTGAATATCATCGTTACCGTCAAGCAGGTGGCGGACCCCAACATTCCGCCCAGTGACATCCAACTCGATCCTGCGGCGATGCGGATTGTTTCGCCGTTCGGGGTTCCGCCGGTCATGAACGGCTATGATGCCAACGCGCTCGAAGAGGCGCTGCGATTGCGGCAGAAACACGGCGGCCGCGTAACCGTGGTCGGCTTGGGAGACGATTCCAGCCGGGAGTCGCTGAAAGGCGCTGTAGCGATGGGGGCCGATTCCGCTGTGCTGTTGAACGATCCGGACTGGTTGCACGCTGACAGCGCCGGTGTCGGTCAGGCGCTTGCGGCAGCGATTCGCAAGATCGGCAATTTCGATTTGATACTGTGCGGGCGGCAGGCGTCGGACACGGATGGCGGCCAGGTACTGCACTGGATTGCGGAAGCCTTGGATCTTCCTGCAGTGTCGCCGGTTTCCAAGATTGAAGAGGTTGACGGCCGCACTATGATCGTGCATCGCCTCATCGAGGACGGGTATCAGCGTCTGCGTGTCGAACTGCCTGCGCTGTTGGGCGTATCGAGCGAAACCAACGAGCCCCGTTATCCGACGGTTCGCGGCACGATGGCGGCGGGGCGTACGCTTATTCCCGGCTGGAAGGCCTCCGATCTGGGGCTGCAGGCCCTTGCTCCCAAAGTGGAGCTTCGCCAGCTGCAGATTCAACTGCGCACCTCGAACGCGGAACTGATTGCGGGAAGCTCAGGTGCGGAGCAAGGCGCGGCCTTGGCCGATAAATTACGTGAACTGGGACTGATCTGATGGTGGGAGTTCTGGTCTTTGGTGACATGGCAGGCGGCAAGCTTACGCCGGCTTCCCTGGAAGTTGCGGCAGCTGGCGCCGGATTGGCCGACGCTCTCGGCGAGCCGCTGCTGGGAGCGCTTATCGGCGACGATTTGGTTGCGGGCTCTGAACAATTCCGTGGCGGTTTTTCATCTCTGTATCTGGTCGAAGGCAAGCATTACCGGCCTTATACTGCGCACGCCTGCATCTCCGCAGTTCAGGCGGTGATCAAGGCATGCTCACCATCAGTGGCGCTTTTCCCGCACACTCTTGAGACACGCGAATGGGTGCCGCGCTTGGCTGCGCGCCTTAATACCGGCTTGGTGATGGATTGCACCGTGCTTGCCGCTGAAGGCAAAGAGCTGGTGGTGACCAAGCCCATCTATGGCGGCGGTGTGCTGGGAGAGTTTGTGATTCGCGGTACGCCAAGGATGGCAACCATCAGAGCCGGTGTTTACGGGCCCCGGTCTGCGACACCGGGCGGCGAGGTGGTGCGCCTGGATGTCACGGCGCCCCAGCAAGCGCGAGTCACCGTCCTGGAAGAAGCGGCCGCTGCGGCTGCCAGCGGACCAAAACTGAAGGATGCGAAGATCGTCGTATCAGGCGGCCGTGGTCTCGGCGGACGCGATAACTGGCATTTCATCGAGGAGACCGCTGCCGCGCTTGGAGCGGCTGTAGGTTGTTCCCGGCCTGTTGCCGACTCCGGATGGGTCTCCACATCTCATCAGGTGGGTTTGAGCGGAATCTGTGTTACTTCCGACCTGTACATCGCTGTCGGCATCTCCGGCGCCGTCCAGCACCTTGCCGGTATCAGTGCTGCCCGCACGGTTGTGGCAATAAACGTTGATCCCGAAGCGGACATTTTCACGCGCGCCAACTATGGTGTGGTGGGCGATTACCGTGAAGTGCTGCCAGCTTTCATAGAGCGCATTAAACAGCCGCGATCCTAGCCCATCTTTAACATCGGTCG
>PLYS01000656.1:9153-9363 GCA_003153455.1 Betaproteobacteria bacterium | reverse complement strand
GGCGGGCGGCGCAGCAGCAGTGACACCTGGCGGTATGCCCATGCCTGCTTCGTCAGGTCGTCATAGATGATCAGCGCATCCTGGCCCCGGTCGCGGAAATATTCACCCATGCTGCAGCCCGAATAGGGCGCGATGAACTGCATCGCCGCCGACTCCGACGCCGTAGCCGCGACGACAATGGTAAACGCCATCGCGCCGTGCTCTTCGAGC
>PLYS01000656.1:0-9136 GCA_003153455.1 Betaproteobacteria bacterium | reverse complement strand
TCGCGCTGGCCGCGGCCGATCGGCACCATCGAATCGATCGACTTCAAGCCGGTCTGCACCGGCTGCGACACCGATTTGCGCCAGATCACGCCCGGTGCGATTTTCTCGATCGGCGACGTTTCGTGTGCGGCAATCGGACCCTTGCCGTCGATCGGCAGGCCGAGCGCATTGACGACACGCCCGATCAGCGCTTCGCCGACCGGCACTTCGAGGATGCGGCCAGTGCACTTGACGCTGTTGCCTTCGGAAATGTGCTCGTATGCGCCGAGTACCACGGCGCCCACCGAGTCGCGCTCGAGGTTGAGCGCGAGGCCGAAAGTGTTCTGCGGAAACTCGAGCATCTCGCCCTGCATCACGTCCGCCAGCCCGTGCACGCGGCAGATGCCGTCGGTGACCGAAATCACCGTGCCCTGAGTTCTGGATTCGGCCGTCGTGCCAAGGCCCTGGATCCTGCTCTTGATGAGTTCGCTGATTTCTGAGGGATTGAGTTGCATACTTGCTCCTAATGGGTAAGCGCAACGGCCATCGCGTCGAGCTTGCCGCGCACGGTCGCGTCCAGCACTTTGTCGCCGACCACGATTTTGACGCCGCCGATCAACTGCGGATCGACGCTGACCTGCGCGCTCACCTTGCGCTGATATTTGGATTCGAGCCGGTGCACCAGCCGGCTTCGCTGCTCGTCATCGAGCGCAAACGCTGAGGTGATCTGCGCTTCCAGTATGCCTTCCTGCTCGCGCTTCAGGTCTTCGAACAACGCCCGGATTGCGGGCACCACGCCGAGCCTGTCATTGCCCACCAGCACCTGCACGAAATTGCGGCCCGCGCCGTCGAGCTGCTCGCCGCACACGCCAAGCACCAGGCTCTCGAGCTGCCTGCTGCTCAAGTTAGGGTCGCCGATGCAGCGCGCGATACGCTCATCCTGCACCACGATTTCGAGGAGATGCAGCATCTGCGACCACCGGTCAAGAGCGCCCTGCTCCCGCGCCAGCCTGAACGCAGCCTCGGCGTAGGGACGGGCAATAGTGACTGTTTCCGCCATGGTATCGTTTAGAGTTCTGCCTCGACCGCCCGCAACAGGTCAGCGTGCGTTTTGGCGTCGACCTCGCGGCGCAGAATTTTCTCGGCGCCGGCGACCGCCAACGCGGCCACCTGGGAGCGCAACGCCTCCTTGGCGCGAAACACTTCCTGGTTGATATCTGCCTTGGCGCCGGCCACCAGTTGCTCGCCCTGGGCTTTCGCGGCAGCCTTGGCTTCCTCGACGATCTCGACAGCGCGTTTGTCGGCCTGGGCCAGGACTCCCTGCGCTTTCTGCCGCGCTTCGCGCAGGATCTCCTCGGTACGTTTCGCGGCCTGCTCGAGGTCCTGCTTGCCGCGCTCGCCCGCGGCGAGCCCGTCCGCGATCTGCTTCTGGCGCGTCTCGACCGCCCGCATCAGCGGCGGCCACACAAACTTCGCCGTAAACCAGATGAACGCCGCAAAGGTGATCGCTTGTGCGAATAGCGTCAAATTGATGTTCATGATGTTCCCTTTCGGGACCTCCGGTGCGTTACTGGACGACCGTGAGCAGCGGGTTGGCAAAGGCGAAGAACAATGCGATGCCGAGGCCGATGATGAACGATGCGTCGATCAGGCCCAGCAGCAGGAACACTTTCGCCTGCAATTGCGGTATCAGCTCGGGCTGACGCGCGGCGCCCTCGAGAAAACGACTGCACATGATGCCCACGCCGACGCACGCACCGAGCGCGCCGAGCCCGACCATCAGGCCGATACCGATTCCGGTATACGCCTGGATCATCGCCAACAGTTGCATCTTTTCCATTTGCTTTCCTTTCCTAGGACTGGGGTGAGAGTTGATCGGAACGTATCAGTGACTGTCGTGCGCCATCGCGACATACACAATTGTGAGCATCATGAAGATATAGGCCTGCAAAACAACGATCAGGATGTGGAATATCGCCCAGCCCAGGCCCAGCAGGGCCGCGAAGGCGGTGCCGGCGAGGCTCGTGGCCGCCATCATCCAGAGCAGCAGGAAGATGATCTCGCCCGCGTACATGTTGCCGAACAGCCGCAGCGAGTGCGACAGCGGCTTGGATATGTATTCGACGAGGTTGAACAACAAATTGAAGCACATCAGCAGCGGCGCCATCCACGCCGGCTTGATTCCAAACGGCGCGCAGAACAGCTCGTGGATCCAGCCGCCGAGGCCTTTGACTCTGATGCTATAGAAAATCATCAACCCCCATACCGTCAGGGCGAGCGCAAACGTGGTATTGACGTCCGCGGTGGGAACTATGCGAAATCCGTGTTCGGAGATGTGATGTGTGCCAAGCGCGACCCAGTCGACCGGCAGGAAGTCCATCGAATTCATCAGCAGCACCCACACGAACACCGTCAGCGCAAGCGGCGCGATGAAACGGCGGTCGCCGTGGAATACCCCCTTGACCTGCTCGTCGACGAAGCCGACGGCGAGTTCGACGAACGCCTGGCGCTTGTTGGGGACTCCCGCCGTCGCCCCGCGTACCACCCACCACATGAATCCGATACCAATGATGCCGAGCAGCACCGAGGTTACGAGCGTGTCGACGTTAAGCGCCCAGAATGCGCCGTCGCCGACGGGTTTGGCATTGAAGCTAAGGTGGTGACCGATGTACTGGGTCGGGGTTAGTTCGGCTGCGGCGGTCATCACACGTTCCTGATTCGATCTAGTCGCGGACCAATAACGCCATCGGGAAAACCAGCACCGAGATGACGAATGCTGCAAAAAAAGCTGTCACTACGACGTCGTGATACGCCGTCAATACCAGCCACAACTGGAGCACGATGAGGGTGATCTTGCTGGCCTCGGCCCTGACGAGCGTCCTGAGCGTCTGCCCTGCAGACTTTGCTGTGCTGCCCGAAACCATCATCGCGTAGACCAATCCCGCCGTAACGTTGATCAAGCCGCCCAGCAGCGCCGAAATCGCGCCGGGCATTCCGGCCCACCAACCTGCAGCCAGCGTGAGCGCCACAGCGACATAAACCTGCCACCGCAGCACCGTGCGGAGAGGCTTGCTCGCGATGCTGACCAGAGCAAACTTGTTGATTGTACTCAACTTCGTCGCCTCGCGTCAAACCGTTTTGCGCTGCAGCAATTGCGTTACATCAACGCATCAGGCGCGCTAAGATGGTATCCAGCTGCGCCAGGCTCGCGTAGTCAATTACCAGCGAGCCGCAGCCTTTGCTGCGAGACTTGAGCGTAACCTTGGTGCCAAGTTTTTGCGCGAGTTCTTCCTGCAGACGCAGGATGTCGCGATCGATGACGCGCCGCGTCTTCTTGCCCGCCGCAGCTGTTATCAAGCGCGCGACCAGGCGCTCGGTTTCGCGTACCGACAAGCCATGCGCAACAACGCTGCGCGCAGCCTCGATCTGCTGTATGCCTGAGAGCGCAAGCACCGCGCGTGCGTGCCCCATGTCGAGCTTGCCTTGCTGCATTAGCTCGCGCACCGGCGCGGCGAGCGTGAGCAGGCGCAGCAGATTGGTCACCGCGCTGCGCGAGCGGCCGACCATTTCCGCCGCCCTCTCGTGAGTAATGCCGAATTCGGTGACCAGGCGCTGAATGCCGTTCGCCTGTTCGAGTGGATTGAGATCTTCACGCTGGATGTTTTCGATGAGCGCCATCGCCAGCGCCGCGCTGTCCGATACTGCGCGCACCAGCGCCGGTACTGTGCTCAGGCCGGCGAGGCGTGCCGCACGCCAGCGCCTCTCGCCGGCGATGATTTCATAGCGGCCGGCGCTGACCGGCCGCACCAGAATCGGCTGCATCACGCCTTGAGTCTTGATCGAATCAGCGAGTTCCTTGAGCGCCGCTTCATCCATGCGCGTGCGCGGCTGATACTTGCCGGGCTGCAAAAGCTCGGTTCTTAACTCGGCGAGTTGATCTGCGCTTACTGCCGCGGGCTCGTCCCCACCTAGGAGCGCATCAAGACCGCGACCCAAACCTTTCATTTTCGCCATAATGCGTCTCCCTAGGCGCCTGGCGCAACGCGATTCAGCATTTCGCCGGCTAGCGCCAGATAGGCCTGCGCGCCCTTGGAGGTCTTATCAAGTCCGAGCGCCGGCACGCCATGGCTCGGCGCTTCGGCCAACCTGACATTGCGTGGAATCACCGTGCGGAAAACCTTGTCGCCGAAATGCTGCCGCAACTGCGCCGAAACCTGCTGCGCGAGCGTGTTGCGGGGGTCGTACATAGTGCGTAGCAGGCCTTCGATCTGCAGCTGCGGGTTGAGGTGTTCACGCACTTTCTTGACCGTCTGCACCAGGTCGCTCAATCCTTCGAGCGCGTAGTACTCACATTGCATCGGAATCAGCACCGCCTGTGCGGCGCACAGTCCGTTAACGGTCAACAAATTTAGCGAGGGTGGGCAATCGATCAGGATGAAATCGTACTCGCTCTCCAGCCCAGCAAGCGCGGACTTAAGCCGCGTTTCGCGCTGCTCGATATCGACCAGCTCGACTTCGGCACCGGCGAGCTCGCGATTCGCGGGTATCAGATCGTAGTTGCCGCTGGTCGAGATGGCGCGCACCGTGCGGATGTCGGCTTCCCCGAGCAAGACGTGGTAAATGGTTTGCGTAAGCTTGCGTTTGTCGATGCCGCTGCCCATCGTCGCATTGCCTTGCGGATCGAGATCGACGAGCAGCACACGCTGCTTGGTAGCAGCGAGGCTCGCTGCGAGATTGACGCTGGTCGTGGTCTTGCCGACACCGCCTTTCTGGTTGGTAATCGCGAGTATCTTTGCCACGTGCTAATGCACCGGATTGAGCAACACTAGATGACGCTCGGCGACCACGCCGGGCACTTTGAGCGGCACTACGCTGCGCAACCTGAACTCGTGCGGCAATTGCGCGAGTTCCTCGTACGGATAGACGCCCTTCATGGCCGCGACCACGCCATCAGCGCCGCAAAGTCGACCGGCAAGATTCACGAATTCAGGCAGGTCGGAAAGGGCGCGCGAAATCACGAGATCGAATTCCTGCGCTGGCTGCCAGGTTTCGACACGCTCACACACCACGTCCACATTGTTGAGCCCGAGTTCGATCACAGCCTGGCGCAGAAATGCCGCTTTCTTGTGATTGCTGTCGAGCAGCGTCACGCTGGCCTGCGACCACATCAACGCCAGCGGGATGCCGGGCAAGCCTGCGCCACTGCCTACGTCGAGCACCGTATGCGCTTCGAGATGCGGCACCACGGCTAGACAATCCAGTAAGTGTTTGCTTACCATCTTCGAGCTTTCGCGCACGGAGGTGAGATTGTGAACGCGGTTCCATTTAGCGATCAGTGCGAGGTAATCGAGCAGCTTGCGCAGGGTCGCTGCCGGCAAGCGCAGGCCGAGTTCGGCTACGCCTTGCGCGAGTTTTTCGGAAAGGCTCATGCTGTTTTTTGGGCTGAGCCGAAGCCACGCTTCAAATGCACCAGCAACAACGAAATCGCCGCCGGGGTGACACCGGAAATGCGCGCTGCCTGCCCGAGCGTTTCCGGGCGATGCTGATTCAGTTTTTGCTGCGCCTCGATCGACAGCCCGCGCACGCGCCTATAATCGAGGTCCGCGGGCAGCCGCGTCGCTTCATACGCCTCCTGGCGCGTGACCTCGTCTTGTTGCCTCTCGATGTAACCCTGGTATTTGCACTGGATTTCGACTTGCTCAGCAACCAGAGGGTCGTCGACCGCAGGACCCGCTCCCGGCAGCGTCATCAATGCGGCATACGAGACGCCCGGCCGCCGCAACAAATCCTGCAGCGTGTATTCGCGCTCGATCCCCTGCCCCAGCACGCGCTCGAATTGGTGTTGCGCAATTACTTTCGGGTTGACCCAACTCGATTTGAGACGCTCGCTCTCGCGCGCCACCGCTTCACGCTTGGGCTCGAAATGCTGCCATCGCAGATCATCGACGACGCCGAGCCGACGTCCGATTTCGGTCAACCGCATGTCGGCGTTATCTTCGCGCAAACTCAAACGGTACTCAGCGCGGCTGGTAAACATCCGGTACGGCTCGGACACGCCGCGTGTGATCAGATCATCGACCAGCACGCCGAGATAAGCTTCGTTACGACGCGGACACCACCCGGCTTCGCCCGCGACAAAACGCGCGGCGTTAATGCCGGCGAGCAATCCTTGCGCCGCGGCCTCCTCATAGCCGGTGGTGCCGTTGATCTGGCCCGCAAAAAACAGTCCTTTGATCGCTTTGGTCTCGAGCGAACTGTGCAGTCCGCGCGGATCAAAATAATCGTATTCGATTGCATAACCGGGGCGCGTGATGTGTGCCCGCTCGAGTCCTTTGATCGAGCGCACCAGCGCGAGCTGAATATCAAACGGCAAGCTGGTCGATATGCCATTGGGATAAAACTCCTTGGCCGTCAACCCTTCCGGCTCGAGGAAAATCTGGTGCGAAGCCTTGTCCGCGAAACGCGTGATCTTGTCTTCGATCGAAGGGCAATAACGCGGGCCTATGCCTGCAATAGCACCGGTGAACAGCGGCGAGCGGTCGAGCCCGCCCCGGATGATCTCGTGCGTGCGCTCGTTGGTGTGTGTGATCCAGCACGGCAGCTGTTGCGGGTGTTGATGGGGCGAGCCGAGAAAGGAAAACACCGGTACTGGGTCGTCGCCCGGCTGTTCGGCCAGTTGCGAAAAATCAATACTGCGGCCGTCGATGCGCGGCGGTGTGCCGGTCTTAAGTCGCCCCACCGGCAGTTTCAATTCGCGCAGTCGTTGTGCGAGAGTGAGAGCAGGCGGATCGCCAGCACGTCCGCCCTGATAGTTCTTTAGCCCGACGTGGATCAGCCCGGACAGAAAAGTGCCTGTCGTCAGCACTACCGCATCGCCCGCAAAGCACAGTCCAATCTGAGTTTTGACACCGGTAACGCGCCCGCCTTCCAGCGTAAAATCATCAACAGACTGCTGGAAAATCAATAAGTTATTGTTATTTTCAAGACGGCTGCGGATTGCCTTTTTGTAAAGCAACCGGTCAGCTTGCGCGCGCGTAGCGCGCACCGCTGGGCCTTTACGCGAATTGAGGATGCGAAATTGAATGCCAGCTTCGTCGGCAGCCGCGGCCATCGCGCCGCCAAGCGCGTCGATCTCCTTGACCAAATGTCCTTTGCCGATGCCGCCGATCGAGGGGTTACATGACATCTGGCCGAGCGTTTCGACATTGTGGGTCAGCAGCAGTGTACGGCGGCCCATGCGTGCGCTCGCAAGTGCCGCCTCGGTCCCGGCGTGACCGCCGCCGACCACGATTACGTCAAATTTTTCAGCGAAATGCATACTTTAGGCTGGCTTGAAACAGGGTCGCAATGATACCCCAAAAACGCGTTGAATCGATCGGTGTTTCACGTGAAACATCCAGATCATACCTAGTCGAATGGCAAACAGGCTCCGCGCGACGCTGCGGCTGGGTTCTGAGTCAGACGACCGTGCCGACAACACCCACAGCCGTCATTTGCCGATACAGAAATGAGAGAAAATTTTGCCGAGCAGATCATCAGCAGTGAATTCGCCCGTAATGCTGGCAAGCGCGTGTTGCGCGAGCTTGAGTTCCTCGGCAAAGAGTTCCAACTGGGACATGCTGGCAGATGCTTGTCCAAGATGCGTTTGGGCCATTTGCAGGGCCTGCAAGTGGCGTTCGCGCGCCATGAACAGCCCTTCTTCGTTGCCGCCCCACCCTACGGCTTCCAGCATTGCACTGCGCAACCGCTCGATACCAGCACCAGTCTTTGCCGACAGCGCAACTTCGGTGGCCTTTTCCGCAGCATTTTTTTCCGGCTTCTCCCCACATAAATCGATCTTGTTGACGACCCTAATTTGCGGCACGCCTGTGGGCAGGCGCGCTGCAATGTCGGGGTCCATAACGCTCGTCTCGAGGCGCGTCACATCGCTCACCCACAACACTAGGTCTGCTTTCGTTATTTCATCCCAAGTCTTTGAAATCCCTATTTTTTCAACTTTGTCAATAGGTTCGCGCAGGCCTGCAGTATCGATCATCCTCAATGGCACCCCATGCACGTTGATCGTTTGCCGGATGGCATCGCGCGTGGTGCCGGGTATGTCGGTCACTATCGCTAGCTCTTCGCCGGCAAGGCAATTCATCAAACTAGATTTGCCGACATTAGGCTCACCTGCAATCACGACGTGTATCCCCTCGCGCAGCAAGCTCCCCTGGCGGGATGCCGCGAATATCGCAGCAAGCTGCTGGCCCAAATCTTCCAGGGTAGCCAGGGCATTCGCCTTCTCGAGAAACTCGACATCCTCTTCGGGAAAATCGAGCGTCGCTTCAACCAGCATGCGCAAATCGATCAGCCCCTGCACCATCGCTTCGATGCGTTGCGAGAACTCGCCTTGCAGGGAGCGCAAGGCGCAACGCGCGGCTTCGGCAGTCGAGGCGTCTATCAGATCAGCCACGCTTTCCGCTTGCGCGAGGTCGAGTTTATCGTTGAGAAAAGCACGCTTGGTGAATTCGCCGGGCTCGGCGATGCGCGCGCCGAGATCAAGACAGCGTCTGAGCAGCAGTTGCAGCACCATGGGACCGCCGTGTCCCTGCAACTCGATTACGTCTTCGCCGGTGTACGAATGCGGCGCCGGGAAAAACAACACCAGACCTTGATCGATCACGCCGCCGTCCGTGCTGCGAAAATCTGCGCGCGTAGCCACCCGCGGCGCAACGTCCATGTTCACCAGCGCACGCAGCATGCTTTCGAGGCGTAGGCCGGAAATGCGCACCACTCCGATGCCGCCGCGTCCTGGCGGCGTTGCAATCGCGGCTATGACCTCATTTGCCATGCGCCGGCTTGGCGTGCTCCATGACGCGCTTAATCTGCCACTGTTGCGCGATCGATAATATGTTGTTGATCAGCCAGTAGAGCACGAGGCCAGCCGGAAAGAAGAAAAACATGATACTGAATGCAATCGGCATGATCTTCATCACTTTGGCCTGCACTGGATCGGGCGGCTCCGGATTAAGGTAAGTCTGGAAAATCATGGTCCCGCCCATCAGCACGGGCAACACGAAATAAGGATCCGCCACCGACAGATCGTTGATCCATAGCATGAACGGCGCATGACGGAGTTCGACGCTTGCCAATAATACCCAATAAAGTGCAATAAAAA
>PLYS01000014.1 GCA_003153455.1 Betaproteobacteria bacterium | reverse complement strand
ACCGCCGCCTTGCTCGCGTCGTCCATGGTCGCGAGCGGCGTGACGCCCAGGCGATCCTTCAACAATTTGATCGCTTCCTCGTCGCCGGTGCCGTGCACCGAAAAGAAGATCGGCAATTTGGGTTTCAAGGCCTCGATCGCCTCGATAACGCCTTGGGTCATCACGTCCGTGCGCGCGAAGGCGCCGCAGAAGTTGATGACCAGGCTCTTGATGCCGGGGTTCGACAGCAGCAGTTCGAGCGCGGGCTTGGCCTGGGTGTAGGACTCGCCGCCGATCTCGAGAAAGTTTGCGGGGCGGCCGCCGTGGTGGCAGATGACGTCCATGGTCGTCATGGTCAGCCCGGCGCCGTTGGCGAGCACGCCGACATTGCCTTCGAGGTCGATATACTTGAGCCTGGCGGCCTTGGCCTTGACCTCGAGGCCGGTCAGCTTCTCGGGTGTGCCCATGCGCGCGACGTCGGGATGGCGGACGATGCCGGAGTCGTCCATTACGAACTTGCAATCGAGCGCGACGACGCGGCCGTCCCTGGTGACGATCAGCGGATTGATCTCCAATAGCTCGGCGTCGAAGGCGGCATAGACCTCGTAGAGCTTGGCGAGCGCGTCGGCGACCTTGTCTTCGGCCGCGCCGAGCCCCAAGCCTTGAACTAGCGNNGAGCTTGTCGGGTGCCGTCGCCGCCACCTCCTCGATATCCATGCCGCCTTCGGTCGAAAACATGACGAGCGGGCCCTTGCTCAAGGGATCGTTGAGCACCGCGGCATAAAGCTCGCGTTCGATCGGCATCCGCTCCTCGATCAGCACTTTCTCGACCTTGTGGCCGCCGATCTCCATGCCGATGATGGCCTTGGCATGGATCCTGGCTTCGTCCGGCGTCGCGGCCAGCTTGATGCCGCCCGCCTTGCCGCGCTTGCCGGCCGGAACCTGGGCCTTGACGACGACGGGGCCGATCCGGGCCGCGACCTCGGCGGCTTCGTCGGGCGTTTTCGCCAGTCCACCCTTGGGAACGGCGATGCCCTGCCTGGCCAGGAGCGGCTTTGCCGCGTGTTCCTCGAAGTTCATCGTCTACTTTCCGTATTTCTTCCAGAACTGACCGAACAGGTCCTCTTCGGAGGGCTTGTCCTCGGGGATCGTGGTGACGAGCCGGGTGACGTTGATGAAGTGGCGGTAGTTCAGGTTCTCGCTGATCGAGTTCCCGCCCCACGTGCCGCAGCCCATCGACAGCGAGAACGGCAGGCCGTTGTCGAAGCTGCCGCCGGTGGCGAAGGTGTGCGCCTGATTGACGATCACGCGGCATACCGTCATCTCGAGACCGAGACGGCGGATATGGTCCTCGTCCTCGGTGTGGATTCCGCACGAGTGGCCGTTACCCATGTAGTCGTAGATGCCGCGCATGATATTGAACGCGTGATCAAAGTCGTTCGCGCGGTAGAGGGTGAGCACCGGCGAGAGCTTCTCGCCCGAGAACGGATAATCCTTGCCGGTGCCGGTCTCTTCGACCATCAGGCATTTGGCGGCGACGAGCTCGGGCCGCGTCAGTCGTGCCACGGCGCAGACCTTGCTCACCGACTGCGCGGTTACTGTGGGCGACAGATGGCCGCCCGGGAACATTGCTTTCTGCAGCGTCGTCTTTTCGGCGGCGGTGAGCAGCGCGCCGCCTTGCCGCACCAGCGCGGCGAGCATCGCGTCGTAGATCATGGCGTGGATGATCACGCTGTTTTCCGACGAGCAACTCGTGGCATTGTCGAAAATCTTCGACGCCATGATTTTGGCGGCGGCGTCATGCACGTCGGCGCTGTCATCCACGATCACGACGACATTGCCGGTGCCGACGCCGAGCGCGGGCTTGCCGCTCGAGTAACCGGCTCGCACGTTGCTGCGTGAGCCGGTGACGACCACCAGATCGGCTTGCTGCATAAGTTCGGTCGATAACTCCTTGGTTACTGGCGCGGGCAGCATCTGCACCAGATCGGGCGGCGCGCCGATGCGCTTCATTTCAGCGTGCATGTATTCGACCAGCCTGGCGCAGGTCGAGTAGCCCTTGGGCGAAGGTGACAGAATCACCGCGTTGCCGCACTTCAACGCGTTGATGACGTTGTTGGCGGGGGTGGCGCCGGGGTTGGTCGAAGGCACTACCGCAGCGACGACGCCGACCGGGCGCGCGATTTCGGTGAGGCCCCGGTCGGGATATTCGGCGAGTACGCCCGTCGATTTTGCGCCTTGCAGGTCACGCAACAGTCCGAGCGTTTTGCGATGGTTCTTCACGATCTTGTCGGGCACATTGCCGAGCCCGGTATCTTTGACCGCGAGTTCGGCGAGGCAGCGATTGTGTTCGGGATTGATAATGGCCCAGCCGGCTGCGGTCACCACTTCGTCGAGCTGCTGCTGGGAATAGCGCTCGTAGAGTTTTTGCGCGACGCGTGCGCGCTCGATCAAATCGGCAACCACTGCCCTGGCCGTGGCCGGTTTGATCGCGTTTTGAGTAGGGGTAGTCATGGCCTGTTTCCGCTGTGGTGGCGAGTTCCTGCGTTGCGCCGCTATAAACCCTGGAGGGCGCTAAAGTAACGGATAACCGACGCCGCTGCAACCGTCCCCAGGTTCGGTAACCCGCAATATACTGTCGGCAAACCATGAGTAAACCTGCAGCGGCCGCGGGCAACTTTCACTTACTTGACACCAGGAAATCATGAAAACCATTTCGATTCCGGCCTTCGGTGGTCCCGAGCGGCTGCAGCTGATGGACCTGCCGCAACCACGCCCGGCCGACGGCGAGGCGCTGGTAAAGCTCGTTTATGCGGGCATCAACTTCATCGACGTCTATATGCGCAGCGGCCATTATGCGCGCTCGCAGACCTATCAGACGCCG
>PLYS01000388.1 GCA_003153455.1 Betaproteobacteria bacterium | reverse complement strand
GGGCTCGCAGCACCGCGGCACCGGCTTAGGCCTGTCGCTGGTGCGCTCCTTCGTCGAGCTGCACAGCGGCAGCGTGGCGATCGACTCCGCCATGGGGCGCGGCACCACGGTGACCTGCGTATTCCCGGTCGCGCAGGCGGCCAAGCAAAGCGCGGCTTAGGGCACGAGTCATTGGCGCGCAGTCATGAGTGCGCGGCCATGCCCCGAGCGGGACTTTTTAATAACAATTTTTTAACCATTCGGGCGTGTCGTAGTCGCATTCAATTTGAACCGATGGGCGTTGTTATGGAGCCGGCACGATGCGGGCTCACCTTAGCCGAGGTTGAGCGACAACATATTCTCGATACGCTCGTGTGCTGCCACGGCAATCGCACGCGCGCCGCAAAACTCCTCAATATTTCAATTCGCGGCCTGCGCATTAAGCTGCACGATTATGCGTTGTCGGGTTGCGAGGTTTGCATCGCAAGCAACGGCGGCGATGATCCAGCGGCATTTTGTGAACGGGCGAGGTCACCGTTTGCGCCCTGTCGACGGCACTGAAATAGCTGCCGGTATCGCGGTGGGGAGCATCGCCCGCCGCGACTGGACAGTCGCGGCTCAGTCAATCTGAGGCTGCTATAACTACGGCCAGGGTCGCCTTTCTCTCCAGGTCCGGCCGATCGAGCGCGGCACGACCTGCAAAGAGCGCAACGACACCTTCGTGAAAAGCGGCGGCGGCACCTCGCCCGGCGCGAACTCGACACGGATCAGCTGCTGGCGCTCCACCGGCGTAAAGGCGCGCTGAAACTCCCGGGGAAGCGCGGCCGCAACAGGCTCGACGCGCGTAATGACGCCACGGGCAGATTGGAATCCAATATTGATTTTCACCTCGTCGCCAATTGTAACGTCATAAAACCCTCCGACTGGCAGATAGGCAAGCACGAATCGCTGATTGCCATGCAGCTCGACGAGTGGCTCGCCGGCGCGCACGACGGAGCCTCTATTGGAGATAACACGGCTGATCACGCCGTCGACCGGAATGCGGAGCCGACCCTCGTCGTAAAGCGCGCGAAGGTCGCCTAATGCACGTTCGGCTTCGGCCAACGCGACGCTCAGCGTATTGATCTCGGTCTCCCCGATGCGCTTCTCGGCTCTTAGTGTCTCCAGATCTTGATAGCTGCGGAAATTCATCTCGACGGCAGCGGTACGCTGATTCAGTGCGAGGAATTGGCGCGCGAAGAGTGTTTCCAACTCTCGTAGTGCATCGGTGGAGACCTTCTGACGATTCGCCGCGAGACCGAGCAATGCATCGACCACTTCGCTGCGGATACGCAGTTCGCCCCGTCGGGCTTGGCGCGCCGCGATTTCGGCGGTGAGCCGGGCAATCGTTTCAGTCACGCTCTGCGAGGTCACCTGCACAGCAATCTGGCCCTTTTCGACAACATCGCCGTCTCGTACCAGAACGTCTTGTACCGTCACCGGGAACTCAGCGGAGACGGTCCCAGGGTCGCCAACGACAAGACCCTCGCTTTGCAGGTACAACAGACCGCCGAAGAACAAGTTGACGAGCCAAACGGCCAACGCGAGAACGCTTGCAAGGGAAAGCCAACGGATCACGACCAGGCGGTGTGCCCGTGGCGGGCTGGATACATCGTGCACCTGACGCTGCCGCTTTAAGAATCGCATCACACGATCTCCACTTGGCTCATGACACGAGCCGGCACATAGGGATCGCGATAAGAGGTACGGAAGATGAGTTCCTGCGCGATCGCGATGATGCGGATCACCCGCAACAAGGAAACCTGCAAGATCGTGTAAAGCGGCAGGTAAATAACGAGCCGGAACGGCGTCTGAGTCCCGGTTGCCGCGGCGGCCGCAAAGGACAAGAGGTTAAGGACCACGTAGCCGAGGACCGTCGCGCCGATGATGGTTCCTGCAAACCCGCCGAAGTAGTAGTAGAGCCAGACGAGATAGACAGGAAACGCGAGCGCCAGCAGAACCTGGAAGCCGATCACGTCGACAAACGCCACGACGTCGATGAGCCGAAATGTGGACTGGCGAGGATCGAGCGCGCCGCGAAACTTGCGCAGCCAGATGGTTATGAGACCGCGGTCCCAGCGTAGCCGCTGCGCGATGTATGCCGAAACGGTCTCAGGCACGTCTGTCAGCGCATGTGCCTCGGGAGCAAAGCGAATACGCCAACCGGCGCGCCGCAGCTTCATCGTCAGATCGGCGTCTTCACCCACTTCGACATCCTGTCGGCCCACTTGCTCGACGGCTGCACGCCGGAAGGCGCCAAACGCTCCTGATACGATCGTAAGAGTGCCGAGCGAATCGGAGATACAACGGCCCAGCGAGAGGCCGATCGCGTATTCGATGGCTTGATGCCGGGCGATGAGACTGGCGGACGCATTGCGTACGCCGAGATTGCCGCTGACGGCGCCAACGCGCGGGTCGGCAAAATAGCCGAGCAGTTCAGCAAGTGCGTCTCGATCGAACGTGGTATCGATATCGGAAATCACAACCACATCGCCGGTGCAGACAGAAAGGCCAAGATTGACGGCGGCGCTCTTGCCGCCGCGTTGCTCGAGCCGCAGCACCTCGTCAATTTTACCCTCGTCTCGCAGCTGCCGTGCCACCTCTGACATCCGATCCGTCGAGCCGTCATCGACCGCGATCACTTCTATGCCGCCAATCTCGGCAAGGATCGTCTGCTCGGCCACCGCCTCGACACAGGCGCGCAGGGACTTCGCTTCGTTATGACCGGCAAGGACGACGCTCAAGGTGAGATTGGTCTTGATCGGAGGTTTCGCGCGCCGCCACACTCTTGTGGTGGCAACAATCACCGTACCGATCGCGTAGCGGGGAATCTCAAACAGGATCATGTACCAGAAAAGCAGTATCAAGCTTATGGCGTCGAGTGCCTCGAGAAAAGATAATGCACGCATGGCCATCAACCTTCCGCGAGCATCTCAACGATCGCGTCGCCTTCGGCAACATCGACGGTGAGCTCAAGAGGCACAACGACGGCATTTTGAATGGCCTTCCGAATCCGGTTTTCGGTATCGCGAACATCCGCGGCTGCTGTCTCCGGAAATCCGATGATGACGGACGTGGCGCCGCCAACACCAACGAAATCGCTTGCGCGCACCGTTTCTACGATCGCATCGACGGCATGCCGAAAGGCGACGTTCATGCCCGCCGGTCCGAGTGCGTGACGATCCGCCTCGATGTTCGGAAATGAAACCCGCGCAACCGAGAAGGACCGCTGAAACTGCCGCGCCACCCGCATTTCCTCCGCGGCGAGCAGTCGGAACTCATGCGGAGAATAGGCGTGAGTGCCGTGTTCGAGCAGGCAAGCGATTTCGAACCGTGGTAATCGTCCGTCACGAAGCGCGCGCATGCCCTCATCGGTGAGATCGTAGTGGTACCAATCGGTCGCGGCGGCGCCCTCGGTAGGCGTCACCGTGGCACAGTCCAAACAAACGAAATGGATGAGCGGCTCGGAATTCGCCGCGCCGCAGGCGCGACACACGACAATCTTGCCGGGTTTGCTATAGTCGACACCTAAATGATTCAGTACGCGATGACATTTTGGGCAAACCAAGAGTTGGTCCTGAGCGAAACGAGACTCCGGCTCTTGGCAGCCGCAGCGATAATGATGGACGAGTGTTTCTTCCACGAGGTCGGCTCCGCTGCATCCTGGACAGGCCTCATAAACATGCAGGCGGGCCGAGCCGCATTTGCTGCAGGCGTGCGTGCGGGTGAAGTGGCGGCGATGCAACAAGTCCAGATCGGCCAACAATTCCAGCTGACGTCGTGTGCCGGCCGCCGTGCCGAGAAGCGGGTACTCCACAATGAGCGGAGAACCCGGGGTTAAGACGGCTTCGATCGGTGCGTCGCGCGAATAGGCCAGACGCAGCATCGTCAATTCTGCACGTTCCTCTCGCTTCGCTCGAAATGGAAGCTCGGCAAGGCGGCGCCAAACGGGAGCAAAACGGTGCTTCAGCTCTGCGATCGTCTCGACATTGAGACTCGAGCCGACGAAGTCGTGGCGCAGCGGGCTGTTGTGCTCGAAATCGGCGATCGGCACGGCAGGATCGGGCGCCTGCCCGAGAACGGCGGCGAGTTCGGCAGGCTCAATGTGATTGATCAGAATGATTCCGGCACAAGGCGAACCAACGCGGGCATGTAAATTTGTTCCCGCAATAGGCGGAGGCTCTCCGCCGAGGACAAAAAACCTCTCCTCCAGAGCCGGAGATACATCAGTCATGCGAACAAGAGGCTGCGCGCTGCTGGTGCCCATGAGTTACTCGCTCGCGGGAATGACTTTTACACGTAGCGGACGCGAGCCGCGGCTATGAAATGCTGTTGGGCAAACGTTCGACCCGTACGACAACTGGTCCGGAAGCAAATAGTGCCTCGATTGTTGCGAGCAAAATTCTGCGCTTCAATCGTTGCGGAGCAATGAAGATCGATTTAGAAATATCGCGTTCAGATATCCGTAAAGAACTTAACTAGATCGGCGCAGGCCAATTGAAGGTAGGTATTGGAGTGTGAAAGTAGGTATTGGAGTGCATCACGCTCATTCGCATGATTCTTCTTGCTGATTCATTGCTCACTAACCAAGAAGAGGATCGCTGACCAAATTACCGACTCTAACGGAATGACTCGTCGATCCCGATTGCTCATAAAAGTATTGCTATTGTGATTTAAGAGGAAGCGCGTAGGGCGCGTTAGTCCATCGCCTCCGCGCTCCAATAAAAAAACCTCCGCGGCGAACCGCGGAGATCTTTTAGCTGGATGCCGATCAGCGCCGATATATGCGATGTGGCGCGTCGCCAACATAGACGCCGTTGACGCATTGATCCCTGTTCATCAGGAACAACGCGTGAAAGCCGCGGCACGGCTGAACGGCCGCATCAATCAGCGCCAGAGTGCCGACGCCGGCAACCCCGCCGACGGCCGCTGCGCCTACTGCGGTCGCAGGCAACGCGGCAACAGCCGCGCTTGAGCCCCACCAGCCATTAAAGAGGCCAACGCCGACAGCGGTGCCGACTGCCGCGCCCGCGACCGGTGCGACATAGCTTTCGGTCGGATAGCGATCGTCCTGATAGGCGAAGGCCGGTGTGGCGATCGCCGCAGCGGCCGCGATGGCCAGCAATGGAAGAAGTTTACGCATTGGAGTGCTCCTTTTGATTTCAGGCTGCCCCGTGACCTGTGCAGTGCAAACACTCTGGCGCGGCGAGCGTTCCGAAATAAGCGACGGGACTGTCGCACGCGCAGCAACGATGGCGATGATGTGTCGCTACTTACGGAACCACGTTGCCGCTGCGGTGAAACGGTGGCGTTAAGGTGGCGGGCGAAACTACGCCGCCGCGCACAAGCGACGAAGGCGTGACCCGCCGCGCTCCCGGAGAATGACGGATGACGCTGCGCTAATACGCTTTACGGGCTTCAAAAGCGTACACGTCCATTCGAAGGACGCTGTAGGTGGCACTCACGTGCAACCGCTCGGCGCGCGCATTATCTCCCCCGGCGCCCAATGCCACATACAATGGCAAGAGATGCTCTTCGGTCGGGTGGTTCTTGGTCGCAAACGGTGCCTGACGCCGATAGTCAAGCAGCGCGTCGGTTTGGTCCTTTGTCAGCGCCGCATGGAACCAGTCGGCAAAACTGTTGACCCAATCCGGGGCCGGATCGTTCGGGCTGTGGCCACGAAATTCCGACAGATCGTGCGTGAAGCTGCCGCTGCCGACGATCAGCACGCCNNCCCAGATGGGGCTGGACCGAGAGTTGCAGAACGGGAATGTCGGCTTGCGGATACATCAACAGCAACGGCACCCAGGCGCCGTGATCCAAGCCGCGGCTGCGATCGGTTTTGCAGTCGAGGCCCGCCGCACGCAGCAGGTCTGACACGCGACCGGCAAGCTGCGGCGAACCGGGGGCAGGGTAGCGCATCTCATAGAGCGCCCGCGGAAATCCGCCGAAGTCGTGGATCGTCTCGTTGCGATCCACCGCGCTGACCGTCGGCAGCGCGGTCTCCCAGTGCGCCGAGACCACGAGGATGGCCTTGGGACGCTCGAACGTGTGGCCTAGCTGGCTCAGGAACGCGCGCGCCGGCGTGTCGGTGAGCGGCAAGGTCGGTGCGCCGTGCGACAGGAACANNGGTGAGCTTGCCGACGGCGCCGTCGTTGTGTGACGCGCGCAACGCATAGATGCCGTCGCCGAGCAGAGCCTGGACGATCAATGCAATGGTCCAGAACGCCGGAAATTCCCAGCCGCCATTCGCATTGGTGAAGAAGAACCCGGCCGCGCCGTGCACCGTGAAGATGGCGCCCAGCAAAATCGGCGCGAGAAGAATCGCAACGACTCTGGTCCACAGGCCGAGGATCAGCCCGATGCCGCCGAGAACTTCCGCGGCGATGGTGACATAGGCGAGATCGGGCGGCAGGCCGACGCTGCCGAAGAACTGCGCCGTTCCGGCCGGGGTGAAGACGAATAACTTGAGGCCNNTTAGAGTGAGATGAGATCCATGCTGGATCGCCTGACCGGCCTCGAGGTGTTCACAAAAGTTGCCGCCGCCGGCAGCTTTTCAGCCGCCGGCCGGGCCATGGGTATGTCGCAGACCATGGTCACCAAGCACATCGCCGCGCTGGAAGCGCGATTGGGCATCAAGCTCTTTCACCGCAGCACGCGGCGGCTTTCGATCACCGAGGCCGGGCGCAGTTACCTCGAAGCATCCGAGCGCATCCTCTCTGAATTTAACGCGGCCGATGCTGCCGTCGCGGCCGATCGTTTTGAACCGCGGGGCTTGCTTCGGCTCAATGCTCCGGTCGCGTTCGGCGCGCGACAGATCGCCTCCTTGCTCTCGGAGTTCGCGCAACGCCATCCGCTCGTGACCGTCGAGCTTGGCCTCAACGACCGTTTAGTCGACCTCGCCGAGGAGGGCTGGGATCTTGCGATCCGTATTGGCAGCCTCAGCAATTCAAGTTTGATCGCCCGCCGGATTGCGCCCTGCCGCACCGTGGTCTGCGCGGCGCCGTCCTATCTTAAAGCGCGCGGCAAACCGCGCACGGTTTCGAGCTTGGCGGATCATAATTGTCTTGGATACACGCTCTCTCGCCTGACCGGCGTCGACCGATGGGTGTTTGGTGCACGGGGAGAGGTCCCCGTTCCCGTTTCAGGTAATCTGCGCGCGAACAATGGCGATGCGCTGCGAGCCGCGGCGATCGCAGGACAGGGCCTCATCTACCAGCCGACCTTTATCGTTGCGGACGATCTACGCGCGGGCACGCTGGTTGCGCTGACCATGGATCAGCCGACCGTCGAGTTTGGNNTCTTCCTGCCGGACCGTCATCCGGCCGCAAAAGTGCGGGCGTTCATCGACTTTATCGCGACTCGTTTTGCACCTGAACCGCCCTGGGATCGGGACTTGGCTTCGCCCGGCACACGCGTTGCCGTTACACCGCCGCCCGCCCCGTTTATAACGTCACAGCCTTAATCGGATGATTCGATGTTCCCCACCAA
>PLYS01000103.1:5651-7900 GCA_003153455.1 Betaproteobacteria bacterium | reverse complement strand
TGGTGTCGCGCGTCTCCGATCTCGAATATCGCACCTGTGCGGCAACAAGCCGCGCCGAGGCCAAGACCACCGCCAGCCGCCTGCTCGGCCTGCGGCAGACCGCCTCGCGCCGCCGCATGGACATCGGCGGCTGGGCCGCCCGCCATCCGGGCTGACGCCACATATTCAACGCGTTGAGTTTGCGGCCGGCACGTCGCCGGCCGTTTTGCTGATGCTGCGCGGACTTCGTATAGAGTCCGGCGTCATTGCCGCCTGAATGGATCGCTCGCGCATGCCTTATGCCATCACACCCGACAAGGTGCGGCTCTATTACGAAGAGGTCGGCCAAGGCACGCCGGTGTTGTTCGTGCACGAATTCGCCGCCGATCACCGCTCGTGGGAAATGCAGATGCNNGCGCGGCTATCCGCCGTCCGATGTGCCAGAAGCGGCGGACGCCTATAGTCAAATCCGCGCGGCCGAAGACCTCGCTGATGTGGTGCGTGCGGTCGCCGATGGTCCGGCTCATATCGTCGGCCTGTCGATGGGCGGCTATACCGCGCTGCAGGTGGCGCTCAATCATCCCGGCCGCGTACGCTCGATGGTGCTCGCCGGCACCGGCTCGGGGTCCGAGCGCGGCTACACCGAACAGTTCCACCAGCATTCGCGCGCGCTCGCCCAGCAGTTCGAGCGCGAAGGCGCAAGCCACGTGGCGCAGACTTACGGCCGCGGTCCGAGCCGGATCCCGTTCGAGATCAAGGATGCGCGCGGCTTTGCGGAATTCGCCCGCATGCTGGCCGAGCACGACGCGCAGGGTTCGGCCCATACCTCGCGCGGCTTCCAGGGCGCGCGGCCGTCGCTCTACGACTTCGAGAGCGGGATTCGCGCTTTGAAGATTCCGGCGTTGATCGTGGTCGGCGATGAGGACGACCACTGCATCGAGCCGAGCCTGTTCCTCAAAGCGACAATCGCCGCCTCGGGGCTGGTGGTGTTTCCCAAGACCGGCCATGTGGTGAACCTGGAGGAGCCGGACCTGTTCAACCAGGTGGTCGGCGATTTCCTGACCCGTGTCGATGCCGGCCGCTGGGGCGCGCGTGATCCGAGGTCGATATCGCCGAGGCCCTGAGCGGCCATTGGAACCAGACGGGGCCGTCGCTATTTAATGGGAAGTCATCGGGCCGAGGGTCAAGCGATGTTGAAATGGGCTTTTATTTTTCTGCTGATCGCCATCGTCGCCGGCATTCTCGGCTTCAGCGACGTGGAGGCCACAGCCGCAACCATCGCGCAATGGCTGTTCGGCATTTTCCTGGTGCTGTTCCTTGGCGCGGTCGTGATCGGGCTGGCCATCGGCAGCAGATTGATGTCGTGACGGACGCGCTGCGCCGGCGATCCCGACAATTGCATTAGATACATTAGAATTTTCGGCGTTTTTGCAACGCTCTATCTGCGCGTTCTAACGGATAGTGCCGGCATCGACTTTTCCGGAGAGTGCTGGCGGAGGCCATGGCCCATGCGCCGTATCATGTTCCTGGTTGTAGCGTCGTGCTTGTCGCTCTGTTCGGCGCCCTAGTGGGTCCCGCTCAAGCCGCGGACTACTATCGGAGCTATCACCGCCATGGCGGATATCACCACCATTGGCATGTCTGGCATGGCGATTGTTGCGCGCGCCCTGTAATCGTTTATGTGCCGCGCGAGCGCTATTTGCGGCTCGTCGAGCAAATGCATTTTTGCGCCTATTGCGACAACCCGCCGACCCGCTACGTGGCCGATCCCTATTGGGCGCCGGTCTATGTCGTCGAGGGCTATCCCGGATATTGATAGCGATGGTTGCTATCCGCGATCAGGCTGATCGCCGAGCGCGCGATTCGATCTTCGACATCGGCGTAACGCCTGCTTCGATGTACCGCAATCCGATGCAGCAGATTTTCGCCGCGCCGCCGCGCGCAATGCCGGTACAGCGCCGCTTGGCTTCAGGGCCGTTGCCGCGGTTTGTTGGAAGACGGCTATTTCATTGAGCTTGTTGCATCGAGGCTAGGCCGCACAATCCTTTCCAATCCGCGCGGTCTCGGCATCCGGTACTGTCGCTGCGCGTCCTTAACTTGATACAAAATATTGATTGTATCTGTGTAGACTGAGATAAGTATTGAGGGCGAGCCAGCCGACGGCACTCGACACTTCGCCATTGAGACCTGGACGATGCTCGCCAGTGACAACGGTGAAACAGAAGCCCCCATCCGAGCCAACGACGCGCACACGCGAATGGACCTGACCG
>PLYS01000103.1:0-5588 GCA_003153455.1 Betaproteobacteria bacterium | reverse complement strand
GCGTTCCAGTATCGGACGCTCCTGCTGTGCATGGGCGTGCTCTTCCTCGACGGTTATGACACCCAGGCGGTCGGCTACGCGGCGCCTTCGCTGGTACCGTCGCTCCACATCGACCGCTCGTCGATGGCCTGGGTATTCGCCATCAGCCTGCTTGGCATGATGATCGGCGCCTGCATTTTCGGGCCGCTTGCCGATCGCTTCGGGCGCAAGAAGCTCATTCTCACGACCACGGCGCTGTTCGGCATCTTCTCGATCGCGACCGCGATGTGCACAACGCTCGACGGCCTGTTGCTGGCGCGGTTCTTGACGGGGTGCGGCCTCGGCGGAGCCATGCCCAACGCGGTGTCGCTGAGCGTCGACTATTTCCCGCGCAGAGTGCGCTCGACGGCGGTGGCGATCGTGTTCGTCGGCTTCACGATCGGCGCCACGGTCGGGGGCTATCTGGCGGCGGTGATGCTGCCGATCTGGGGCTGGGAATCGGTATTCTATGTCGGCGGGATCGTGCCGCTCCTGCTGCTGCCGGTGCTGTACGTCGCCTTGCCAGAGTCCGTCCGCCTGCTGATCCTGCGCGGCAGCAAGAGCGCCGAGATCGCGCGCAATTTGTCCAAAATCTCCGCAGGACGGCCATTCCCAAGCGACGCCACCTTCGTCACTTCGGAAGAAATCGAGTCCGGCGTGCCGGTCAAACACCTCTTCACCCACGGCCGGGCGCCCGGAACGACGCTGATCTGGATCATCTTCTTCCTCAGTCTCGGCGTGACGTTCCTGCTCGCCAGTTGGATGCCGACCGTCATCAACGCCGCCGGCATTTCGGTCGCGCGTGCTGTGGCGGCGACCGCCACGCTGCAGCTCGGCGCCATTGTAGGCACGATCGCCGCGGGCCGGCTGATGGATCGCTTCGACCCCTACACGGTGCTGACCTGCGGCTTCATCTTCGGCGGCCTTTCCCTGGCGTCGCTGACCACGATCAACGCCGGTATGCCGTATCCGCTCGTCATCGGGCTGATCTTCGTGGCCGGCGTCGGCTTCGCGCTCGGCGGCACTCAGGGAGCCAATGTTCTCGCGGGCGCCTATTACCCGACCTACATCCGTTCCACCGGCCTGGGGTGGGCACTCGGAATCGGCCGCGTCGGCGCGATCGCCGCCACGCTCCTGGGCGGCGTGCTGATCGCCATGCACTGGAATCTCAAAGGGGTGTTCTTTAGCGCGGCCATCGCCTGCGGGTTGGCGGCGATCGCCACCTTCGTGATGCGACGCTATCCGAGCGCCGACCAAGTGGCGGCCCGGGCAGCGCGCTTGGGGAAGCCGATTTGAACCGCAACATGGGAATTCACAATGTCCAATCCGAAGATACAGCCTCCGATTCTGTCGCTTGCCGAGCGGGACCGCCGCTGGGCGCGCGTTCGCAAGCTGATGCGCGAGCGCAAGCTCGATGGCCTTCTGGTCGCGGGCTTCCGCTCGCGCGAGATGTACGAGACCTACATTGCCGACGACTATAACGAAGGATGCGTGATCTTCCCGTTGGAGGGCGATCCGGTCGTCATCACCTGGGCGCATTTGCGGGTGATGCGCGCCCGCNNGTCGGTCTCGCCTCCCAGGCGCCGACCGAGTTCTATGGCGCCATCCCGGCCCATTTTTGGGGGCAATTCACCGCGGCTTTGCCCAAGGCGCAGTGCGAGGACATCTCCGAGGAATTCAGCCATCTGATGCTTGTGAAGAGCGACGAGGAGCTGGCGCAGGTGCGCTATGCAGCCGGCGCCGCCGAGGCCGCTTGCAAGGTGGTCGCCGAGGTTACAGCGCCCGGCGTCGGCGAGGAGGTCGTCTTCGCCGAGGCAACGCGCGAGATGCTGCGCTTCGGTATCGGTCTGCGCTATCCGATGATCGTTATGAACTCCGGTCCGCACACTTTGTCATGGGGACCGCCGCGCTGGACC
This sequence comes from Betaproteobacteria bacterium, assembly GCA_003153455.1. Classification (GTDB taxonomy): domain Bacteria; phylum Pseudomonadota; class Gammaproteobacteria; order Burkholderiales; family SG8-41; genus PALSA-1004. The sequence continues at coordinate 3,654 of PLYS01000103.1, read as the reverse complement.
ACCACCGCGGAAGCGCCGCGTGTGCTGCAACGGGGCGATCTGATGCAGGCCGAACTCATGCCGATGTGCGGCAATCAGGAGGTCCAGGTGCAGATGACGGTCGCGCTGGAGCCGCTTGACGACACCAACCGCAAGCTCGAGCGCGTCGCGCGCGACTCCTATGACGCCGGCATCAAGGCGCTGAAGCCTGGTATTGCGTTCGCGGACCTGCTCGCGGCCATGGAGCAGCCGCACAAGCAATCGGGCTGTTGGGGCTATACGCCGCTCGTGCACTCGCTCGGCCCGCACTTCCTCGCCGGTCGCACCATGCTCAACATGGAGCAGGTGAATCTCGGCGTGCGTCACATGGAGCAGTCGGGCATTCGCGAACGTAAGGCGGTGATCGAGGCGGGCATGGTGTTCGCGTTCGAGCCAAACGCGTGCCTCGGCCATCACCGCGTCAACATCGGCGGCACCGTCATTGTCACTGCCACGGGCTGCGAGGAGCTCAACGAGCTTCCGACGACCGTCACGCACAAGCAGTAGGTCGCGGACCGCGCTGCGCCGCTTCGCTCTGCCGGCGGCCAACTCTCGTCACGGGAGTGGTCCGTTGCAGTTCAGGGGATGCGGGTCTGGTCAGACCATAAAATAGTGAGATTCGGACATGAGTGATTTCAGTCCGTTAGCAAATCCATTGCAGCAAAGATGAGAATGTTTGGCATTAAATACTGAGAATCTAGACGTGCTATTCAAGAATAAATGAGAAACGGATTCTCAAAATCAATGACGCGGATCCTTCCTCAAAATGCTTCCGAAAATTTATTTAATTTTGGTCCAAATCCAGAACGACCGGCCATTTTGCCATTTGCTTCCAGAACTGGTTTTACTCCCGACGCTCGCAGCTTCGCTTCGAAGTCCACGCTTCGCAAAATAAAAACGCGTGCTACTAAGCCCTTCTAAAAATTTAACTGCCGAGCAAGATTGGCTACTTCTAGGCCATCGAATAAGAATCGGCGAAGACCACGCTCTCGTGTGTCGATCCGAACGGGTGTTATTTTCCCATCCAATACACTCTTGAGAAACGCTCCGATGTCACTGTTCTTACGGCCCTGTAGTGAGCAAGCGACGTTAATGAGATAGGCAGCCTCATCGCAATTGGGGCGAGCGAGGCGCTCGATATTAGTGATCAGTTTCTCGAGAGAATTGCGTAAAACATATACTGATGTGAACCTGACAATAGTCTCGACATAACCAGATTCTATCAAACGTCGCACGTGGTTGGTACTTACCCCAGCGAGCTGTGCGGCTTCATTCAATGACAAAGCATTGACGTGTTTCTTGAACTCCTCTCGATCTAAACTAGAGAAGTTGCTGCTTGCGAGACGCTCAACATCGTCCGTAGAGATGAATAGATAAGTTTTTGCCCCCGCTTTTACCCAACGGCTCGCGATTTGCCGATCATGGGCCATTTTCGTAACTGTGTTTTCGTGGATGTTAAGCCGGCGCGCGGCTTGTTCGCGGTTCATCCATTGACCGTGCCTGACATCCCCAAGCAACCCTCTGGGCACAGCAGCTTCTCCGATCCACGATTCATCGACATGCGCGATGAATTCCTGAAGCACTATGGCTCGGGCACGTTCCGGCATCAGCGAGCCGTATGCGCCTTGTCCCAACAGCCGCTGATATAGCAAGCCAAATCTTCGCTTTAGGCTAAGAGCACCCTCTTGTTTATCAGCCACTTTGGTGAGGAAAGAGTGGAAGCTATGCGGCCAATCCGAAAGAATCTCCGCAGCGGATTCCATAACCTCGCTTGTGAGTGGGTTTCCTCCACTTCTTCGGGGTCGGCCCGCTGCGGCCAATCCGAGCCCGCCGATCATGCGAATTACGTCAGCAGCCCCCAGATGGCCGAAAATGGGCCAGAGTGAAGATCGTTTGGGCAGGCCATGGATACCCAGAGTTTCCGCGACCAGTAACACCAGATCCAATTCCTTCGCAGGCGCGGGTTCTGAAATCGCCGATGACANNCACGCCGCCACGTCACTGGTGATTGGCAGCCCGGGCAATTTCGAACCATCTGGCATTCGTGGTGTGGGCAACACGTCCAAATAGCGAGATCCCAGACGGCGGGAATCAAAGCTCGCTCGCGAAGACATTGCGGACAATACTTTGTCAGCCTTGTCTCGATCATCCAAGGCGGCAGATTGACGCTGGGGAGGACGCTTTGCCGAAAACCCTTGCCACGCCTATCGGGGACAAGTCTTGCGAATTGCGACGCGGATCCGTCGATCAATACGGCCAGCTTGGCAAGGATAGCCTGACGGGACCATGGCGTAGGCGGCAAGAACCCGGCCATTTTCAAGATCCAGTTCGGCTCGGCGTAGCCGTTTAATTCCGCGGAACGCAACGCCCAGCCCCAAAGCCCCTCCTCCGGATGCGGCGAAGATCTAATTAAAAGGCGCGGCGACTTGGTGGACAGAATCTCAGTTTCGGTATTCTCTCTACCCGCCAAAAGGGTGTCGCCGTTTTCGTCGGGATATTCTCTCAAATTGCATCACCTATATTTGTCGAAAGATGCGCCGATTTATCGCTTCAGAGCACGGTTGCGTTGCCGGTCTTCTGAACAATACCGGCGAACGGATTTACGTTGATTTGACAATCCAGCGCGTGTGGTTGATCTGACATTGAGGTGAACGATGTCGGTCGTCCGCCAGACTGCAGATATTCCGCGCCTCGTATTTGAGCGGATCACAGGCTTGATGCCGGCGGCCCGCGCGCGATCTCCTATTGCCCGGGTGCTAGTCGCGTGTGTTTTGGCCAATTCTCTCGCGAGTACAAACTGACTGCGAAAAGCTGTAACGGATGTGCTCGTGACGCTGCATTTCGAAAGGTTATTTCCGCTCTGCTCGCCGACGGCGTCTAGGCATTTGGCTTTCACAAGAATTGGAATCATTCTAGTCGAGAGACGCAATTGGCGTGCGGCAGCTTTGACGCCGAGCAGTATGTTCCCATCGGATCTTTGTGACCCGAATATAAAGTCCCGATGAACGAAGAGACGTTTCAAAATCGGTTCAGATACCTTTGATTCAGAATCGCAGAAAACCTTGACTGCTCCACGGAAAATGTCGGCGATGAGATCGGAAAGACGCGCGTGTCGATACGCCGGCACGTCGCTAAGACGGATGTGATTCCCATCGACCAGACTGTGGCTGCTCAAATCCGCTAGTCCGTTTATAAACGATTCAATATCCTCCATGCGAAACCGATATTCCCGCTTGAACCGCTGCGCCTCGCGCTGAGGTAGCAGCAGTCCGCAGCGGCGAAACGATTCAATCTGAAATTGTGAAACTCCCAGTATCCGGGCGGCACTGCCCGCAACTATGCTCTGTGCGCGATCATCCACGGCGCGCTGTAGAGACTCCACTGTGACAAGATGCGCGCGGCGACGACCCATAAGCCGGCTTTCACCGACCAGCTTCCCGTCCGCAATCGATTGCGCCACGGACGTATGCTTTTGCCCGAGAACACGGGCTGCCGCAGCCGCGGACACCGATAGGGGCGGTTCTCCGACGTTCGAATGAAAGAAGGACCATCGCTTCATCAAGGCGCCGTCCGGTCCGCTGGACAGTACGCGTCGGACTTCTTCAATGACTGGGTCAAACTCTGGACCTTCGAAGG
>PLYS01000379.1:2157-8947 GCA_003153455.1 Betaproteobacteria bacterium | reverse complement strand
ATTCGGTCGGGCTTGATGCGCATGATGGCGACTTCTAGAATCATAGATGCATCCTGATGTGCTGTGAGTGTTGCTCCGGACCGCGCGGGGACTTGGACGCATCCTAGCTTTTGCTCGGGAAAGGGTCAAGCCGAAAGCACGACAGCGCGAAAGCGCAAGACGAAGCGGCTTACGATGTAACATCGGTAGAGGAGATCCCGACTGCCAGTTCAGCGACGCGTAGAGTGAACCGCTACCGGGGAAAATTCATGCGCATAAGGAGATGACATGAAACACCTGACGCCGTTGGAGGTCATCTCGCTGTATCCCCCGCATGACTACACGCTCAAGAGCCTGTTTGAAACCAGGACGTGTGTGAACCCATCGCGGCCTTTTCTTTTCTTCAAGGACAAGACCTGGACGTGGGAGGCGTTCGACGCCGCGATTGACTCAACCGCACGCATGCTTGTGGCAAGGGGTATCCGCAAAGGAGACCGCGTGGGGATAGTGGCGACCAACAGTGATATGCACGTCTTGTTGTTGTTCGCTTTGGCAAGAACCGGGGCAATCATGGTTCCGGTGAATCCGGAGTTTGGCATTGCTGAAGCGGGGTATGTCCTGACCCATTCCGGGGTCAGCGCGGTAGTATGTTCAGTAGATACGCTGGAGGTGGCCACGGCCGCATCCCGCGAGATCGATCCGCAACCCTGGTTCGCGCTCATCGATGGCGAGGCGCCTGGGATACCGCAACTCGCTGACCTGATCGAAGACGGAGGAGACGCCAAGTTACCGGGCGACATCTCGCCCGACGACACATTTGTGATCATTTATACGTCGGGTACGACCGGCTTCCCCAAGGGCGTGATGCATAGCCAGCGCAGTTTTGTATTGGCAGGGGAGCGCCATATCGCGCGCGTGCACCTGCAGCCGGACGATCGCGCGCTTTGCATATTGCCGATGTTTCACATGAACGCCCTGTTTAATATTGCCGCAAGCGCGACAGCGGCGGGCGCATGCCTGATCATCGTACCGCGCTTCAGTGCTTCTCAATTCTGGCGCCTGGCGGCGGATACCGGCGCGACACAGGTGAACGTGATGGCGGCGGTGAGCACGATTCTGGCGCGGCGCCCACGCAGCGAGTTTGTGCCCGAACACAAGCTTCGCGTAGTCAACGGTTCGGGATTCACCCAGGAAACCCTGGATGCATTCAAAAACGAATTTGGCGTGCCGACGGTGATCGAGGGTTTGGGCATGACGGAGATACCGGGCGCTTTCAGCAATCCTTTCGAGGGTCCGCACAAGCTCGCGTCGATGGGCAAACCGGGCGTGCACCCGGACCCTTCGCGCCCATGGACGCAGGCGCGCATCCTTGACGATGAAGGCCGCGACGTGCCGCAGGGCGCGGTTGGCGAACTGGCCGCGCGGGTTCCCACGCTGATGCAGGGCTATTACCGCGATCCTGAGCAGACCGCAGCTTCATTCCGTGACGGTTGGTTTATGACGGGCGATCTGGTGCGGCAGGATGCGGATGGATATTTTTTCTTCGTTGCCAGAAAGAAGGACATCATCCGGCGCCGCGGCGAGAATATCGCCGGCGCCGAGCTCGACCGCGTCATCGCCGAGCATCCGGGCGTGTCGGAGGCGGCTGCGATCGCCGTCGGCGCGGAACTTGGGGAGGACGAGATCATGGCGGTTGTCGTGCCAAGACCGGGCGCGACGCTATCGGCGAATGACATTCGCAACTGGTGCGCCGAACGGCTCGCTGCGCACAAAGTGCCGCGCTTTGTCGTTTTCGTGGACAAGCTGCCGCACACGCCAACGCACAAGGTCGCCAAGCATCTGTTGAAACTGGATGCGACGCTGCGCGCCAAGGCAACTGATTTTCAAAGCCCTTCGATTTTGACTCTACGGCAAGCTTAATTGGGGCTGAGTTTGACGCAGATCAAAAGGTTTTTCGCCTTCCTCAAGTATTCTCTAATTGACCCTGTTTGAGGGTCTAGCACCGCCATTCAAAGCGGTGCTGGTCGAGTTTCCCTCCAAACTCGACTCTTGTGCGGGGCGGTATGGAGACCCTCCAGCCTGCCGTCCCGCTTCTTTCTATGCGTGACGCCCCCATCCTAAAGCGCGCCAAGGCCAATTTCGCAATCCTCATTAAGTCTGAAATAAATATCGCTGCGTGCAGCAATATTTATTCGGCTTTGATGTGTGCGGTCCTGATGACGTCCGCCCATTTTTTGAATTCGTTTTTCACGAAAACGACGGCCTCCTGAGGCGTATTCCCAACGGGTTCAGCGCCGACCTTCTCAAACCCGCTCTTGATATCCGGGTGTTGCAGCGCTTTCCTTAATTCCGAGTTGATCCTCATCAAAATATCCCTGGAAATGTCGGCCGGCACGAACACGGCGAGCCATAGATTGACCTCAAACCCCGGGAAACCGGATTCCGCAATGGTCGGCAGATTGGGCAATGCTGCCGCGCGCTTTTCGCCGGTCGTTGCGAGTCCGCGCAGTCTTCCATCCCGGATGAAGGGCAGGGCTGCGGTGATGCTGCTGAAGGTCATTTGCACCTGGCCGGCAATCAGATCCGTCATCGCGGGTCCGCTGCCTTTGTAGGGCACGTGAGTGATATTTTGCTGAATCCGCGCCTTGAACATCTCGCCGGCCATATGGGGCGTGGTGCCGATGCCTGCCGAAGCAAAACTCAGTTTTCCCGGCTGCGACCTGGCCAGATTGACGAGTTCTTGCACGTTGTTCGCAGCGACCTTCGCGTTGATCGCCAGCACGAGGGGTGAAGAAGACAGGATCGTGGCGGGTGCGAGGTCCTTATTGATGTCGTAGGGCACTTTGGCCAGCAGGCTTGGGTTGATCACGATAGCCGGATCCATAATCAGCAGGGTGTAGCCATCGCCGCTTGCTTTGCTTGCGGTCTCGATACCGATGATGCCGCCGGCGCCGGGACGGTTGTCGATGACGACGTTCTGGCCGAACGCATCGGAGAGCCGCTGCCCGATCAGTCTTCCAACGTAGTCGACGATGCCGCCCGGCGCGTATGGAACGATCAAGCGCACGCTTTTGGTCGGATAGCTTTGGCCGTTTGCCGCGGCCGCCGCGAGCATCGCCAGCGCGCAGGTCAGCACACGGCCTTTACCGATAAATCTTTTCATAGCAAATACTCCTTGGGCATTTTGTGAGAAGGCTTTTACCACATCTTCTGCTCTGCCCAATGCGCCCATGCAAGCAACTCGACGTCGGCGTCAAAGCTTCCCACCAGTTGCACACCGAGCGGCAGTCCGCGCGGGCCTGCACCACAAGGCAGCGTTACGCACGGCACGCCGAGCAGAGTCCATACGCGGTTGAATAGCGAGCTCCCGGTGGTCTTCAGGTTGTCCGGCGCCTCGCCAGGCGCGCTGGGCGTGAGAAGGAAATCGTAATCACACATCCGAGCTGCAAGCTTGCGCCTGCAACCGCGCGTGAGCGCGCGCGCCGCATCGTAGGCCTCCCGCGAAAGCTGCCAGCCCTCGTCGAGCCGCGGCCGCAGCGAAGCGCTGATCTGATCGGGATGATTCCGGTATTCCCAGGAGAGTGCCCGCGCGCACTCGTAGCCCATGATCTTGCCGTGCTCGTCGCACAGCCGATTGCTTCCCGCCGGCAGTTCGAAATCATCAACCCGCGCGCCTGCTGTTGCGAACAGCGAAGCCGCGCGCTCGATGGCTGCGTGCGTCGGATCGTCTGCATCCTGCCAGCGCGGCGTGCGACATACGCCGATGCGTGGAGTGCCGATATGCGGCCGGGTGAAGTCGGGCGCCGCGCGTCCCGACAGAATCTGCAAGCCGAGCGCGGCGTCTTCGGCAGTGCGCGCAAGTATGCCGATAGTATCGAGTGATTCCGCCACGAACTTGAGGCCGGCGCGGTTGATGGTGTTGAAGCTCGGTTTGTAGCCGACCACGCCGCAGAAAGCGGCGGGACGTATCGTCGATCCTCCGGTTTGCGTGCCGAGCGCGAGCGGCACCATATGGTCCGCGACGGCTGCCGCGGATCCGCTCGACGAGCCGCCCGGCGTATGTGTGAGGTTATGCGGGTTGCGCGTACGCGACGGATGATTGTTGGCAAATTCCGTTGTCACTGTTTTGCCGAGGATCACGCACCCCGCCTGCCGCAACTGCGCCACGCATGCCGCATCCCATTTTGGCTGATGGCCGCGGTAGATCGGTGAATTGTACTCGGTCGGCATGTCGGCCGTGTCGATGACATCCTTGATGCCGAAGGGTACGCCGTGCAGCAGGCTGCGCGGCGGCTCGCGATCGAGTTTGCGCGCTTGCTTGAGCGCGAGATCGGCGTCAAGAAACGCCCAGGCCTGCACTTCGTGCTCGCGCGCGGCTATGCGCTCGAGACTGGCTGCGACCAGCGCTTCGCTGGTGAGCTGGCCGCGCGCGATGCGGCGTGCGGCCTCGGCGGCGGTAAGGTCGTTCAGCGGGTGTGACATGGTTGTGGCCTCGGTGTGCGGCAAGTTTAACATTGCTCGCCCGGGTCTTTGCCTGCGCGTGATAATATTCCGGTGAAATTATTCCCCGCGCCAAGAGCGCGGGGAATAAATTTCAGGGACGAGATGAAACCGCCACCATTCAGTTATCACGATCCGGAGACCGTCGCTGACGTCGTCGGATTGCTCGGCAGCCGTGAGAACACCAAGCTGCTCGCCGGCGGGCAGTCGCTGATGCCGATGCTCAACATGCGCTTCGTGCTGCCCGATCACGTGATCGATCTCAACCGGGTCAAGGGGCTTGCGTACATACGCGAGGCCGGCGGTGTGCTGGAAGTCGGCGCGATGACGCGCCAGCGCGATCTCGAATTTGACGACGTGGTGCGTACGCGCTGCCCGCTGATGCACGATGCGATACTGCAGGTCGGCCATCGGCAGACGCGCAACCGCGGCACGCTGGGCGGGTCGCTCTGCCATCTGGATCCGTCGGCGGAACTCGTCGCGGTCGCCACTGCGCTCGATGCGACTGTCAGCGTCACAGGCGCCAAGAGGCGGCGCGAAATTGCTTTCGCTGATTTTCCGGCTGGCTACATGACGCCGGCGATCCAGCTCGACGAGCTGTTGACCGGCGTGCGCTTTCCGCTGTGGGCGCAGGGTCACGGTTGCGCCTTCGTCGAATTCGCGCGACGGCACGGTGACTTTGCGATCGTCTCGGCGGCGGCGCTGATCGAGGAGGACGGCGCGGGCAGGATCACGCGCGCTTCGGTCACGGTCGGCGGCACGGGTCCCGCGCCGGTGCGGGTGAGGGAGGTTGAGCATGCGATCACCGGCAACGTTGCCTCCGATGCGCTGTTCCGCGACGCATGCGAGAGTTGCCGCAAGCTCGACGCGATGGGAGACGTGCACGCGCCGGCGTCCTACCGCCGGCACCTGGCGACGGTGCTGTCACGCCGCGCGCTGGAAAAGGCGCATGCGCGAGTTAAGTGAACGGGTGAACAGGTGAATGGGTGAACGGGTGGAGGAGTGAAGGCTTCCCTCCCCCTTTGACAAGGGGGAGGGCTAGGGAGGGGGTGTTCACTCGTTCACCCGTTCACTCGTTCACCCAAGAGGAAAGCAATGGGTGAGACGCGGAAAATCGCATTGACCGTGAATGGCGTGCGCTATGAGAAGGAAATCGAGGTGCGCTTGACCCTGGCCGATTTTTTGCGCCAGCAGCTCGAACTCACCGGCACGCATATTGGCTGCGAGCATGGGGTGTGCGGNNATTGCCGCGGGGCCGCAGGAACTGCACCCGCTGCAGCAGGCGTTCCGCGACAATCACGGCCTGCAATGCGGTTTCTGCACGCCGGGGATTTTGACGACACTCATCGAGTTTCTGCGCGACAACCCGGATCCGACGGAAGATGAGGTCCGCATCGCGATTTCCGGCAATCTGTGCCGATGCACCGGGTATCAAGGCATAGTCGCTGCCGCGCTCGACGCCGCGCAGCGCCTGCGCGCAGGGAAAGAGCGCCGACAGTGAACGCAAAAGTCTGCGGCAAACGCGTTGGCCGGCTCGAAGATAACGATCTGCTGCGGGGCCTGGGGCGCTTCATCGACGACATCCGGCTGCCGGGCATGCTGGAGGCCGCATTCGTGCGCAGTCCGCACGGTCATGCCGCGATCCGCGGCGTCGACAAGACTGCGGCGCTGGCGTATCCCGGCGTGCACGCTGTTTTTACGCTGGGCGATCTGATGCCGCACCTGCGGATCGAGCGGCTCGTCGTCGGTCTTCCCAGCAAGAGTTACCAGCAGGAGCGGAACCGTCCCGCATTGGCCGGGGACGAGGTCGTCCACGTCGGCGAGCCGGTGGCGATCGTTATCGCCGACAACCGCTACATTGCCGAGGACGCGGCCGCCCTCGTTGCTGTCGATTACGACCCGTTGCCGGCGGTTTCGGACTGCCGTGCTGCGCTCGCGGACGGCGCGCCGAAGGTCCATCGCGACGCACCGCACAATCTGCTCGCCGAGTTCGATATGGGGTACGGCGATGCCGGCGGCTTATTCGCCCGCGCGGCGCACGTGTTTCGGGAATCGATCTGGCAGCATCGCGGCGGCAGCCATTCGATCGAATGTCGCGGCGCAGTCGCCGTCCATGACGCAATGGAAGACAGGCTGACTTTGTGGAGCTCGACCCAGATGCCGCACGCGGCCCAGCGCCTGCTGTGCGACATGCTGGGGCGCGACGAGAACCAGGTGCGCGTGGTGACGCCCGACGTCGGCGGCGGATTCGGGCCCAAGCTCGTGTTTTATCCGGAAGACGTGGTTACCGCGCTCGCCGCACTGATGCTGG
>PLYS01000379.1:0-2105 GCA_003153455.1 Betaproteobacteria bacterium | reverse complement strand
GTCAGGCTTGCCCTGACCAACAAGGTGCCGGTGACACCGGTGCGCGGCGCCGGTCATCCGCAGGGCACGTTCGTTATGGAACGTTTGCTGGATCGCGTGGCCCGCGAGCTGGGACTGGACCGCGCCGAAGTACGCCGCCGCAACCTGATCCCCGCCCACAAAATGCCTTATACCACCCAACTCAAGGCGCGTGGTGGCATGCCGGTCGTGCTCGACAGCGGCGATTATCCGAAATGTCAGCAGGATGCGCTGGTGTGCGCCGGCTGGGACGAATTTCGGGCGCGCCAGGAGGCGGCACGCGCGGAGGGCCGCCACATCGGCATCGGGATGGCCAATTTCTGCAAGGGTACCGGCCGCGGTCCGTTCGAGGCGGTCACTGTGCGGATCGGGCCGTCGGGCAAGGTGCACGTCTACTCCGGCGCCGCTGCGATGGGACAGGGTACCAAAACCATGCTGGCGCAAATTGTCGCGGAGCAGCTCGGCGGCTCGCTGGAGAATGTGACGGTAACGACCGGCGATACCGCGGCGGTCTCCATGGGGCTGGGTGGATCCAACAGTCGCCAGACCGTGATCGCCGGATCATCGGCGCACGTCGCGGCGTTGAAGGTGCGCGAGAAGGCGCTCAAGATCGCCGGTCACATGCTCGAGGCCTCGGAGCTTGACCTGGAGATCGAAGGCGATCAAATCCGCGTCAAGGGCGTGCCCGAAATGAAAGTCAGTCTTGGCGGGATCGCACGCGCGGTTGCGGGAACGGCGGGTTTTACGTTGCCCGCCGGCGTTACCCCGGGCCTGGAAGCAACCGAACACGTCGTGATCGATGACATGACGCATGCCAATGGCACGGCGGTCGTGGAGGTCGAAGTCGACATCGAGACCGGTGCGGTCGTGATACTGAAGTTCGTAGCGGTGCACGATTGCGGACGCATCATCAATCCGATGATCGTTGACGGCCAGATTCTCGGTGGCACCGCGCACGGCATCGGCAATGCGCTGTTCGAGTGGATGGGCTACGACGACGATGCCCAGCCGGTGACCACCAATCTTGGCGAGTATCTACTAGTGACCGCGACCGAGATGCCGCACATCGAAGTCATCCACCACGAGTCGCCGACGCCGTTGAATCCGCTCGGGGTCAAGGGGATCGGCGAATGCGGCGTGATACCTGTGCCCGCGGCGATCATGTCCGCGATCGAGGACGCGCTGACGCCATTCGGCGTTCATATCGCGCAAGCGCCGATATCGCCGGCGCAAATACTTGCGCTGATCGAACAGGGGCGTGTAAGAACTGGTGAACGAGTGAACGGGTGAACGGGTGAACGATTTCGAATTGCCAAGCAATTTGGTAATGCTCAACAATTACTTTCTCTGTGCTGCAATGTTGGCTGTCGCCGTGGGTTCGGCAGCGGCGCAACAGGATCCGAGCCGACCGCTGCGGCTCGTGGTGCCGTTCGCGCCCGGTGGCAGCGCCGATTTCGTGGCGCGCCTGGTCGGGCAGAAGCTCGCCGAGTCTTTCGGCCAGCAGGTGATCGTGGATAATCGCGGCGGCGGCAGCGGCATGATCGGCAACGAACTGGTGGCGAGGTCGGCCCCTGACGGTTACACCCTGACCATAGGCACATTGGGGCCATTCGCCGTGAACCAGAGCCTGTTCAGCAAGATGCCCTACGATCCCGTCAAGGACTTCGCTCCAATTACGCTCACGGGAGCGGCGTCGCACATCCTGGTGGTGCATCCTTCGCTGCCGGTCAGAACGGTCAAGGAACTGATCGCGCTGGCCAAGGCGAAGCCGGGGCAGCTCACCTTTGCTTCCAGCGGCATCGGCAACGCAACGCATCTGACCGGCGAGCTTTTCAAGGTTATGGCCAATGTCGACATGGTACACGTGCCCTACAAGAGCGGTGGCCTGGCCATGAGCGACCTGGTTGGCGGCCAAGTCTCGTTTTCCTTTGCGAGCATGCCCTCGGCGCTGCCGCATGTGCGCAGCGGGAGGCTGCGCGCGGTCGCAGTGGGCGCCGGCAAGCGCTCCCCTGCGATCCCGGAGTTGCCTACGGTTGCCGAGTCCGGCCTGCCGGGATTCGCCTCGGAGGACTGGCAGGGAATCCTGG
>PLYS01000282.1 GCA_003153455.1 Betaproteobacteria bacterium | reverse complement strand
ATTCGGGTTGAATGCCGGCTTCGCGCGTCACCTTCATCCACTTGGCGATTTCCGACTTGGTGAGCGCGGCGTGCTCCTCCGGCGTGCTGCCGACCCGTTCCGCGCCCAGGCTGGCGAGTCTGTTGTTGACTGCGGGATCGGCGAGCGCCTCCACCAGCGCGCCGCGCACGCGCTCAATAATGGGGCGCGGCGTACCCGCCGGCGCGAGCAGGCCGAAATTGCTCGTGAGTATGAAACCGGGCAGTCCCGATTCCACGAAGGTGGGAACGTCCGGCGCTGATGGCGAGCGGGTCTTGCCGCCCTGCGCAATCATGCGCACCTTGCCGTCACGCGCGTATTGAATCAGCCCCGGCATGGCCGCGAACAGCAGCTGCACGTGGCCTGCCATCAGGTCCACGAGCGCGGGGCCGGCTCCCTTGTACGGCACGTGCACCATCTTGACCCCGGCCATGGAGCTGAACCACTCGGCTGCGAGGTGGCCGAGAGTGCCACGGCCCTGGCTGGAATAGTTGATCTCGCCCGGCCGCGCCTTCGCGAGCGCGATGAATTCCTTCACATTCTTCACCGGCAGGATCGGATCGACCACCAACGCTGACGGGACATCCGCGATGATCGAGATGGGGGCGAAGTCCTTGACCGAGTCGTATGGGAGTTTCTTGACCATGGCCGGATTCATGACATAACTGCCGGACACCAGCACCAGGGTGTAACCGTCGGGAGGCGCATTCGCCGCCATTTCGGTGCCGATGGTACTGCCCGCGCCGCCGCGATTGTCGACGATGATCTGCTGGCCCAGGATTTGGCTCATCTTGGGGGCGATACCGCGCGCGACGATATCGACGGGGCCGCCCGGCGCAAACGGCACCACCAGCCGGATCGATTTGCGCGGGTAGCCGGATGACGGAGCGGACTGCGCATTGGCAGCACCAGACGTTACGGCGACACCAAGGACCAAAACAAAAACACCGAACAGCCGCAATAAGGAATGCTTCATTATGTATTCCCGCATGATAATTAACGCAGCATCTCCTTCACCAGCGCAAGGTTGAAGCGATCGGGTTTTAGCACGCCGAGCCGGATCTGATTGTTGATCTCGGTGACGGCCTCGTTCGCGGGCGTAGGTATATTGGCCTCCTTCCCTTTTTTCACCACGACGCCACTCAGGAAGTCCGCTTCGCTATATCTGCCCTTCAGGTAGTCCTGAAGAACGACACCGCGGGCCTTGCGCGCGCTCGGGCCGAGATGGCCGAGGACGGCTCTGAGAAGCTTCTCTACAATCTCGTCGGTCGAGCCCATCAATTCCTCGGCAGAGAAACCGAATATCGGCTCCATGGTGTAACCAAGCGCCGCCCCTACCGCCATCGTTTCCCGGCCCACCTGGATGCAGAGCTTGAACACTCCAGGGATGTCCGTTGCCTCCCATGACTGTAGACCAAGCATACCGAACACCGAAAGAATCATGGAACTGTTAACGAGCTTGGCCCACTTGGCTCCCCAAATGTTTGTTGTGATCGAGACCTTGGCGACGCAACTCATGATCTCTTCGAGCTCCCGCAGCCGCGGAGTCACCCTGCCGTCGAGCTCGCCGAAGCCGAACCACGTCGAGTTGTGGGTCGTGTTGCGCTGGACCAACCCGGGAGTAAAAACTTCGGCCGAAAGCTCAACGACGCAACCCATGGTGCGGGGGTAACCGACGATGGCAACGATCGATTCGTCGTTCATGCCGTTCTGCAACCCGACCAGCACGCCGTCCGGCTTGAGGTAGGGCTTTATGAATTCCGCCATCCAGCAAGTGTCGTAGGACTTCGCGGCGAGCAGGACGATGTCGAACTGCTGGTTCAGCGTACAGACTTCGCAAAGGTGATAAGCCCGCACCGGCGTGTGCAAGTCCTCGTCCGACATGACGACGCGCAATCCGTTGGCCTTCATCGCCTCCATATGGGCGGGCCATGGATCAATAAGTACGACATTATGTCCCGCCTTGGTAAGATCGGCGCCGACACTGCTGCCGATGGCGCCCGCACCCAGCACGGCGATCTTTTTTTCCATGCACCTCCTCCGTGAATGACGATAACCGGATTCTACCCGCGTAGCCGATGATTACGCCCACTTCGCAGTCGAAAAATAGCGAATCCCGACGCATGATCGTCGTATGCGACAATATGACTCCGCGCCCGGCCATCATGGCAATCAGATCGCGGTAGCTGAGTTCACAGATGACTTAGGAATTCGCCATGCACAGGTCACGAGGTCGATCTTCATGCCGAAGCCGCCTCTGAGTAAGGCACGTCCGTCCCCCGCCACAGCCGGGGCGCGCGCTCTGATCGGTGAGTTCACCCACATCAGAGGTCAGCTCGGCGCGACCGGCGATGCCGCCCGGGAAAAGCTGAAACTGCTCTACAGTCTGCGCGACGTCCCGATGACCAGGGCTGACGTGCTCTCTTCGTATCACGACCTGTTGATGTTCCTGCGCGCCTACCCTGACGACGCGGCAATCCTCGCGGAAGCCGAGCACCAGCTCGGCGCGTTCGCTGCGCGCATCGAGGCGCACAAGGCGGCGCATCACGGCGCCGTCGCGTCCGCTTTCATGGACAGCGGCATCGTTGGCACGCCGGTCAGCAACGTCTTCACCTATCTCTTCGTCGGCACGATCGCCCGCTTCTACCCCGGCCGCCTGGAGATCGACTGGAACGCCTACCGCAAGAGCGAGACCGCGAACGTGCTGGCGGTGCTCTCCCCCGTGGTCTCGTGGCACGAGAGCGACGCGATCGACAACGACGACGACTTCGATCCGCAGGTTTGGCTACGCCTCAGCAGGGGCCAGGAGGACGCAAGCTTGCTTGACGCGCTGCTCGGGCTGCTTTCAACGTCTGGTTTTTCGTGGAAGCTGCAGGAAATCCTGTACGAGAGCGCCGAGATCCCATTACTCTGGACGCTGTCGGACTTCGCGGCCTCGCGGACGGGCCGCCGGGTGCCGCTCGATCGGGTCTTCTTCCAGCGCGGCCCGGCCGTGAGTCGCACGCCCGACCTGCGCGCCGACCTCACCCGGCCCGCCAACCCTCTGAGTGCGCTCCCGCCGGCCCAGGGGCGCGAGTACGTGCGCGCCATCATCGAAGTGCTGGGGTCGCGCTGCCGCGAGCTGTACCCGCTGATCGGCGCGAACCCGAAGGAGGTCTATCTCCACGAGCCGGGTCGCGGCGTCCAAGTCGTCGTGTACGGCAGCCTTTTCGAGATCCGCCTGCCGCTCGAGGCCAGCCATGGCTTCATGCTGGTCAGGAACGGCGTTCCGATCGGCTACGGCTTCGGGGCGATACTGTTCGATCGTTGCGAGATGGCTATCAACATCTTCCCGGAGTACCGCTCCGGCGAATCGTCTTTTATCATCGAGCGGCTGCTCCATCTGTTCGTCGCGCACTTCGACCCGCGGGTATTGGTCATCAGGCCCTTCCAGATCGGCGATGACAACGAAGAAGCGCTCGAGTCCGGCGCGTTCTGGTTCTACTACAAGCTCGGTTTCCGGCCGGTGCAACCGCGGGTCCGCGCGCTCGCCGAGGAGGAGCAGGCGCGCATCGCCGCCGAGCGCTCCTACCGGTCGCCGTTGAAGACTTTAAAGAAGCTCGCCAAGAGCGATATGTTCTTTCACCTCGACGCGGGGAAGATGGAGGGTTACCGCGAGCTGTCGGTCGCGCGGATCGGCTACGCCGTCACGGCGTTCATTGCGCGGGAGTTCGGCGGCAACCGGCGGCTGGCTGAGCGGGCTTCGGTACGGCGCGTGGCCCGGGTGCTTGAAATAGCGGACTGGAAGCACTGGTCAGCCGATGAGATCACCGGATTCCACCGGATGGCGCCTTTGCTCGCCTGCCTCCCCGGCGTCGAGCGCTGGAGTCTGCGCGATCGGAGGCAGCTCGCGCGAATCGTGCAGGCAAAGGGCTCCCGCCGCGAGCGCGACTACGCGCTCCTGGCTTCGCGCCACCGGCGTTTCCGCGACGCAGTGGAGCAGCTGGCGAACGAGACCACACCACCCACGCTCCCGGCGTCATCCTGGCCTTCGCCAAAGTCGCCCAACGCCATTCGGATCACCTCGGAAATCCCTTGTGAAACGGCTTTATCGTGACCTTGGACCACACCCCTCCGGCAACATACGGTCGTGAATGGAACGCGCTTCGTTGTGGGTCACTCGGCTTTGAGCCCGATGGCTTTGACGAGCTTGCCCATCTCGATGAGTTCCTGCTGCACAGCCTCGCGAAACTCTTTCGAAGCACCAATCGCTGGTTCCGCGCCCTGCAACGCAAACTGTTCCCGGATTTCACGGGTGCTAACGACCTTGGCCACATTCGCGCGTATTTTCTCGAGGATGGGCTTCGGTACCCCCTTTGGCGCGAGGAATCCAGAAAAAGCAACATACTGGAATCCCGGCACCGTTTCTGCGATCGCCGGCATATCGCCCAGCAGCGGGGAGCGCTGCGGCAGGCTGTGCCCCAGGGCCCGCAGCCGCCCGCCCCGAATCAGCGACATCATGGCCCCGGCCGGCGCAATGGCCCACTGCGACTCCCCCGCCACCACTGCCGCCATCGATGGTCCGCCGC
Source organism: Betaproteobacteria bacterium (assembly GCA_003153455.1). GTDB lineage: Bacteria > Pseudomonadota > Gammaproteobacteria > Burkholderiales > SG8-41 > PALSA-1004. Next base: position 2,201 of record PLYS01000282.1, on the reverse strand, counting down.
CCTTGTACGGCACATGCAGCGAGGCAAAGCCCGCGGCTATGGTGAGCGCAGTTCCGTTGAGATGACTTTGCGAGCCGATCCCGGCCGATGCCATGTTTATCTTCCCTTGCTTGCCCTTGGCGTAGTCGATCAGTTCCTTCACGTTCTTGATCGGTAACCCAGTGTTGACGACCAATACGTTGCCTTGTCGCGAGTACATCGCAACGTAGTCGAAGTCTTTCATCGGGTCGTACGGCAAATCCTTGCGGATGTGCGGCGACACCGTCAGCGCACTGAGGGACGTCGTGATCAGCGTGTAGCCGTCCGGATTCGCGTTCTTGCCGATTTCCAGTCCCAGGACTCCGCCAGCGCCGGCCCGGTTGTCCACCACGATTTGCTGGCCAAGCGCTTCACCCAGCCCGACGGCGACGATGCGGCCCATGGTGTCGGCCGAACTGCCCGGCGCGTTAGGCATGACGAGGCGGATCGGCCGGTTGGGATAATCCTTCGCAGGATCCGCCGCATGCGCGGCCGGCCCGCCACATGTAACTGCCAGTGCCAACAGGAACTGCGTTCTGGCTTTCACGGCGCTCAACCTTGTTCTTTCGGTCCGCCTCCTCACTTGCCCCTTTTTATCCGGCGACCAGAATCTCGTCGATCGGATACGGCGTCAGGTCCATATGCCCGCTCTCCGTAATGGCAAACGAGCGCGAGAAAAAGATTCCGAAAATGCCTTCCGAGTCCACTGGCGTAATCTCGATGTTGTAGGTCATGCCGGGCCGCATGGTGGTCTCGTAGTCCTCAGCACGCACCAGGTCACAGCGGACGAACGGCACCGAGGTGATGAGATCCAGCCCGTGCATGATGGTCGGGCGCGACTGTGCGCCGCGCTTGCGAAACGCCTCGCTCCCGACCTTGCGCACGTTTTCCAGGGTGCCGCCGGGCTTGAGCTCCGCCACGATGTCCTTGAAACCGGCTGCCAACACGTCTTTGTGAAAACGGTTGTACTTCTCGGTCGGCTTGCCGATCGTGATCGGGTGGCCGATTTTAGCCGAGTAACCCATGTACGACATGGCAAGTTCCGAGAGGATGATGTCCCCCTCCTTCAATATTCGCCCCGACGGATTGGGGTTGGGAAAAATAATTTTGGGATCGTGCATCGAAGTCGAGCCAATCATCAGCAAGTGGTAGCGCCCGCCCCCGCCGATCACAGCGTTGGCAACTGCGCCCGCGAGTTCGTACTCGCGTACCCCGGGCCTGGCCGTCGCCTTGACCGCCTCGAGCGCCTTGATGGCAAGTTGCCCGGCTTTGGACATCGCGCGGATCTCCTCCGGACTTTTGCGGTAGGTGAGCTCATGCAGAAGATTGGGGCAGAAAACGAATGCCGCCTGCGGCATGAGTTTCTGCATGTCATTGAACGCCTGCACACCCATGTATTCCGGGCCCGTGCGATCCGCCGCGGTGATGCCGATGCGCGCTTTCTGCAGCCCCAGCTCGATCAGGCGCTCGGCGACGGCCTTGCCGTACTTGCCGTGCTGGCCGCTGCGCACGTCGCGCACCGACACCTGCCTGCGCGCGGATTCGATGTGGCAGCCGTAGTGCGGATAAATCAGCGTCGGATCGCCCTTGAGCGGAATGATCAGGTACTGGCACATCGCGCGGTCATCGAGCAGCCCCGCACCCCACGCCACGCCGCTGCCGTGGCTATAGATGTCGGGGCCGCCCGTGAATATCACCGCGTCATACCCGTCGCGTACCATGAGCTTGCGCGCCGACTCGTGCCGGCGCGCGAATTCCTCGTCGGAAAATTTGTTGTAAACCGCATCCGAGTACCACGGCGAATTGCAGATAGCCTCGAAGTTATTTACCTTATCGAGCTCGCGTCGTACCAGGTTCCAATCGTTAGCGTTAGCCATAAATGCCCTCAGATGTTGTTGTTGATGAAACTACTCGGCCTTCAATCTGGCGGCCTTTACCGCCTTGCCGAGTTCGGCGATAGATACTACTCCGCCTTGATGCCTGACTCACGGGCGAGCTTGGCGTATCTGGCCACTTCCGCTTTAATATAGGCCGTGAAGTCATCCGGCGAAGAACTGGCGGCAAGCTCGATCCCCTGGTCGAGGAAGCGTTTGTGCAGTTCAGGGGACCCCGCTATCTTCGCTACTTCGCCGTGCAGGCGGGCAAGTATCTCGCGCGAGGTCCCGGTTGGCGCGAGCAGCCCG
>PLYS01000369.1 GCA_003153455.1 Betaproteobacteria bacterium | reverse complement strand
TCCCCGGTCAACAGCGAAATCGTCGACGTGGCGCCGCCTTTGTAGTTGACTGCCACGAGATCGATGCCCGCGCGCATCCGGAACTTCTCTGCCGCCATGTGGGTGACCGTGCCCATGCCCGAGTTGCCGCAGGTGATTCCCGGATGTTTCCTCGCCAGCGCAATCAGCTCCTTCGCCGATTTCACGTTGACAGACGGGTGCGCCACCATGATCAGCGGCGACGATGACACCGGCGCGACCGTGGCCAAATCCCGCGACGGGTGATACGCAAGTTTCGCGTAAAGCGAGGGTGTAATCGCATGCGTCGAAAGGTCGGTGAAGAGCAGCGTGTAGCCGTCGGGCGCGGACTTGGCGACAAGCTCGGCCGCCAGCGTAGTGCCGGCGCCGGGTCGATTCTCGACGATTACCTGCTGGCCGACGCTCTTGCTGATCTCCGCGGCCGTCACGCGGGCAAACGTGTCGGTTGCCCCGCCGGTCGGGAATGCGAGCACCAGGCGGATTGGCTTCGCGGGAAACGATTGCGCCACCGCGTTGGTGCCAGCCAGCGCCACCGCCATCAATGCGCCGGAAATGCCAATCAAGGTTTTCATTGCTTGCTCCTCCTTATCGACTGTAGCGATATTCGATGATTTGCCGCTCGTCACGACGCCGCGAAGGCCGGTGTAACGTAGCGGATGAACCGATCGAGTTGCGCGACCTGGTCGGTGCCGGAGAACCGCACGCAAAAGGGGGCAGGTCTTCTCATCACGGTTTCCATCTTTCCCCCTTGATGACCTTGCTAGCAAGATGTTACCCCGCTTTCGGGAGAGACACTAGCCCTGCCCTGCGGCGTGCAGTTGAATCAAGCGACACCGTGCGAGCCGTACCCTGTCCGGCCCCGTGACGCGAAGCGGCCACATCACTCATCGCCTGTCACTCGTTACATTATTGGTTGATGCTTGCGTTACACTGCACGTCCTGACTTCGCAGAATTGCTGGAGGAGGCGATGATGAGGGAGACACGAGCGGTCTTTGCGATCCTGTTCACGCTTGCCGGGATATTTGCCGCAGAAGCTGCGGCGGTTGCACCGGCGCCGTACCCCAATCGGCCGATCCGCTTCATCGTGCCGTATCCACCTGGCGCAGGGACCGATTTCACGGCGCGCGAGATCGGGCAGCGGTTGGCCGAAGCGCTGGGGCAGCAGGTGGTGGTCGACAATCGACCCGGCGCCGGGGCCACGCTGGGGCACGGTCTCGCAGCGAAGGCCGCGCCGGACGGTTACACGATCCTGCTTGCGACCACCGGCGGGATGGTGTCCGGCCCGGCGCTCGGCGTGAAAATCTCTTACGACCCGCTCAAGGATTTTGCGCCCATCGGCATCGCGGTTTATGTCCCCTACTCGCTCGTGGTGAACGGCAGCATCCCAGCGAACAACGTGCGCGAATTTATCGACTACGCGAAGACTATGCCCGGCAAGCTCAACTTCGCAACGCCGGGCACGGGTACACCCAACCACTTGGGCGGCGTGCTGCTGATGCGCCTCACCGGTATCGACATGCTGCACGTTCCTTACAAGGGCGGCGGACCGTTACTCACCGACCTTCTCGCGGGTCAGATGCACGTGACGTTCGCTTCACTGCCGCAGGTACTGCCGCACGCGCGCACCAGCCGGCTCAAAGTGCTGGGGGTCGGGCATAGCACGCGATTGAGAGCAGCTCCCGAAATTCCAACCATCGCCGAGACTGTGCCGGGATTCAGCAACCCCGCGTGGTGGGGCGTGGTCGCGCCTGCCGGCACGCCGAAGGCAATCGTCGAGAGGCTTAACGTCGTGCTCAACAAGATCATGGAGACACCCGAAGTCATCCAGCGCTTTCAGGTCAACGGCCTCGAGACGGGCACTTCCACGCCGCAGGGCTTCGGCGACATCATCCGCGCTGACCTGCAAACCTGGAGTAAGCTGATCAAGGATGCGAACATCAGCGTTGACTCGGCGCAGTGAGCGTTACATGCTCATCAAGCGGCGAATTCCGCCATTCAGAGATTCCCAAGGCGCAGCCTCGGCGCAAGCACCGCGGTTGCCGTCGCATGGAGATAGCAGGTGCGCGCGGCCATCATGAGCAGGTTCGCATGCGTTTCATCTGGCGCCTCCCCATTCAAAAACAGATGCGTATCGATAGGCTCGGCTATCGCCGTCAAATGTCCGCCGCGCGACCCCGCCACCAGCGCGTAGGGGCTGTATTGCACCAGCCGTGCGCCGTGGATGGGCAGCTTCATATTCTCGACGTATCGCTCCAACTGCGTCATGTAACAAAACGCAATTCCCGCCGACAACAACGCGAGTCCTGATGGAGCGCAGTCAGACACTCCCTCGTCAGTACGGAAAACAAAATGACTCGCTCCCGGATATTCGAGCCAGGTCTCGATTTCGGTCAACCCTGCGGGGTCAACGAGACGGCCCTTGCCTTTGACTTTGCGCACGATGCGTGTCGTGGTGCCGGCCGGCGCCAGCGCCGGGGCGCCCTCCTGACGGCGTCCGGTCTTCTCGATCAGGTACTGTCGTGCGCCCCCCGTATTCAGAGGTCGCGGCACGCTTGGGTAGACCTCAAATGGATCCCGCGCGTCTGGCGCGATCGAATTGGCCACGCCTTCCACTACCCGCCGCCGGCCATTGATATAGAGGGCAAAAGTATTGGTGAGCGGAGTGCGCAACAACGCCATCGCCGGCGATGCTGCGACCGCATCGCTGACGAGATTCGAAATGACCTCATTCGATGCCGTGCTGTGCAGCCTCACTTCGACCTGCGTCGGCTCTGCGTGCCCCTGCCCTGTGCCCAGCGCGAAGGAACCCGTGAGCCAATACTCATTAGCGAGGTCGATTTCAAGTCCGTCGAGTAGGATCCCGCCCGCAGTCGCGCCGCAGCGGATGCGATGAAACAGATCACCCTGCAGACCGGCATTGAAGAACCCGAACGGAAATGGCGCGAGATCGGTGCCCTTGAGGTGAACCCCTTCATCCGAAGTGACGCGCCATGCGCTGCCTGATGCCCCTTCGGTAACGACGGCCTCTCTTTGATGCCCCACCAACTGCCGCGCCTCGACTTTGAATACGTCACGCCCCTGGCAATCAGCAAGCACGGGTGATCGACCTTCCCCTTGCAGCACCTTGAACGCAAGTGGGCCGCCGTAGCTGGCTATCGAATCGCTCATTTCTGCCCCGTCGTGTTCACAGTATCCCCTGCTCGCGATTGCGGCGCCATCGCGGTCTGACTTCGTCACTCGTCACCAGCGAAGCGATGTCACTCGCGCAGCTAATCGACATAGCCAAGTGTGCGCGGCAACCACAGCGCGATTTCCGGCACGAACGTGACGAGCAGCATCGTGCCCGTCATCGCGATCACCATCCAGATGACCCACGGTATCGTCGACTCCATCGATACACCGGACAAGCGGCAGGTCACCATCAAATTGACGCCGAGAGGCGGGTGAAACTGGCCGATCGCGAGGTTCATCGTGATGATGACTCCGAACCAAACCAGGTTCCAGTTGAAGTGCGCGGCGATCGGCAGCAGCAGCGGCAGGAAAATGAAGTAAATCGATATCGCGTCGAGGAACATGCCTGCGATCAGAAGGAGCAGCGTGATGCCGAGCAGCACTACGACTTCCGATGTGCCGGTGCCGACGAGTGCACTGGCGAGATGGTCGAAGGTGCCGAGGGTATTGCTCGCGTAGGCAAAAACGCTGGCCAGTGCAACGACGAGCAGAATGACGGCCGAGATTTCCGCGGATTCCGCAAGCGACTCGATGATATCGCGCCAGCTTAGCGAGCGATAGATGAAGACGCCGACGAAAAAGCCATAGAACGCGGCGACCACCGCGGCTTCGGTCGGAGTAAACCAGCCGCTGCGCATGCCGCCGAGAATGATCACCGGCGCCGCCAATCCCCAGAATGCCTCTTTGAGACTGCGCCAGAACGGCGGTCTCGCTTCGTGGTGTTCCGCCTCGAAATTGTTGCGTACGGATAACCACGACGCAACCGCGATCAGCGTGAAACCGGAAAGTATCCCCGGGATCATGCCGGCGGCAAACAGAGCGGGCACGGTAGCTTGCGGCACCAGCAGGCTGTAGATGATGAAAGCGATCGACGGCGGAATCAGGATGTCGGTCGAGCCAGCCGCTGCAATGAGCGCCGCGATGAACGGCTTCGGATAACCCGCGCGCAACATCGACGGCAACATCACTGCACCGACGGCAGCGGAGTCGGCCGGACCCGAGCCCGAGATGCCTCCCAGTATCATCGCAACCAGCACCGCCACGGCCGCGAGTCCGCCGCGGCGCTGGCCGACGATGCTCGATGCGAAACGCACGATCGAGCCTGCGACTCCCGCGCGTTCGAGTATCAACCCGGCAAGCACGAATACCGGAATCGCGAGCAGCGGATATTTTGCTATTCCCGTATACACGTTGGTCGGCAGCGACATGGTGCCGAGTCCGCCGAGCATGATCACCGCAGTGCCCGCGAGACCCAGCGTTACCGCGAGCGGCACGCCGGAGAGCATGAGGAACACAAAAACGCCGAAGAGGATCCAGTCCACGGCCGTCAGTTCCTCTCCGCAAAACGAATCCCCTCGCCCCCGTGTGCGGGGGAGAGGGTTAGGGTGAGGGGACAACTTAAGCGCATTCTGTTACGCACGCTTAAGGTGACGCCGTATCAAACTCGCGAGCCGTATCACGATCAACAGCGATATAAGCGGCAGCCACACGCTGTAAAACCATTGCGGCACGCCGAGCGCGGGGGAGGTCACATCGAAGCGGAAGTCATCCCACGCCATACGCGCGCCGTACCACGTGAGCAGGCCGAACATGAGCGTGCACGCGGCGAGGCTGAACAATCCGAAGCGCTCGCGCGCGCGCGCCGGCAAGCGGTCCACCACGAACAGGATCGCGATGTGTTTGTTGCGGTAGAAAGCAGTCGAGGCGCCGACCAGCGTCATCACCACCATCAGCGATACCGAGATTTCCTCGGTGAACGCGAACGAGATGTTGGTGAAATAACGCACCACCACGTTGCCCATCGTGATGACGCAAAGCAGCGCCATCACCAGCGCGAGCACGAACCGCTCGATCGAAACAGAACGGGGGAGCGGTTGCTGCTCCCCCGTGGGCGCTTCAAACGGCTCCGGCATCAGCGTTTTGCAATCGACGTTTCCGCGGTTTTCACGAGGTCGAGGCCGATCTGTGCGGCCCACTTGTCATAGACCGGTTTGCTCGCCGCCTGGAACGCCTTGAGCTGATCCGGCTTCGGGCGAGTGACGGTGACTCCCTGCGCCTCGATCTGTTTGAGGACTTCCATGTCGGCGCCCGCAATCCCCTTGCGCGCCGCGACGACATTTTCAGCCCCGGCCTCGACCGCCGCCTGCCGTACGGCTTCGCGGTCGGCGGGCGTCCATGATTCCCACACTTCCTTGTTGACTACGAAGATCAGGGGATCGGCGGTGTAACCCCACAGCGTGAGAAATTTCTGATTGAGCGTCCACATCTTTGCGGCGACGAATACGGAAAGCGGATTCTCCTGCCCGTCGACGGCGCCGGTGGAAAGCGCCGGCTGCGCGTCGGCAAAGCTCATCTGGGTCGGATTGGCGCCGAGCGCAGTGAAGGTATCGATGAAGATCGGAGAGCCGACCACGCGGAATTTCTTGCCTTTCATGTCGGCGGGCGAGGCGACCACGCCCTTGGAGTTCGATAATTCGCGGAAACCATTTTCGCCCCAGGCGAGCGGCACTACGCCGGCTTTCTCGAGTATGCCGAAAATCTCCCTGCCGATTTCGCCCTTCGTGAGCGCGTCGATCGCCTTGTAGTCGGGCATCAGGAACGGCAGCGAGAAGAGATTGAGCTGCCTGACCTGCGGCGACCAGTTGATCGTCGAACCAATCGCCAGATCGATCACGCCCTGGCGCAGCGCGGAAAACTCCTTGGTCTGATCACCGCCGACGAGGCTCATTCCCGGGTACATCTTGATGTTGATGCGGCCGTGGGTTTTCTCCTTGACAAGCTCGGCCCAGCGCTCGCCGGCCTTGCCCCAGGGGTAGCTCGATGGCAGCACCGTGGAGAGCTTGTATTCGGAACGGTAGTTCTGGCTATGAGCAGCCGGCGCAATGGCGATGGCGGCCGCAAGCAGCGCGCACACAAGAACGAAGCGATGCATGGCATTTCCCCCTTGATCTTGAATACAACGAAAGGACGTGAGATTCGCGGACAGTGTAATTCCTGCCCCGAAACGCGTCAATGCTGCGCTGATGTGATATCGTCTGCGCCGACGGAGCGTCGAACGCACTCGCGCTTCAGCAGCAAGTTCGCGCGGCAGCGAGAGGAGCAGGCATGCAGAAGGCGCCTAAATTCAGACTGGAAACGTGCTTTGATGTTTTTCTGATGGTTCTGGGTATTGTCATCACCGTCGTATCGATCGATTACGGTTTTGGCAGCCTCGAGCGTCCAGGACCAGGGTTGTATCCGGTATTTCTCGGAGCGGCAATTGCCATTTTTTCTTTTTTCACTCTGCTGGCGGATTTGAGGTCTGAAGGCGGCAGATCCGTGCTTGATGGAGAGAGCGCTAAAACGTTTGCATTCATGGCGGCGACATTCTGCCTGTGGGTGGTCGCGATGCCGCTCCTGGGTTATGTCACGGTTACCCTGCTCGCCACCTATGCGTTTTGCAAGATTCTAAAGCTCGAGGGATGGATAAAGCCACTGGCCGTGTCCGGCGGAACGGCTCTGTTTCTTTATATGCTGTTCGATTATTGGCTGTACATCGATCTGCCACGAGGGATCCTGGGCTAAAGAGGAGTGAATATGGAAGGCCTGAATCTTCTGCTGAACGGGTTTGCCAATTCCTTCACGGTGGTGAATCTGACCGCCTGTTTCATAGGCGCTTTGATAGGCACCATCGTCGGCGTGCTGCCCGGTCTGGGGCCTACGGCGACCATGGCATTGATGCTGCCCTTTACCATGACGTATGGGCCGACCACCGGTCTGATCATGATGACTGGCGTTTGGTACGGCGCCATGTATGGCGGTTCGACCACCTCGATTCTGGTCAACATCCCGGGAGAGGCAGCGAGTGTGGTGACCTGCCTCGACGGTTACCAGATGTGCAAGAAAGGCAGGGCAGGTTCGGCGTTGGCGCTGGTCGCGGTAGCATCCTTCATTGCAGGCACGTTCGGGATTCTGGGGCTGCAGTTTTTCGCGCCGCTGCTGGGGAATGCCGCTCTCGCTTTCGGTCCGCCCGAATTCCTCTGCTTTATGATACTTGCCTTTGTCCTCCTATCCAATCTCTCCGCCAGCGCGCCGCTTAAAGGGGCGTTGATGATAGTCTGCGGGCTCTTTATCAGCACCATCGGCATCACTCCCATGGACAGCTATCCTCGTTTCACTTTTGGTACGGAAACGCTGATGCAGGGCATAGATTTCCTGCCGATTGCCATGGGGCTTTTTGGCATCTCTGAAATCCTCAACATCGCCGTTGAAAAGTATGTGAAACCTGAGGTCAGAAGAATCCGCCTGAACGATCTCTATCCCTCCAGGGAGGAAATCAAGCGCTCGGTCAATCCGACGATACGGGGTTCGATCCTGGGTTTTTTCGTCGGGTTATTGCCCGGGCCCTGCACGGTGATTTCCACGTTTGTCGCTTATTCGCTCGAAAAAAGAATATCCAGAACTCCCGAGGAATTCGGACATGGAGCGGTTGAAGGCGTGGTGGCGCCGGAGGCTGCCAACAACAGCGCGGTAATGGGTTCGATGATCCCGCTGCTCACCCTGGGAATCCCCTTTGCGGCGCCGAGCGCAATCATGCTGGCGGGGCTCAGGATGCACAATGTGGAGCCAGGTCCCATGCTCTTCATAAACAATCCGGACGTTTTCTGGACGTTTATCGCGGCCATGTATCTTGGAAATTTCATGCTCCTGATCCTCAACCTGCCGCTCGTGGGGCTTTTCGCGAGGATTGCCGTGATCCGGCCTCAGATCCTGATGCCCATCATCTGCCTGATCTGCCTGGTCGGTGTCTACAGTGTAAGAAACTCCCTCTTCGATGTCTGGGTGATGATCGCATCGGGTTTCATTGGATTTTTCCTGACCAAGTGGAAATATCCGATCGCCCCTTTTATCATCGGCGTGGTATTGGGTCCAACCACGGAAAACAGTCTTCGTCAGACGTTGATGATGTTCCACGGAGACGTATCTCTTATCGCGAATCGGCCGCTATCCATCACGTTACTGGTCCTGGCAGCGGCATTTCTGGCCTATAAATTCATAGCTCCCCATTTTGGGGAGAAAATTGCACTCACGGTCGAGGAGGACACGAAGCTCTGAAAAAGGGGAAATGCAACGGCAGGACATCAAGCCTTGCTCTTCTTGATCTTCTCGAAATCCCGAAACAGCAGCGAGTAATCCTCCTCGATCATCCCCCGCGCTACGGCCTTCTCGAGAAATGCGTAGGTGCGTGCACCAAGCTCGACGTCAGCGCCACACTTGCGGGCAAGACGAACGGCGAGGCCGACATCCTTCCAGGGATTGTAGATGCGCGCCTGAGCGTTCCACGAACCGTTGAGAATGTTGTTCGGAAAGCGGTGGCGGCTCGCGTAGCTGAAGGCGGTGGAGACGTTGAAAACGTCGATCATGTCGGCGACCTTCATCCCCATCCGTTCGGCGAGGCGGGCGCCTTCACAGGTGGCGAGGAAGATGGTGTGAAGCACCATGTTGTGGATGAGCTTCATTGCGTGGCCCGAGCCCAGAGGGCCGAGATGGAAAATATTTTCCACAAAGGGGGCTAAGTATGGCTTGATCCGGGAAAGGACCTTGGCATCGCCTCCGATCATAAGAGTGAGCTTTCCCGCGAGAATGCCGGCCGGCCCCCCGCTCATGCCGGCGTCTATGTAGTGAATGCCGCGACGGCCGGCGCGGCGCGCGAGCTTGCATGTTTCGACGGGATCAGAGGTGGTGAGGTCGCAGATGACGAGACCCTTCCGCGCATGCTGAAGGACGCCGTCTTTCCCGTTGAGGCACTCCGCTATTTCCTGCGAGGACGGGACGACGAAGAAGATGACTGCACATTCCTCGGCTATCTCGCCGGGGGTCGCAACGCGTATGTTGTCTTTGTTTTCGAAGGGCTTGCGGCAGGCGGGGACAACGTCCCACACCATGAGCGGAAACCCCGACTGCCTGAGCCGCTGCGCGACCGGGCCTCCCATCCTGCCAAGGCCGACGACGCCGACGGAGTTTCGTTGCGCCATAAAGGACTATTTTGCTTCTTTCAATATTCCGGCTTTGCGCATGATCTCCCGCACGGTATCCCGGCGCTTATCATACGAAGCGACGACCTGCTCGGGGGGAATCCATTCCCAGCGGGCGTTTCTCTCACTGACGAATTTGATGAACTCTGGGTCCTTTGCCGCCTTCTCGATGGCACTGGTCAGGATCGCGACGATTTCCTTTGGCAACTTGGGTGGTCCCATCACGAAATTGCTCGACTCCCAGCTCACGTCGTATCCCAGTTCTCTCACGGTGGGTATCTTGTCATACGGTGCGGGAGCCCGCCCATCGCCCAGGGTCGCCAGAAACTTGACCTGTCCGCTCTCGATCATGCTCTTTGCCGAGGCCAGGGCCGCGACCCCAAGTTCGGCGTGCCCGCCTGCGACGGCGGTAACGACCATGGCACCGGTGCCCGGCTGAGGAATCGTAGTCATGTTGAGGTTTGTTCCGCCAAGGAAGGCCATGGCGGCGACCCACCAGCTCTGCCCAACACCTGCAACCGACATGTTGATTTTTCCGGGATTGGCCTTGGCATAAGCGATGGCCTCCTGGATGGTGTTGAATTTGACCTGGCTCTTGGTGGAGCCAATAACAATCGGGAAAAAAGTTGCATACGCGCCGAGCAAGGTAAAATCATGGTAGTCGAGCGGGGAGACTCCCTGCAGTTTGTTGGTAATGATCGTCGCCGATCCCCA
>PLYS01000457.1 GCA_003153455.1 Betaproteobacteria bacterium | reverse complement strand
CCAGCTGAGCTACGCGCCTGAAAGCGATGAATTCTACCCGTTTCGGCCCAGTGGTTCAAATAAATCATGGCGTTGCCTCGCACTCGGCCCAGTCCGGGTTGCCGCCAACCGGGGTGCACAATATAGTGTGATGCTCCGCACCGGCGGCCGCCTATCTGCCCGCAATATCACTGGAGAAAACATGACCGCTTATGAGGGAATATTTTGTCTAGCTCACAATCCATCGCACGTGAATTGCTCGATGCCTACGATCACGGACGACTGATCCCGGCGATCGCCGAACGTGATCCGGGTTTCGATTGGGCTGCGGCATATGACGTCGCCGCCGAAATCGTCAAATTGCGCCGCGCGCGCGGCGAGCGCTGCGTCGGCCGCAAGGTCGGCTTCACCAATCGCAATATCTGGGCCGAATACGGCGCGACCTCGCCGATCTGGGCGCACGTCTACGACAGCACGCTGATTTATGCGAAGAACAATAAGGCGTCAGTATCTTTGCGCGGCAGTGTCGCGCCAAGGATAGAACCGGAGCTCGCATTCAGGCTGCGCGCGCCAGTACCTGCCGGCTGCGAGGACCCGGCAGCGGTACTGCAATCGATCGAATGGCTTGCGCCGAGCTTCGAGATCGTCGACTGCCATTTCACGAACTGGAAATTCATCCCCGCCGATTCGGCGGCGGATTTCTCGTTTCACTGGCGCTTGATCGTCGGCGAGCCGTATCCGATTAAAACGACTGAAATCACAAAACTCGTCGGTCAGATTCGCGATTGCCAGGTCGCCCTGAAGTGCAACGATGAAGTCAAAGACCGCGGTGTCGGCAGCAACGCACTCGATCATCCGGCGCTGGCACTCGCATTCCTCGCCGACATCCTCGGCACGCAGCCGAAGTTTGATGCGCTCGCACCGGCGAGGTGATCACCACCGGCACGCTGACTACCGCGCTGCCGATCAGGGCCGGAGAAACCTGGACTTCCGAATTCAGCGGCCTGCCGATCACCGGCCTCACGCTCAACCTTACTGATTGAAACCTCTTCGGTTCTTCTCTGTGCCCCCTGTGGCTAAACAGGCGGTTGAAGACGTGCCGCGCGCGCCACCCCCGGCACGTCGCGTATCAGCGCCAGCACCCGATTCAACTGATGGAGGTTGTTGATCTCGACCGTGAGCAGCATGCGCGCCGCCGCGTCGCGGCTCGCGCTGTTGGTCGCGGTGACGTTGATGCGCTCGCGCGACAGGATCTCGGTAATGTCGCGCAGCAAGCCGGTGCGGTCGTTCGCGTCAATCACGATATCGACCGGGAAAGTCGCCTCAGGCGACGCGCCCCAATCCGCAGCGACCAGTCGCTCGGTATTCAGGCGCGCGACGTTGGCACAGCCCTTGCGATGTATGGTCACGCCGCGGCCGCGCGAAACAAAGCCGATAATGGGATCCGGCGGCGCCGGCTTGCAGCATTTGGCCGGCACCGTGAGCAGCCTGTCGACGCCGACCACCAATATGCCGCCCGGCTGGGCGCGCGGCTTCCTGACAATCGGCTGTTCGTCGGCAGCGGCCGGCGTCGTTTCGTCGGCGCGCAGCGCGGTCTGCAATTGGCGTGGCCCGATCTCACCGCGCCCGACCTCGGCCAGGAAATCGTTGAGCTTGTCGAACTCGAATTGCTGCGCGAGCTTGTCGAGGTTGATGCCGGTCATGCCATGCCGCTGCAATTCCCTGTCGACGATGTCGCGCCCCTGCGCCACGGAGACTTCGTAGTTCTGGCGGTTGAACCACTGCCTGACCTTGACGCGCGCTCCGGCGCTTTTGAGAAAACCGAGCGCGGGATTGAGCCAGTCACGGCTCGGCCCACCCTGCTTCGCCGCGATGATCTCGACCTGCTGGCCGTTCTTCAGCGGCCTGCTGAGCGGCACCATCGCGCCGTCGACTTTGGCGCCGCGGCAGCGATGGCCGAGGTCACTGTGCACGTGATACGCGAAATCGATCGGCGTTGCGTCCTGCGGCAGATCGATCACCCTGCCCTGGGGCGTCAGCACGTAAATTGTGTCCTCGAACAGTTCGCTTTTGAACTGCGCGGCAAGCTCGCCGGCATCGGCGACCTCGTCCTTCCATGCGACGATCTGGCGCAGCCACGCGATTCTTTGGTCGTAACCCGAATCGCGGCGCGAGCCTTCCTTGTAGCGCCAGTGCGCAGCGATGCCGAGTTCGGCGTGCCGGTGCATGTCGAAGGTGCGGATCTGGATTTCGAGCGACTTGCCCTCGGGCCCGATCACCGCGGTGTGCAGCGAACGGTAGTCGTTGCTCTTGGGCTTGGCAATGTAATCGTCGAACTCCTTCGGCAGCGGCGTCCACAGGCTGTGCACGCTGCCGAGCGCGGCGTAGCAATCCTTGATATCGTCGACCAGCACGCGCACCGCACGCACGTCGTTTATCGCGTCGAAATCGACGCCCTTGCGCCGCATCTTGTTATAGATGCTGTAAATGTGCTTGGGGCGGCCGCTGATCTCGGCCTTGATTTCAGAGCGCGCGAGTTCCTCGCGCAGACTCGCGATCACCTCGTCGATGTAACATTCACGGTCGCCGCGCTTCTCGTCGATTAGTTTGGCGATGCGCTTGTAGCTGTCGGGTTCGAGGATGCGCAATGCCAGGTCTTCGAGTTCCCACTTGAGCTGCCACACGCCAAGCCGGTTGGCGAGCGGCGCGAAGATGTCGAGCGCGAGCCGCGCCATGTCGTGACGCAACTCCACGTCGTCGCACTTGACCACGAACCGCATGGTCTGGGTGTGATCGGCGAGCTTGATCAGCACCACGCGCACGTCCTGCGCCATCGCCAGCAGCATCTTGCGCAGGCCTTCCATCTGCGCCGCCTGTTCGCCGGTGCGCGCTGCACGGCTGCTCAGGTTTTCGATCATCGCCATGCGCGCTGCGCCCTCTGCAAGCTCGGCAGCGCGCGCGCCGAACTTGTCGCGCATCGCGAGCACTGCATCATGCGTGATGGCCACATGAGCGAGCAGGCTGGCTGCAAGACACTCGGCATCGAGCTTGAACTCGCGCAGTATCAATGCCGTGCTGAGCGCGTGCGGCAGCAGCGCCTCGCCGCTTTTCAGCGTGTGATCGGCGGCCTGCAGCGCAATCCACTCGAGCACGCGTTTGAGCAGCGCGAGATCCGGCTCGGCGTAATCAACGCCGAACTCAGCCAGCCAGCCGGCGATGCGGCCGTCACCGAACTGGGTTACGAGTTTCAAGTGTGTTGCGTGGACCATCGGTCGTTAGCCTTACTAAGTATTCCGGAAATGGTTGACAAACCATTTCCGCTCGACGTTCCCCTCTCCTCCCGGGGGAGGGGCTAGGGGTGAGGGCCGGGCGATGTAAGTCATTTACGTAAAGCACGGTAAGATTGCGGTATCGCCGCCGCATGCAGATTACGTGAAGTAGTTTGCCGATTTTACAACACGATCATTGAAGCAATGCACTTGCACCCGATACATCGCACCCGGCATGACTGCATTCGTCATCGAGCAGATCGGGATTCTCGAGCGGCGCGTGCCAGTAGCGCCGATACAGCGCGCGATAGCGCTGCACATTGATTTCGCCATCACGGGCAATCGTAAGCAGCAGCGCGCCGTCGTAATCGGTGCGGTAAATGCGGCTGCCGAGCGCGCGGTAGCGGTCGAGCACGTCGTCCTTCGGGTGCCCGAAGTGGTTGCGATAGCCGGCGGTGACTATTGCGATGTCGGGATTGACCTGCTCGACGAACTGCGGCGACGACGAGGTACGGCTGCCGTGGTGCGGCACCAGCAGCACCTGGGTGCGCAGCTTGTCGGGAACGCCAGCCAGCAACTCGCGCTCCGATTTCTGCTCGATGTCGGCAGTCAGCAGCACGCTCGCGCCCGCCGTACTGAGGCGGATCACGCAACCGCGGTCGTTGCTGCGGAACTTTTCGCGCGCATAGTTTTCCCGCGCCGGGTGCAGCACCTCGAAACCGACGCCGTCCCACTGCCAGCGCTCGCCCGCTTCGCACCTGCGCGGCGACGCGGCTTGAGCCAGCAGCGGGTGGTCGTCGGGCAGCGATGACAGCAGCCAGCCAACCGGAACCGCCTGCAGCACCGAATGGGCGCCGCCGCTGTGGTCGGTATCGCTGTGACTGACCACCATCCCCGACAAATCACGCAAGCCGGCCGCGCGCAGATACGGCACGATGATGCGATTGCCGCTGTCGATCTGCGGGCCGAACGCGGGGCCGGCATCGTAAAGCAGCGCATGATTGCGGGTTCGCGCAACCACCGCGAGCCCCTGCCCCACGTCGAGCACGGTGAGCCACAGATCGCCTGCCGCAATTGACGGGGGCTCAATCAGAAACAACGGCAGCAATGCCGCCGCACCGATCCAGCGCGCCGGAAATCCGCGCGGCAGCAGCAACCACAATACGCCGAGCAGCGCCGCCGCCACTGACCACACCGGCGGCGCGTGCTGCTGCCACACCGCGACCGGCAGCGCGCTCATCCATTCCAGCAGCGCTCCGCACCATGCCATTATCGTATGCGCCAGCTGCAGCACCAGATCGAACGGCAGCACCACTCCGATCAAGGTGAGCGGCACCACCACCAGGCTCACGACCGGAATGGCGATGGCATTGGCGAGCGGCGACACCAGCGATACCTGCTGGAACATTGCCAGCAGCAACGGCACCAGTCCCAGCGTCATCGCCCACTGCACACGCGCCCACGCAGGCAACCAGTGCGGCTGCGCGATCCTGCCCGTCGACACCAGCAGGATCAGCGCCACCGCGCCGAACGACAGCCAGAACCCCGGCGCCAGCACCGCCCACGGATCGATCACCAGCACGGTAAACAGCGCTGCGCTCAACACCACCGATGCCGATGTCAGCCGCCCCATCCACAGCGCAACCGCGACCACCGCCAGCATATAGACGGTGCGTTGCGCCGGCACCTCGAAACCCGCCAGCCACGCATAGGCGAGCGCCGCCGCAAGGCCCGCAACCGCAGCCGCCTTGCGTGCCGGCAGCCACAGTGTCAGCCGCGCGCTGCGGCGCCACAGGTAATAAGCAAGCGCGAACAACAGGCCCGAAATCATTGTCACGTGCAGGCCCGAAATGCTCATCAGATGATTGACGCCGGTGCGCGTGAAGGTCTGCCATTGCGATTGCGTGATGGCGCGCTGGTCGCCGATCGCAAGCGCGGCAAGCACGCCGGCATACGGCGCGTCAACGAGCGCAGACTGAATGCGGCTGCGGACAGCTTCGCGCACGCGCTCGACCAGATACTGCGGCCTCATCACCAGGTCGGCGACACGGCCGCTGCCGCCGCCGGGCCTGATGTAACCGGTGGCGCGGATATTGCGCTCGAGCAGCCACGCTTCGTAATCGAATCCGTGCGGATTGAGCGTGCCATGCGGCCGGCGCAGCCGCACCGTGAGCTGCCAGCGCTCGCCCGCGTGCAGTTCGGGCAACGTCGCCGGCTTATCGTCGCGCGCCGGGCTGCCCCACCACGACAACGCAATATGGGCGGGAACCACGGCTTCCGGCGTCAGCACGCGCTCGACGTCGAATTCGAAACGCAAGCTGCGCTCGTACGGCTGCGGCATGGCCGCAACGACGCCGACGAGCTGGATGTCCGCCCCTTCCCACGGCACGGGCAGCGCATCGTCGAGGCGCTGCCCGGCGAGCCACGCGGCCCACAGGATCCCGCACGCCGCGCAACACCCCGCAGCCAGCACGAGCTGCGTGGCGCGCAACAGCCGCGGCGACGGCTGCGCCGCCAGCAACGCCACCAGCCCCAGCGGCGCGGCGAGCCAGTACCAGCGAGGCGTCGGCAGTTGCGACTGCACTTGCAGCCACCACACGCCGGCGGCGAAGCAAACAACGTAAAGTCGCATGAGCGATTCGCCTGGCAAGGTCGTTCATGGCTTAACGCACCACACGGCAGGCCGAGGGACGATTTTCGGTAGAATACTTGTCCGTTTCCCGGTCCCCGACCTATGCCCCGCAAGTTTTTCAGGAAATACCTGCCGAGTCACGCCGCAGTCAGCGCGAACCCCTGCGTCGCGAGATTCGGCTCATGGCTCCAGCACCATAATCTGTGGCATTTGCACCGCCGCTCGGTCGCGGGCGGCGTCGCGGTCGGCATGTTTGCCGGGCTGATTCCCGGCAGCAACCCGGTGCAGTTTTCCGCGGCGGCGCTGCTCGCGATGGGTTTTCGCGTCAACCTGCCAATTGCGGTCATCGTCACGCTCTATTCGAATCCATTCACCATCGTGCCGCTTTACTTTGCCGCGTTCAAACTTGGGCAACTGGCGTTACTGGAAAGCGGCGGCACGGTGCCACCACTCGCGTTCAGTCTCGAGGGCAAAGGCTTCAGCGAATGGCTGCCGGAAGCGCTCGACTGGCTGACGTCGATCGGCAAACCTCTGCTCATCGGCCTGCCGCTGCTGGCGCTGCTGTTGAGCGTGGTTGGATACTTCGTCGTACGCTGGACGTGGCGCTGGTACGCCGTGCATAAGTGGCGCCGCCGGCGGCAGTTCAGAATGAACCGGAGCACACCGGCATCATGACCACCCCGGGTTACTGGAAGCGGGCGACGCGCGAGCTGTCCGAGCGCGACGCGGTGATACGCAGGATCGTGGCCCAATCGCACGGCCTCACGCTGCGCTCGCGCGGCGACGCGTTCAATACGCTGGCGCGCTCGATCGTCGGCCAGCAGATTTCGGTGAAAGCCGCGGAAAGCGTGTGGCGGAAACTCATTGCCGCAGTACCGGCGGTCCGGCCTGAAGTCATTCACGCCCACGACATCGAAATATTGCGTACTTGCGGGCTGTCGCGCAGCAAGGTCGCCTATCTGCATGACCTGGCGCGGCACTTCGTCGAGAAGCGGCTCGACGTCAAGCGCTGGGAGCAGATGACCGACGACGAATTGATCGCTGAACTCACGCAAGTGCGCGGCATCGGCCGCTGGACCGCCGAGATGTTTCTGATCTTCTACATGACGCGCCCCGACGTGCTGCCGGTCGACGACATCGGGCTGCAGCGCGCGATGAGCCTGCATTACAACCGCGGCCGGCCATTATCCAAGCTCAAAATGAATTCGATCGCCAAGCGCTGGCTGCCGTGGCGCTCGGTCGCGACGTGGTACATGTGGCGCAGCCTCGACCCGGTTCCGGTCGAGTATTGACCGTGCCCGGCAGCCCACGACTCCGCATGCATTTGGAATCCGCGCACGACCCCGCGTCGCGGCGCATCTACAGCGGCTTTCTGTGGTCGTTCATCGCGCTTGCCGCAGTGATGGTGATCGGCACCATCGGCTATCGCATCATCGGCGGCCCGCAGTACTCGTGGACCGACTGCTTCTACATGACGTTCCTCACCGTAGCGACGATCGGATTCTACGAGGTCATCGACCTGTCGCAAAGTCCGGCCGGACGGATGTTCACGGTTTTTATCGGGTTCGCCGGCATTGGCGTATCGACCTATTTGCTGTCGGCGGTTACTGCATATCTGCTCGAAGGCAAGATCAACGAAACGCTGTGGAGAAGAAAGATGGAAAAGCACATGCACCGTCTCAAGAATCACTACATCATCTGCGGCGTCGGGCGCGTCGGGCGCAACGTCGCCAACGAACTCGCGGCGACCCGCCGGCCTTTTGTCATGATCGACGAAGACATCCACAGCATTAATTTGTATCTCGAACGACATCCCGAGCAGACGTACATCCATGCCGACGCGTGCGACGACGAAATCCTGCAGAAGGCGCACATCGAAACCGCGAGCGGTGTATTCGCGGTCACCGGCGACGACAACAAGAACCTTGTCATCAGCTTGAGCGCCAAGCAGCTCAGTCCGGCGGTGCGGGTGGTGGCGCGCTGCCACGAAGTGCGCAACTTTCCGAAGATCCGCAAGGCCGGCGCCGATATCATCATTTCTCCCGATTTCACCGGCGGGTTGCGCATCGTCTCGGCGATGATCCGGCCGCATGTGGTGTCGTTCCTCGACGAAATGCTCAAATCCGAGGAAAACCTGCGCGTCGAGGAGATCGTCGTGCCGTCGGGATTTCCGGAAACGCCGATCGGCGAACTCAACGTCAAGGGGCGCGATCACCTCGTCGTCGCGCTGCGCGAACAGAACAAGTGGGTATTCAATCCCGATTCGTCGCACCTGCTGCGCGCCGGCACCGTGATGGTGATCATGGCAACGCCGTCAGGACGCAAAGCGGTCGAAGGCAAGCTGGGCTGGGTCTGAGCACCGTCAGCGTTAAGCGCTGACGCAGCCGTCGGATACGTGAAATCGAGAGGGCGGGAGGTCGAGAGGGGGAAGAGCAAACGACCGGGAAATCGGAAGGTCGAGAGGTCGTAAAAGACCCTGCCTCGCTCTCCCGCTGTCACGGCCACGCTGTTATTTTGGCGAAGCGACACTCTTTTTCGATTGGTAAAGCCGATATAGCATCTTGTCGACCCGCGTCAGAGGTCCGTCAACCTCGGCCCTGGCCTTCTCCGTAATAAAACCCAACTGCTGCGACAAGTCATCGAGCTTTTTGTGTGGTTTATCCATACTTGCTATCCCATCTCGCGCACTCACGCCTGGGAACCTGACGGAGCTACGAGTTGCTAAACGATTGAATTCAGGGAGTGGTGCCCAACTGCGCGAATCGCAGGTTAATAGCACTCTGCATGCCGAATTGCTGGTGCCAGACCTTACATGACTGCCATATTCACTTAATACCAAGGCGTAAGGTGATAGACTCTGTCCGCTTTGCGACGAATTTCGACTGATGAGCAACAGTCGGGAGGCGGCCAAGAGACGACTATCCCTGTTACGTTTCGTTTCCGTCAAAATTGGTCATAGGACTTCCTGCGTGCCGAGCCAGAGATAGCCTTCTTTCGCCTGCGCGATCGTGAAGACGCTGTTCTGGGGCGAGCCGTCCACGGTGCTCCAGCTGTCTTGTCGATACTGCCCAAGGGCGTGAGGGGATCGAGGCTGGCGGCGCGTTCCTCGGCTGACGCGCGCCAGGGAGCGAGCAGCAGGGCAGACGTGCAAAGGACGCTCAGAACCCAGGCAGAACGATGGCCGATCCGGCGGCTGCAACGTCGAACCCTCAGGGGCTCATCCGCGGAGACCGTCACGCGCTGAGGGCCGCGTGCGTGTCGCCCTCAGCGCCACCGCCAGCTTGCGATGCTCACTGTTTTGCCGAAATCACCGGGAGCTGCAAGTACGACTGGTGCGACGGACCACTGTAGATCGTGTTGGATGCGCCTTTATGATAGCTGGCATCGTACGCGCCGCGGTTCCCGTGACTGCAACCGTCAGCTGGCTGTACGTCGAGCCTGATGCGCTGTCCTTTCTTGATCAGTGCCGTCATCGGCCAAAACTCGACCTCGACGGGCACGATGTCGCTCGGTGATTTCAGTGGGGCGTAGTCGGCCTTCAGATGCGTGTGATACGGCCGGAAGATCGTCGAACGCTCCTCGTCGAACTTTCGGTGCGACACCTTGAGCCATCCCAAGCCGGCCGGATAGTAACCGTCGTTGGGCTGCAGGGCGTAGGTCACCTCCTCGTTGTTCGCGTTCATGACTCGCACCGACGCGACGATATCCATGTCTGATGAGGTCGACGACACCCACGTGGCCAGCTTGATGTAGCCAGCAAGCATTGTGTCGCTGGTCAGTGGCTCGGTCACGAATGAGACGCCGGACCCCCAGCAGGCATCTGCGCCGACGTTTACCTCCGCCGAGTACGTTCTTGTCGTTTCGGCCGCGAGCGCGGTGGTCGACAGCTTCCCAAAGTCGCTTCTCTTCCCATCTCCCGGCCATGACGATGACCCACCGTCCAGGTAGTACTTCACGTAGTTGGTACCGGGCACCGGCCAGTCGCTGGCTGTCTGCCAGAACCATCCGCCACCACCGGTCCGGATCATCATCTTCACGCGCGGCTCCTTCGCGTCGGCGGGCGCGCCCTTCAGATAATGATCGAAGAACGCGAGGTAGCCGGGAAGCGCCTCTTTGCTGTACATCCAGCCCGCGATGAAGTCGCCGGTGATTAGCGATAACTGCTTTTCCTTGGAGGCCGCGTTCATGTAACTCTCGGCCGACCCGCGCACGTGAATGTGCCCCGGGTGCTCCAAGGGCGCCTCGCTCTTGAACGGCACGGTTACCTTTTTCATATTGGAGCTCATCTGCCCGGTCGGCTTGTCTTCGTAGGTGCCGTAGATCGCGGGATCGTCGAACTGGTTCTTGTGAAAGATGTCCAGGATGTCGACGTACTTCTGGTCGAGACAGCGATTCGGGACGACGCTGTTCTTGAACCAGTTTTCGCGATACTGCTCGTTGTAGATGCCCCCGTGGAAAAGAATGTCGCGATACTGGTCCCGGCACTCGCGAGACGTGTACATCCGCGTCCTAAAGGCATTGCCTGGGTCGTTGGACTCCGTGGTGCCGACAATCTCGAACTGGTCGGGGTTGTACTTGTCGAGGAAGGTACATTGGCTATTTTCACAGGAATCATGCGACTCCCTTTAAATTCGGCTTGCCAGAACGGCCCAGGAGCGACGAGCGCCGACCGGTTGGTGCTGAGGTATTGCCATTTAGTGCCGCATTGTGAAAATCCCCGTAGTGTGGGATCGTGGGTACACGACTACATTAGCATAAATCCACAGCGCGGGTGATTCTTGGGCTTGATTCTCCGGCTCGGCCGCGTACGCCTCCATCGGTATCGCTGAAACCGCTGTTTAGATTGCCTCCTGATCTCCGCTGCGTTGCTACTCGGGGTCTTGTCGATGCCGGACTGATGTAGTCCTGCCGGCCGCTGCGCAGCGGTGGCCGGCAGGCATGGTCAGCTCGGCTACAGTTTGTCTCCGTAACGTTTATATTTGTGTCCTTCGCCTCTTGCAGTCGTTCGGCTCTGGGCAGGTCGTGAAGCGGCCGAGACTTCCGGTTGCTCTCCATTTGATTATTTCTCCCGTCTTTTTGGATTTCGAGACGCGCTAGGATCGCCTGGGAGCGATTTAAATTGCGTTGCCTATACCTTGGCATGGGTCATTTGCGTCGGTGCTCGTGGGGCCTCTGTGCGCTTGGGAGTCGGGCGCGTTCAGTGGCGGTTCCCAGGTGCTTTTTCCTGCGGGCCGGGATTACGTGGTTGTGCGGTTTATTCGGCGAGTGCGTCGCTGGTGCTGAGGTCGTCTAAGTTAACGGGCCAGGGTGCCTTCGGAGTTGTGCAGGAAATTTATTTGACAGAAGACTGACAATACTAGTAACATTCGTATAACATTTTATTAACTGTTATATGGACTGCTATGAAATCTGCCGATCTGCATAAAGTCTGGAGCGCGCCGGATAACTCCCGGCTCACCGCCAAGCAGCAATCCTTCCGGCTGCCGATTCACGTTGCGGCCAAGATCAACGCGCTATGCGAAGTATTCCCGAACAAAACGAAAACGGAGATCGTCGGTGACTTGCTTACGGCTGCGCTCGACGAAGTTATCGCACATTTGCCATCGGAGGAAGGCACAGAGGTGGTAAGCGAAGACGAGCACGACCGGACTTACGAAGATGTGGGGCCACGGGGGCGGTTTCAGACCCTTGCGAATCGCCATTACAAGGAACTGGAGCGGGAATTAGGCAATAAGCATCCGTCAGACCTTTACTCCGGCAAATTGTGCGTGCGGGTTGCCAAATAGCTATGTCCCGCCCAACTTTTCGACGTTTGCTTACTGGCCTTGATACGGTGCAGGCCGCCGCCCACACGGAGCCACCGCACGGCGCGGAGGGCCAGGGTGCGCCGCCTACTAACAGAGCACCTTATAATTGCATAGACACGGGATTTAAGGCTTTCCGCTACGGGATTGATAGCGTGTATCTGTCCTTTGCTGGCAAGCTCGCCCCCGATTGGGCCGAGCGGCTTCGCGAGCTTAAGACCAAGGCGCAATCAGATGACGACAGAGAGGTAGCCTTAGCCCAAGTCAAGATCGGGCCGCACCTCCTGGAGGTTGCAGACAAGGCCAAGCGCCCTTTCGCCTTCACGCTCGTCGATAACTGCTTCCATATCCAGGTCAGTAGCGGAAAAGCGGCTGCCGTGCCGTTGGCCTATGTCCAGATTTCCAGCGAATACCTGGCCGCGGTCGGGGTGGAAGCGGCCGAAGCTGATCTACGCTTCATCGTGAATACCCTGGGATTCGTCAATGGTTCTGCGTTGGTGAGCCGTGCCGATCCGTTCGTGGATTTTGTTTGCAATGTGGATTTAGACCAGTTCGACGCAAAAAACTGGATTACTCGCGCCCATGTCCTCAGCAAAATCTGGCATCGCGGGCGTTTTTCCGGCTTCAGTATCGGCAGGGGTGGCGATCTATCCAGCCGTCNNTAAGTTCTACATCCACGATCTTTGGAAACAGACCGGATGGGACGGCACACAATCCGTATACCGGCAGGAATTCCAAGCGCGTCGAGGTTTGCTCAAGACGGTGCGGATTCATACGGTCCCAGACCTCCTCAAAGCGCTGCCACTACTCTGGCGATACGCGAGCGAGGATTGGCTTAGGCTGACGATACCGAGCGCCACAGACAGCACGCAAACCCGCTGGCCTAACCATCCGCTGTGGGATGGCGTCACCAGCAGCTTTCTGGTACCGGCCGACCAGCCTAGGTTGAAGCGGTTCTCGCCTGCCCGCCTGCCGCGTGAGGACCGCTTGTATCAGCAAGGCTTGGGGTATGTCTCGTCCTTCATGGCCTCGCGGGGAATCGACGATTTTGGCGAGGGCTTGGGCGAGTATGTTCACGGCATGAAGCATCATTTCGATGGCAAAGATCGGAAATCGAAGATAGGTTTTTACGGGCATCTCCAGGAGAAAGTGCGTCTGAAGGGGAAGCGTTACAACACGATACGGAACAAAGCGAAGGATGGCAGCGAGGAAGCGGATATCGCGAAAAGTGCCGAGGCTTACCGCAGGGCCAAGGATGGGGATGATGAGGACGTTTGATCTCCATGAAACTGCCGCGTTTCTCAAGATGCACCCGGAAGAAGTCAGGCGTCGCGCTAAAGCCGGTGTTATTCCAGGCGCGAAGGCTGGGCGTGCATGGGTATTTCTGGAGGAAGACCTTGCAGGCTATCTCAGATCGCTTTATTCTCAGCCTCGGCAAGCGTTGCGAGTGACTCTGAGAAAGGAGTTAGCCGAATGTCACTTCGTAAACGCAAATCAGCCTGGTGGATTGATATCCGATCTCCAAACGGGGAACGAATACGCCGATCTACTGGGACTGAAAGTAAAGCCCTCGCGCAGGAATACCACGACCGGCTAAAGGCCGAGTTATGGCGTCGATCCAAGCTGGGCGAGAAACCGCGCCACGTTTGGGATGATGCGGTAGTGAAATGGCTCAAGGAACAGGCGCACAAGGCAACGATTAAAGAAGATGTCGCACGCTTTCGTTGGCTGGATCGTTATCTTGGCGGCAAGCCGTTAGACACTATCGACCGCGCTATGGTCGACAAGATCATGGACGCAAAACTTGCTGAGGGTGTTCGGAATGCTACGGCGAATCGACTGCTCGAGCTGGTGCGCGCAGTACTTCGTAAGTGCGTGAACGATTGGGAATGGCTTGATAAAGCGCCCTCGGTGCGGATGCTCAAGGAGCCCACGCGCCGGATTCGTCACCTCACCCGCGAAGAAGCGCAGCGGCTATTGCAGGAATTGCCGGAGCATATGGCAGACATGGCGGCAGTTTCGCTTGCGACCGGACTCAGGCAGGCTAATGTCACCGGGCTGCAGTGGCCACAGATCGATTTAGCGCGACGTTTGGCATGGATACATCCTTGACCAAGCCAAAGCCCGCCGTGCGATCCCTGTGCCGCTGAATGCTGAGGCTCACGCCATTATCAGCAAACAGCTTGGGAAGCATTTGACGCATGTATTCAGTTTCAGGGGTAAGCCAATCACGCAAGTCAGCACCAAGGCTTGGTATGCGGCATTAGATCGTGCCGGAATTGAAGATTTCCGATGGCACGACCTTCGGCATACGTGGGCAAGCTGGCATATGCAGAACGGCACGCCGCTTTTTGCTTTGCAGGAAATGGGGGGCTGGGAAAGTCCGGAGATGGTGAGGCGGTATGCGCATCTGGCGGCGGATCACCTCTCCCCTTACGCGGATCGCCTCACGGCCCTGCGGGAATAGGTGAACGTCCTCGTGGCACAAAATGGGCACACGCCCGAAACAAAAACGGCCTACCCGAAGGTAAGCCGTTGATTTGTTGGTTGCGGGGATAGGATTTGANNGAACCTATGACCTTCGGGTTATGAGTCCTAAGGCCAAGTGTTTAACGAAATCTTACGTTATTTAATACAGCTTGATCTCCCTATGAAATAGGCATATCCTCTCTTTAACGGGCTATCATAGAACCTTACGAAGTTTGATAGCCCGTGCTAGCCCGATGCTAGCCCGACGAGGAGAGAGCCCATGTCGAACCGTTTTAAGTTCACCAAGACAGCGATAGCCGCCCTTCCCATACCGGCGCCAGGCAAGCGCGACACCTTCTACGATACCGATGTCCAAAAACTCGCCCTGCGCATTACTGATACGGGAACTCGCACGTTCTACGTGATCAAGCGCGCCGGCGTGGAAATGGTATGGCTGAAGCTGGGCGGCTTCCCTGATATGACGCCTGAGCAGGCGCGCAAGGAAGCCGAGAAGGCATTAGGGGCGTTTGCACACGGCAAGAACCCTGCGGCAGCCCGGAGAGCTTTGAAGCAGGAGCCGACCTTCGCCGATCTGTTTTCCGACTACCTTGAGCGACATGCCAAGCTCCGCAAGCGCACCTGGCGGGAGGATGAACAGAAATTTCGGGATTACTTGGCCGACCCCATCGGCAAGAAGAAGATTTCCCGAATCACGCGGCAGGACCTCGGGGCGATTCATGCCTCGATTACCCGTACCGGCCACCCTACCGTGGCCAATCGCGTGAAGGATCTATACTCGTCCGTCTTCGGCCGCGCGATCGAGTGGGGCCTCATGGACCACAATCCAGCGAAGGGTATTCGCGACAATTCGGAAAAGAGCCGGGAGCGTTTCCTGCAGCCCAATGAACTCCCCCGCTTTTTCGCCGCACTGTCAGCCGAGCCGAATGAAACGATTCGTGACTTCGTGCTGATCGCGTTATTGACAGGAGCCCGCCGGGCAAACGTTCAAACTATGCGCTGGCGCGACGTGGATCTCGATACTGGGGTATGGCGCATCCCCATGACGAAAAGCGGCCAGCCGCAGAATGTCCCGTTGACGCCAGAAGCACTCGAGGTGCTACGCATTCGGAGGTCCGCGGCTGCGGATGATGCCGAGTATGTTTTTGCCAGCCACGGCGCCCGTGGTCACCTCCAGGAGCCCCGCAGGGCATGGCACCGAATACTGGACCGCGACGAGTTGGCGCAGCTTACCAGCAGGATCGAAGCAGGCGCCCACAAATTAGAGACGATCGCAGAAGAAACGCTTTATCAAACCCTTGCCCGTGCCCGCTTAACCGCCAAGAAACTCAAGTTGAATACCGATGGCACGAGGATGACAGACCTTCGCATTCACGACCTGCGCCGCACCATGGGTAGCTGGCAAGCGCGCACGGGAGCCAGCCTCATCATTATCGGTAAGAGCTTGGGCCACAAGAGCCAGCAGGCTACGGCGATTTACTCTCGCCTGGACCTCGACCCAGTGCGGCAAGCCATGCAGACCGCAACCGCGGCGATGATGGCAGCCGGCGGCATGGCGCCGAAGGCTGATGTCACGCAGATCAAAGAGGGAAAGAGGAAAAAGAAGACCGCTTAATACCGCCCCGGCCGGCAGCCGGGAAGCGGGGCACCAAGCGGATAAAAGCGCCGGCGCCCCTAACCAAGTGCAACCTACTGAGAGGTCACAAAATGGCTAAGAGCAATTCTACAGCAGCACCGATCAAGGAAAGCAAAGGCAACATTCTGAAAAAGTCAGCCCGCGGTGAAAGCGTTGATGCCGCGCTCGGCGATTTGTCGGACGGCTTCGAAAGCCTGGCTAGCCTCTTCGATGCGATCGATCACGCCTGCGGGCGCTTGTTTGAGTCAATGCCGGATGCCGATATGGAACTGGTCGGCCTCGAGTCGATCGCCAAGCGAGGCTACAGCAAAGCCTACGCTCTGGTGGACATCGTCGGCAAGTTGCGCAAGGCGAAGGCGGTGCAACATGCCTAAAACCGCGAAACGCAGCACCAAGCCAGTTACGCCCGCCAAGGCCGACAATATCCGGTGCGCCATGACGGGGGACAAATATGAGGAGATCAGTCAACATCTGTCCGAGATCGAGGGCCTGCTAGAGCTCGTCTGGGCGCCAGACGGTGTTGATTACCTCGGATTACAAGTCGGTCTGCATATCATTCGGAAAAAAGTGAAGTCGGCACAGGACCTGATGCAAGCGGCATGGGATAGAACCCGGGAAGCGCGGGAGGCAGCATGAGCGCAGACGTAGTTCTTCTTGAATCACTGCTTGCGGGCGACCGTACCCCGGCGCTGGCTGCAAAGAACCTGATGAACAACGGGCTGCTTCTGATAGCGGCAGCATTCGACATTAGTCACGAGAGGATCCGACCGTGGACCTTTAGCGCTGAGGTGAAGGAAAAGGCGAGGGAGCAGGGCATTGCTCTATGGGATCTGTTCAAGGCGAGCGCACTACGGCAGAAATATACGGCGCCGACTGAACGCAAACCCGAATTTGAACGGTTCATGCAGATTGCCATGGGCGCGCCGAAGGGGAAGCCGCGGCGCGAGCGTAAGCGCAAGGCAACTTGACCGCGCCAATCTAGTCTGCAGCACAGGGCATCCCAGCGGGTGCCCGATGGTGCGGATTATGGACACCGAGACGACAATGCAAGAAGAACATTACGGCACTCGCGACCTGAGCTATTCCGCTTGGCATCGAGCGGCTTCCATCCGGCGCTACGTCGGGTGGGAGCGCGCTCAGCTTCTTTCCATGGTCGACGCCGACTGCGTGCTGTTCCTCGAGTACGACCACCAAGACAAAGAGCCGCTGGCACTCATCGAGGCCGCGATTGATGTCGGCCAGGATTACAAGCCGGCCACGGCAATTGCCCGACTCGCGAAGCGCGCCCGCATTCCTGCTTACCTCGTTCTCTACGAGCGGGCAGCGCAGCCCAACCCTGCCGATCCTCGCTGCGTGGACCTTGCCGGCTTTCGTGTGAAGCGTTTATGGCCCCGGGCAGATACGAGTTGGCGGAGAGTTCCGCCCGACGAATGGGCGAGCGCGCTGCTGCGAATTCGCGCATGGGCTGCGAAACGCTTGGATGTCGAAGCGGCGAACGATGCGAGGTATTGAAGGCTACAATCTTCACGCCGGGGCATAGGCTCGCTACCGAAAGGCATCACCCCTTCTGATGCTTTGCCCCGGCTCCTATTTTGAAGGGGGAGCACGGAAGGGACGTATGGCGCATAAGCTCAAAAAGAATCGGGCCAGGGTCCCCAGAGACTGTGGTATAGCCAGTCGGCAACGCAAAGAAGTCAAAGAAAGTGCCAAGCCCGATGCCGCTGAACGTCAGAGAGAAGCCGATAAGGTGCGGGCAATTGAGCGAGAAAGGCGGTTCAACTTGCCAGCAGGCGATAACAATCGCCTCTTCGTGTACAAGGGCGCCGTAAAGGGTGTTGACAGAAGCGGGACAAAAAAGCGCACGCCAGCGCAGCTAGAGTGGATTAGGCAGATTGATGCTGAGCGAGCGAAAGCTGAGAAAGCGGCCAAGGCCAGCGATAGCCGCGAGAGCAAGTACGAGTTTCCAGAGCCAAGCCTCTTCCCGCCGCCTGTTTCGTTTGATGAACACATTGAGGCAATCGATCGTGCCGTACGGGATCAGCATCGTTTGGGCCAGGAGGAAATAAAAGAGAACCTCGCGCTCGGGCCAATAACATCAGCGCTGTCACGTTCAGAAAAGGCGGCCTCGAACATGAAGGCGCTGAAGGACGCCATACAAAAACTGTGGCGTGACAACGCCCGCGCGCAGAAGAAGTGGTCCGCTGAAGATGTCCGAGACCACTTGATGCGGCCCAATAAGTCGGCTGAGTATTTTCCTGGGGGGCTGCCGTGGCCTAACGCAAAAACCCTACTTCGCAAAGTAAAAGAAGCATTGGCACTACTCAGAAAAAGACGCCAGCCAGTAGAAGCACGCACATAATTGTCACGTCACTGGCCCAGTCGCGTGACAACCATCAGCCGTTCCTCATTCCATTTCGTTTTTCGAAGTGTGATCATGTTTGCGCAAACACCGTCAACAAGGAGTGCGCGACATGAAAACAGAAACAGGCGCGGCACTGAGTGCTGCGTTCCCGAAGCCCAAACCGAAATCCGAACTGTTGAGCTTCAGCCAGATCGAAAAAGATTACGGTAGCCCAAAAGAATCGACGATGTACGCCTGGGTCTGCCTTAATAGGTACGGCATCAGGGATCTCGTTATCAAGGTCGGCCGCCTAAGTCGCATACGACGTTCCGATTTTGAGGACTGGCTCGCGAGCCGACAAGCCGGCGGCAAGGCGGCGTGATGGCGATGCTAATTGAAACAAAAAGCCCGGATACCGCTGGCGGCGGACCGGGCTCTCAAAACCACTTGAAGTTCCATGATACCACGTCCGCGGTCGTAGTTAATCTCGTCACGCCAGTAGCTAAACTCGCGGGCGAGATCAACGCGGAGCACGAACCGGCGCAGCGATCCTCCGAAACGGCAGTGAAGTACGTCTCCGCCCGCCCGTGGCGCGACGTGCTGCAGGTGCATCCGGCCGCCGCCTTGTTCCCGTTGTTTGGCATAAGAGAACTGGGGGAACTCGCCGACGACATCGCGGAGCACGGTCTGGCCGAGCGCATCGTCTACACCGGCACGCCCGGCGCATACATCGTGCTCGACGGACGCAACCGTCTGGACGCACTCGCCGGATGTCTCGACCGTGCCATTGTCGACGACCACGGTCATCCGCTCCCCGAGTATTTCGAATACCGCGAGCACATTCCCGACGTTACCGCGTGGATCATATCGAAGAATATTCGGCGCCGACACCTGGATCCGAAACAAAAACGCGAGCTAATCGCCAAGGTGTTGAGTTTGACCCCGGAGAAAAGCAACCGGGCTGTTGCCAAAACGATAGGCGTCGATCACAAGACGGTGGCTGCGGTTCGTGCCAATGCGGAACGAACTGGGGAAATTCCCCAGTTGAAAAAAACAACCGGCACCGATGGCAAGTCACGTCCGGCAAAAAAGAAAACCGCATTGAAACCGTCTGCGAAGATCACGCTGCAGGCGCCGACCGTGACGCCGAAGGCGACAGCGGCAACGGTTCACACTGCCGATCACGATGTCGGTCACGGTGATGATGATGTTCAACCACCAGTTCACGACGTAGGCGTTGCTGCTGACTATCAGCCCCAGGTGCTAGCGCAGCTGCTTGATGCCTGGGACGTGGCAACCCCCGTGACCCGCATGAATTTCATAACAAAAGCACGTATTCACGACAAAAGCATGAACATGCTCACCGACAGGATCACTAACAGGAAGGCCGCCGCATGAAATCGATTGAGCTTACTCTGCCGGACGTTGCGCGCTCCGTGCTCAAGGGCTCGATTATGTCCCTTGCCAATGCCGGGCTGATTACGATGACCGACGCGGAGTATTTAATTGCAATCCTCGGGCTGAAAAACGCATGACGCCCGCGACAGAGCAATTCCGCGCGGCGATCCACGGCGCCGGACTGCACCCGCCCGAAGTCATCGAGCCGGACGGAAAGCTCCATCGCTTCGCCAGTAACGGCAAGCGCGGCGACGATGGAGGCTGGTACGTTCTGCATGGCGACGGGCTGCCGGCGGGCGCGTTCGGCGATTGGCGCAGCGGAATCAACGAGACGTGGAGTGCCGAAGTCGGGCGCAATCTCACGCCGACCGAACAAGCAGCACACCGGGCTCGTATAGAGGCGATGCGGCGCGAGCGCGAAGCGGAAGATACTCGGCGCCACGCTGAGGCAGCAAGCAAAGCAGCGACGATCTGGAAAGCAGCGAAACCCGCCCTGGAGGATCATCCATATCTGGTCAAGAAAAGCATCAAGACTCACGGGCTGCGCGTCCACGGCGGGGCGCTCGTCATACCGATGCGCGACGGCGCGGAGCTGCACAGCCTGCAATTCATCGACCCAGATGGTGACAAGCGCTTTCTGACCGGCGGACGGGTGACCGCATGCTATTACAGCATCGGCACCACGAAGGAAGCGAAGAAGCTGTGCATCGCCGAAGGCTTCGCAACCGGAGCAACGATTCACGAAGCAACAGGCTACCCGGTGGCCGTGGCATTCAACGCGGGCAACCTTGAGGCGGTAGCACGGGCGCTGCGCGCGAAGCAACCTGGCCTGGCGCTGATCCTGTGCGCCGATGATGATGCGGCGACCGAAGGCAATCCGGGACTGACGAAGGCGACGGCCGCGGCGCGATCTATCGACGCACGGGTGGCAATCCCTGACTTCGGCGCCGACCGACCCGAGGGCGCGACCGACTTTAACGACCTGGCGCTGCATCGTGGCGCAGAGGCCGTTAAACGCACCATAGATAACGCGAGCGCACCGGCAACGGCAGAGCATCAACCGAGTATCGGCAACGCGGCAGCAGCCGATCCTGATGGCTGGCCGGAACCGCTGCCGCTGGTGGCGAAGATGGAGCCGGAACCATATCCGCTTGATGCGCTGCCGGACACGATCCGGGCGGCGGTGATCGAAGTTCAGGAATTCGTGCAGGCGCCGGTCGCAATGGTCGCATCGTCGGCGTTGGCGGCGCTGTCTCTGGCGATCCAAGCCCATGCGGACGTGCAGCGAGCGGAGAAACTTTCCGGGCCTGTCGGCTTATTCCTACTGACGATTGCCGGCAGTGGCGAGCGCAAATCAACCTGCGACGGCTTTTTTACTTCCGCGATCAAGGATTACGAGACCCAACAAGTCGAGGCGGCGAAACCGGACGTCAAGAATTATGAAGCTGCGAAAGGTGCATGGGAATCTCGCAAAGGTGGCCTAAAGGAACGAATCAAGGCTGACACCAAAGCCGGAAAACCTACAAGTGAATTCGAGCGAAAGCTACGCGATCTTGAGGATGACAAACCGGAATCGCCGAGAGTCCCGCGCCTGCTATATACCGACGCGACACCTGAGGCGCTGGCCTTTGGCCTGGCGACAAAATGGCCGTCGGGTGGTGTGGTATCTGCCGAGGGAGGGATTGTTTTCGGGTCGCATGGAATGAACAAGGAAAGCGTCATGCGCAACTTGGCGACGCTGAATCAGTTATGGGACGGCAACACTTTTACCATTGACCGGCGGACCAGCGAATCCTTCACCGTGCGCGGTGCGCGGCTGACCGTGGCCTTGCAAGTGCAGGAACCGACATTGTTGGAATTCTTCGACCGATCCGGTGCGCTGGCGCGGGGCACCGGCTTCCTCGCCCGGTTCCTTGTCGCGTGTCCTGAATCGACCCAAGGTTTTCGACCATTCACGGAAGCCCCGGCAAACTGGCCTCACCTGGCCGCTTTCCACCGGCGCATTGCCGCAATCCTTAATCAACCTGCACCGATCAATGAGGATGGTTCACTCACTCCACCCATGCTGACGCTTGCACCGGAAGCAAAAGCGGCGTGGATCGAGTATCACAATGCTATCGAGGGCGAGCTTGCCAGCGGCGGCGAGCTTTACGACGTGCGGGACGTAGCATCCAAGAGCGCCGACAACGCGGCACGGCTGGCGACGCTATTCCAGATATTCGAGGGTGGTGGCGGGGCAATCGGTGCGGATGCTTTCGAGAGCGCAAGCCGAATCGCAGCATGGCATCTGAATGAATCACGGCGCTTCTTCGGTGAGCTTGCCCTGCCGGTGGAACTGGCAGACGCGGCGCGGCTGGATACATGGCTGAACGAATATTGCCGACGTGAGCTGACGCACCTTGTGCCGATTGCCAAGCTGCAACAAGGCGGGCCTGGTGGACTGCGGAGCAAAGCGACCATTGAAACCGCCATGCGCGAACTGGCAGACGCAGCTCGGGCGCGATGGATGCGGGACGGCAAGCGAAAGATGATTGCCGTAAATCCGGCGCTGGTGACCGAGGGGAGGGCAACATGAGCTTGGCGGCGCTGATTCGAAAAGGCGGGCTTGCCAAGATTGCTAATGCTAATCCTGCTAAAGCTGCTAACGATGGCCTGGCAAGTGAGCAACCATTAGCAAAATTAGCAGCTTTAGCATTAGCAAACCCTACAGGGCCGGAAGATGCGCCGCTACCAGACACGGCAGCGGAAGCACGCGCTGCCGGCGCGCTTGCCATCCTGGCCAAGCTTCCAGATCAACCCCCAAACGTAACGCCTGCGGCCACCACGATTGCGCCAGACGAACGCGCGCCCCGTCATGCTGACATCGATGCCCATGCCGAACTGCTGGCCCTGGTGGACGCCGTGGCTGACTTTCACGACTTCAATCCGGAGCAAAGGGCCGAGGCCAAAGAGATAGCCTTGGCCGATCTGGAGGCGGCGCTCGAATGCTTCCGCGATCTGGCAGCGAGAATTCCCAGCATTCAGCCTGCGACCGACGACCGAATCACGTGCAATCGGTGCGTGAACCTGGTCGGACGTAAATGCACCAAGTGGATAGAGATGGGCGCCGTCCGCGGCTGGGAACCGGTCCAATTACCAATGCGGTGTGAGCAGTTCACGCCCAAGGCTGGCGAAGCGGATCAGCGCACCGGCGCCGAGCGCTGGCCGAACCTCAAGGAGGTAGACGAATGAGGGTAGACGAATGAACCCCGAGCAAAGGCTGATGCAATCAACCGCCATGGACACGGCAAAGGAGCTGATGTCCCGTGCGGCCGAGGCGATCATGAGAAACGACCCGCGCGGGGTATCCATGGCCACGGATGCCTTGGCTGCGCAGCTGGCGGCGATGCCAGAAAATGCGCCAAACCGTAAGATTATCGAGGACTTAACGCGACAAACGCTGTTGCTCATCGAGAGAGCGAGAATACTGTCTACGTTGCCTCAAGAAAGGGCCGCCGAGATCGAAAACCCATGGTTGCAGGAATATCTGAAACCCGTTGGTCTCCCGCAGAATATCGTGACTTCCACCCAAGCAGGGCGATCGAAGAAGACCCCGACCATCATAGCTGAGTTGCAGAAATACCTGAACCAGCGGAGACGGATTAGCAGCAGAAAATAAGATGCCGATCGACATTCCACCTCAGCAGTGAAATGGCTTGCTTACCTTGGAGAATGAGATGGCAAAGAAACAGAAGCTAAATATGAAGAAATCCACCAAGCCGGTTCCGAAGAAATTGCAGCCGGGCAAAAAGCCTGCGAAGCCGGGTCGGCCAACCATATTCACGCAGGAACTCGGTGACAAAATCTGTGCGGCGATAGCCGACAACAAATCGTTGCGCAGGATATGCGAGGCAAAAAACATGCCATGCAAAGCGACCGTGTTCAATTGGTTGCGAGACGACGCCCATCAGACATTTGTAGACCAATACACCCGCGCGTGCGAGGAACGTGGTCATTCAATGGCCGAAGAGACACTGGAAATCGCTGATGCAAAGGTAAATGGCTCTGTCGGTGTGCAGCGCAATCGCCTTCGAGTTGAGACTCGAAAATGGCTATGCGCAAAGCTGCACCCCAAGGTTTACAGTGAAAAGTTCAGCGCAGAGCATTTTGGGCCTGGCGGTGGCCCAATCCCGGTTGCATTCATACCACCCGACTACGAAAAGATGCGCGCCGATGCGCGCGCGAAATATGGCACACCCAGCGGCAAGCCTGGCGCATGACATATGGCAGATAGCTCGCGGGCTAGATTACGATCATGCCCTTGAGTTATACCATGAGCAGGATGTAACGCTCGGGGGCGGCGACGGGTTTCGTCGAGAGCTTGCCAGGCGGGACCTGTTCTACCTGCTGCGCTGCCTGCTAAACCGGCCAGATATGTGCCACCCGTGGATTTACGACCGGGTGCGAGAGGTTGAGGTAGCGCGTGACGGGTACTTAGATCTGTGGTTTCGCGAAGCAAGAAAATCTACGATCATCACATTCGGCTGCACTATTCAGGACATCCTGGCAAGCCATGGTGATGACCCGCTGCCAGAGTGGAACGGAGTAGAAGTCACATTCGGAATCTTCAGCCATACCCGGCCGATCGCCAAGAAGTTCCTGCGGCAGATCAAGGCCGAACTCGAGACCAACGAGGTGCTGAAGGGATTGTACCCTGACATCTTGTGGGCGGAGCCGGAGCGTCAAGCCCCTAAGTGGTCGGAAGACGCCGGCATCATCGTAAAGCGCAAGACGAACCCGAAGGAAGCGACGGTAGAGGCATGGGGCCTCGTTGACGGCCAGCCGACGGCGGCGCATTTTTACCGGCTGATGTATGACGACGTGATCGAACGGGGTGCAGTCAACACTCCGGAAATGATTGAGCGGGCTACCGAGGCTTGGGAACTCTCGATCAACTTGGGGGTGGCAGACGGCGGCCGTGATCGATATGCCGGCACGCGATATGCCTTCGGTGACACCTATCAGGTAATTCTCGACCGCGGTGCGGCGAAAGCGCGCATCTACCCGTCCACCGACGATGGGACGGAGACCGGAAAGCCGGTCATGTTCAGCCCAGAAGAACATGAGAAGCGCCGGCGCGCCATGGGAAAATTCACGTTCAGCGCACAAATGTTGCAAAAGCCAGTGTCGAAAGGAACGGCCACCTTCGATATCGAGCACCTGCACTTCGCTGAGATCAGGCCCAAGACCATCAACATATTCATCCTCGGGGATCCGGCGAACAGCAAGAAGAAGAACAGCGACCGGACGGGGTTTGCCGTGTTGGCGATGGATGCTCAGCGCAATTTTTACCTGGTTGACGGGTACAACCACAAGATGAACCTAGGCGAACGGTGGACGGCGTTGAGTAGGCTCAGGAGGCGTTGGATGAGTGAACCTGGCGTGCAGAGCGTCAGGGTAGGCTATGAAAAATATGGTATGCAGGCTGACATCGAGCACTTCCAATCGCGGATGGAAGTCGAAGGCTTCAGCTTCGAGATCGAAGAAGTCTCGTGGGTAAAGGAAGGAAGCCAATCGAAGGACGATAGGATCGCGCGCCTACGACCGGATTTCGAGCGTGGGCATTTCTTCTTGCCGATGCTATGCCGAACTTCGGCGTTTAAATCGGGTTTTGCATTTCGGAAAGTAGTGAATGGTGAGATCGCCTACACAGAAGCTCCGCCCGAAGGAACGAAGCTGATGCGGCAAATGAAGCAAATTGGGCAGCTCAAGCGAACTCTAATGATCGACAGAATAAAAGACGAAGAAGGCAGACTCTATGATCTGGTTACGAGGTTTATCGAGGAGTATGTGAACCATCCAGGGCTTGGGTCACATAAGGACTTGCTGGACGCAACGAGCCGGGTATACGACTTGGAGCCGAAGCCGCCCGTGATTATCAATCCTAAAGACTTGGAGCCGGAAATATATGAAGAATGATGACGACATCAGCTATGCTCAGCGTGCAGTAGAGCGGGAGAAGATTGAAACGAACGAACTGATTGGAAGACTTAAAAATCTCGGCGTCGAGCTTTCTATTTTTCCTCGTCCAGACATCAAAGTGCCGGTCTTTGAGTTCAACGAGCTTTTTCGGTTACCAAGAGCTACTCGTTTAGCTATCTATACGGCTGCGAGCGAAATTCAGATGCGGATCGCCCTGAACGACGACGATATCGCGAGGCCGATCCGCGGCGGAATGCTCTCTCTTGATCACGAAAAGGCATTGGCCTATCTAACTGACGACGAGAGGACGCAATACAGCGCCGTTCTCCCGCTGGCGCGAAGGTTGTTCGGCGGAATCAAGAAGTAAAGGAGAAACGATAATGCCCTGCTGCTGCTTCAGAATTAAACCTTGCGCCCAATGCGGCATCGATCTTTACGCGGATATTTTGGATACGTCCGTCACTTGTCATGTCTGCAAAAGCGCAACAGCGCTTGCACCCTTGCCAGAACCACCGTCTTGTCGGTGGTTAACCAAATCTGATAATGGATCGTACCACTGCACGCTTGATGAAGCGCGCGCCGCTTAATAGCGACGGCAACTGCTGCCGCAATATCCTCAGCGAATTCTGCGTGTAGCAAGGAATGCACATCGGCAATTTCGCACGACACTACGAAAACGCCGGCTTTGTGCGGTAACGAACCATATCCGGTGTGGGTGAATCCCCGCAGGTAATGTGATATTTTCTTTGGCGTTCCCATCTGTTTTCGCCTCAATCAGTTGAGCATTCTCCGAAGGAGCTACGGGGTCTGAGCCACCTCACGGAGTTCACGAATGCCGCTTGGCATAACAAAATAAACGGTCCCGGTCCACCTGTTGAGCATGTAGCCAGCAGCCCCAGCGCCTTGACCGCCTGGATTGACGATCTGAAAGTCGTATCGGAAGAACCAACCGAGCGTGATCGACGCAATGATTATCAGAATGGCGATCCATTCCTCTTTCGTGTTCATGTTGCCCCCTTTTTCACGTCGGGCGCTTACATCTTGTCAAGCAGTCGCCATCAAGTTCTTTACTGCGTTCAATTCGACGTTGAATTTCCTGTCGAATCTCTTCCGCGGTTCCCTTGATTTTTCTCATTTCATTGCCCCACAAATTTACCATTCGGGGTCATAACGCAACGAGTCCCCGCTACGAATGATCCGTCTGGGCACATAATCATTCCACGCCCACCAGGAACAAAACTTCCGTCCGGAGCCATTTGAGGACCCTGGCGTGTTTCCGGAACAAACTGTCCGTTAGGTGCCAATTGGCAGCGCCCACCGCCACCAATAAAGCGGCCATCGGGGCACAGTACACACGGGCCGCGTGAAACAAAGCTTCCATCCGGACACATAACCTGCGCAGATGCGGCGGAAGCCGTGAAAAGAGTGACGGCAGATATTGCAAATGACCAACCTTTGACCTTCATGATTACCTCCTTAAGAGAACGTCCAACTTGAAGTCAACCGCCGAAAAACGGTGTCGAACACCACTATTCTGCGCCGACCGCTGTCATCCTTCAATCCGATCAATTCGTCATTGGGGCTCGGCATGACGTGCCTCCGTGCTTATTGGCTTCACAAACGATAACATAGCGCAGGGCGCGGGAGAAAGCCGGGGATTATGGGCGGGTAGTCTTTGATCGGCCGGTCGGGTCGATGCGACGATGAGGTTGAACGCGCGCCGACGTGGATAATGCTACGCCCGCTGCTTGGCAACCGCCGAAATGGGGAAAGATCGATCGCGTTATGAAAGACCTATTTCTCATCCTGTTTATCGCTGGCATCGTGTGGCTGGTGTGGCGGGCATTTACAGGCAAACCCACGCCTCCCCCACAGGCCAGTGAGCCCATGCCCAAGGAAGACCCACAAATTCGCCATCTGCGAAATGCGATGCAATTCGCTACAACTCAGCACAAAGCGCTGACGAAAAAGCAACGCGAGCAGGATGCTTGGCAACAGGCGTTTGGTCATGCGAAAGCCAGTGAGCTTGACCAACTCAGCGGCACAGAATTTGAAGAATTTCTTGCTGGACTGTTTCGTGCTCAAGGCTACGCGGCGGAACTTACCGCAGTCACCGGGGATTATGGTGCCGACCTCATCCTGAGCAAAGACGGGCGGCGCATCGCGGTACAAGCCAAACGTCATGTGGGCAGCGTCGGCGTACAAGCCGTGCAAGAAGCACTATCGGGCCAGGCGTATTACCAATGCGATACAGCGTGGGTCATCACTACGGGAGTATTCACCACCAATGCGCGGGCACTGGCGAAAAAATCCGGCGTGAAAATGATAGGCCGCAGCGACATCGGCAACCTCATGGCCCAGCACTCCGCGAAAATAAAAAATGACTGAGCGCGAGAATCTACCTGCTAAATTAGCTGCGCAATATTTGGATGCAACGACAGAGAAGCGTGGCAGCCTTGTGGCGCGAGGAATGGCAGCGCTGAGAAAGGACAATGACGCGCTCTACCGGCAAGCGAGAGTGGTGTTTGACCGAAGATATGGAATAAGAAACTGGAAGACAGCCGATAATCCAGCCCTTTCTTCCGCCTTCAAAATCTTTCAGCAGTTGGCCGATCAAGATTACGGCAAAGCCTACTACCCGCTGTCTATTCTCTACGGTGGATATCAGAACATTGAAGATGGCCAGACCCGCGCTAAGCATTTCACACGAATGGCTATTGAGTGGTGCCTTGCCAATCAAGCCAATGAGGATGTGGAATTGTGGTGTGATTTGGGCGATATGTACAGAGTCAGCGGTCGTGACGGTTATGGCGTTGAGCAGGACGATGTTAAAGCAGAAATCTGGTTTCGCAAAGCTGCCGAGCACGGCGATAGACGTGGACAATCGGAGCTTGGCATGTTACTCGACCGCAGTGGGGGCCCACAAGAGAATGAAGAAGCATATTCTTGGATAAAGAAGGCCGCACAGCAAGGCGATGTTTGGATGCAAGTATATCTTGGCGATATGTATGACCTTGGTGGTCCTGATGAAGAAGCCGTATATTGGTTCCGTAAAGCTGCTGAGCAAGGGAACGCCGGGGCGCAAGTAAGTCTTGGAGAGATGTACAAAGAAGGGCGCGGTGTTGAGAGAGATGATGAGCAAGCCGTGTACTGGTTTCGTATGGCCGCCGAGCAAGGCGATGAACGTGGACAATGGAAGCTTGGCTGCATGTATAGCGAAGGTCGCGGTGTTCCGCAAGATAATGAGCAAGCAGAGTATTGGTATCGCAAGGCCGCCGGGCAGGATGATTATGGTGATCGTCAAGTCGAACTTGGCTGCATGTATAGCGAAACGAACAAAGAAGTGCGTGGCTTTTCTAAAGATGATAAGCAGGCGGCTTATTGGTTTAGCAAAGCTGCCGAGCAAGACCATGAGCGGGGGCAATGGAGTCTTGGTTCGATGTATGAAGAAGGGCGCGGCGTTGGACAAGATATTGAGCGGGCGGTGTATTGGTATCGAAAGGCTGCTGAACAGGGCTATGCTAATGCCCAAGATTACCTTGGGGTGCTGTACAGCCTTGGGAAAGGCGTTCCGCAGAGCGACAAGCTGGCAGTTTACTGGTTTATAAAAGCGGCTGAGCAAGGCGATAAACGAGGACAGTTTAATCTTGGTTTGATGTATGAATATGGGTGCGGCGTTGCCCCTGATGCTGAACAGTCCAATTTTTGGTATCGAAAATCTGCCATGAAAGGCTATGACTTGGCGCAGAGCAAACTTAATGAATCTGGAATAGATTGGAAGAACGATTGATGCTCCCAGAAGAACAAGAGCTCATCCGCCTAGAAGCCGAACAAGCCGAGCTTGAGGAGCAAGTGACATCGGCTGAGTTGATGTTGGAAACCAGCAAAACCGAGACGGCACAATTTCAGCATCGCTACTACCAAACCGTGGGGCGGCTCTATGTGCAGTTGGATGAACTGGACGCACTCATTGCCAAGGTGCAGGCGGGTCTCTCCCCCGACGATGCTGTCGCGCAAGCTCATGCAGAGGCATCAGAACAGCAGGCGAAAGCATCCGCTGAGGAAGCAGGTTTGATCGAGGCGCAGCCTGCTCCGCCGCCGGTGATTACGCCGGAACTCAAGCTCGCTTTCCGCCAAGCAGCCAAGCTAATGCACCCCGACCGTGCCACCAACGAACCCGAACGGCTGCGCCGTACTGCGCTGATGGCGCAGGTGAACGTCGCGTATGAGCGTGGCGACCAGAATGCCATTGAAAAACTAATCAAGGAATACGGCCAAGACCCCGAGGCGATTGTCGGCGAAGATGTGGCCTCACGCATCGTGAAAGCCATCCGCCGCATCGCACAGCTACGCCGCCGCATGGGCGAAGTGCAACAGCAAGTGGACGCGATGCAACAGACAGAGATTTTTCATCTCAAGCAAACCATCGCAGAAACCGAAGCAATGGGCGGCGACCCACTGGGCGACTTGGCAAAACAACTCATGCAGGATTTGTCTGAGCGAAAAATTCAATTGGAAATTGCGCGGCAGATGTAGGTATGAGCAACTCCCGCACCTATTGCCGCCGGGCGTCACGAAACGGGATCACTCGATCGCGGTAATCGAATTCGCGCCAGGACGCGATAAGCGGGGCTGTGAGAGGCGCAGTCCGATTTCGGCTGTCACAATCGCACCAGCATCCGACTCTGCGCGCAGAGCGCGTTGACGTGGTTGGCGCCGGCCTATGGCTTGCGTGGGTTTGTGCGATGACGCCGGTTTTCGCATCGATTCTCCGTTCCAGAAAAGGCCGCTGCCCCTTGTTCGGATCATCTGAGCCGCTAGCCCGCTGCTAGCCCGTCACAAACGGCAAGGGCCTACCCGCAGGTAAGCCCTTGATTTATTGGTTGCGGGGATAGGATTTGANNCCTTCGGGTTATGAGCCCGACGAGCTGCCAGACTGCTCCACCCCGCGATTGAGTGGCTATTGTAGCAACGCCAAACCGCATGCGTCAAATCAATTCGCAAAAAACCATGAAAAAACACTTACTTATTTGACACAGGCAAACTGCCGCAAGGAAAAGACGCTTCCCCTTTATCGGTGCTCAGCCGCGGAAGGAATGCTCGGCATGCTCGCAGTCAACGCCAGCAGCCGCCTCTCTAGCCTGTCACTGCTACCGGTTTCTTCGATTTGCGCTCGCTGAAAAATCGTACGGCGCGATCCATGCTGACGTAGAACACTGGCGTTACATATAGCGTCAGGAACTGCGAGAAAACAAGCCCGCCGACCACGGCGATACCGAGCGGCTGGCGCGTTTCCGCACCCGCGCCGTAACCGATCGCAATCGGAAGCGTCGCAAAAATCGCCGCCATCGTCGTCATCATGATCGGACGGAACCGCACCAGACACGCTTCGACGATCGCGTCGGCAGGCGCCATGCCACGATCGCGCTGCATCTGCAACGCGAAATCCACCATCATGATGCCGTTTTTCTTGACTAGGCCGATCAACAGAATGATCCCGACGAAGCTGAAGATGTTCAGTTCTTCGCCGAAGAACAGCAGCGTAAGCAGCGCGCCGAATCCGGCAAAGGGCAACGCCGTGAGAATTGTCAGCGGATATCCATAGTGCTCATAGAGAATCGCTAGAATCATGTAAATCAGGATCACGGTGATCATGAGCAGGATCGGCAGCGAACGAAACGCTTCCTGGAAAGCCTTCGCGTTTCCTGCAAACTGCCCTGTCACGGTATCCGGCAGAACCTCACGCGCAAGCTCCTGAATCGTCGTCACGGCGTCCCCCACGGAGACCCCGGGCGCGAGGTTGAAGGAGATCATCACGGCCGGCAGCTGCCCGGCGTGAGCCACCGAAATCGGGCCCACTCCACTTCTGACTTCCGCGACTGCATTGATCGGCACCATAGCTCCAGTACTGCTCTGGATGAAGATGGTGTCCATGGCGTTAATGTCGGTCTGGTAACTCCGCTCAACCTCGATCAGCACCTGATATTGGTCTGACGCGCCGAATATCGTGCTGATCTTGCGGCCGCCGAACGCGTTGTACAATGCTGCTTCAATTTGCTCCGAAGTCACGCCGAGTGTGGAAGCACGATCACGTAGAACTTTAAGCTGGATTTCGGGATTGCGCAGTTGAAGGTTGCTTGACACGTCCAACAATATTGGCAGTTTCGACATTCTTGCGAGCAATTCCTGCGCGGGGCCATAGAGCTGCTTTAAATCAGGCGCCGTCACGGTAAATATGTAATCGCTCGTCGAGAGTGTTCCACCAATACGAATCGCCGGTGGGTTGGACAGAAACAGTTGCACGTCCTGACTGCCGGCAGTCTGGCGCCGAATCTGCTGGATTATCTCGTCGGCGCCGGCTGACCGCTCCTTATTGGCCTTGGATTTCAGACGAATAATTAAACGGCCGACGTTGTCACCAAATTCGCCCCCCGCTCCCTGTCCCGCCGTCGACAGAACGGAATCGATATTCGGGTTCTGTTGAACGATCTCCGCGAGCCTTTGCTGATATCTTGTCATCGTCTTGAAAGTTGTCCCCTCCGGCGCGCGGGAGATGCTGTTTATGACGCCGGTGTCCTGACGCGGGATAAAGCCCTTCGATACAGCGTGGTACAACACGCCCATCAGCAACAGCACCACGGTAGAGCCCACCAGCACGGTTCCTTCAAAA
This sequence comes from Betaproteobacteria bacterium, assembly GCA_003153455.1. Classification (GTDB taxonomy): domain Bacteria; phylum Pseudomonadota; class Gammaproteobacteria; order Burkholderiales; family SG8-41; genus PALSA-1004. The sequence continues at coordinate 7,267 of PLYS01000457.1, read as the reverse complement.
CTGATCACGCGGCGCAGCGTTGCAACGTAAAATTTACGCGCCGTATCGAATACGCGTTCGGACCAGTTGAAGATCCATCCATGTTCATGGGTCGGACGCAGCATCCGGCTGCACAACATAGGCGTTATCGTCAGCGATACGACGCCTGAAATCAGCACCGCGATGCCAACCGTTACAGCAAACTCGCGGAACAGGCGCCCGACCATGCCCTGCATGAACATGATAGGCACGAATACGATCGTCAGTGCAGTGGTCATGGTGATGACCGTGGTGGAGATCTCCTTTGCCCCTTCAAGGGCCGCCGCCATGCGGTCTTTTCCCATTTCCATATGGCGCGTGATGTTCTCGAGCACCACGATCGCATCGTCAACCACGAACCCTACCGCCAGCGTGATCGCCATCAACGAAAGATTGTTCAGACTGAACCCGACGAGGTGCATCACGGCAAACGTGCCGAGGATGGAAGCCGGCAATACGAGCGCCGTAACCATCGTTGCGCGGATATTGCGCAGAAAAACGAGAATGACTCCGATGACGAGCACAATCGACAGTATCAGCGTGAAATTGACATCGTGAATCGAGTCGCGGATAAATTCGGAGCGGTCAACAATAACCTTGACTGTCGTGCCGGCCGGCGCTTCCTGCGCGATCGACGGCAGCATCTCACGCAACTTTTGCACGACTTCGACCGTATTTGCGCCGGGCTGCCGGTACACCGCGAGAAGCAGGGCCCGGTCGCCGTTGTTCCAGCTCAATACTTTCTCGTTCTCGACCCCGTCCTGAGCGCGCCCGATATCCGAAAGACGCACGGGTTTCCCGTCTTTGTATGCGATGATCAAGGGTGCGAATTCCGCCGCGCGACCGAGTCCGCCATCCGACTTCACCGTAAAATTGCGCGCAGTTCCCTGCAATGCGCCTGATGGAAGATTGGCGTTGCCTGTCTGTATGGCGCTAACCACCTTGTCCAATCCGATTCCTCGCGTAGCGAGCGCGTGGGGATCGACGAAAATGCGAACAGCATACTTCTGGGCGCCGAAGACCTGCACCTGCGCGACGCCGTTCACCGTCGAGAATCGCTGGGAAATATGCGAATCCGCGAATTTGTCGATGTCGGACATCGGCACTGTTTTGGATGACACCGCGAGTATCATCACCGGCGCGTCTGCCGGATTGAGTTTTCGCAACGAAGGCGGATCGATATCGCGCGGCAAAAACCGGACCGCCTGCGCGATTCCCGTCTGGACGTCCTGGGCGCAGGAATCGATGTCACGCTCAAGTGAAAACGTAAGCGTGATACGCGTATTACCGGTCGTCGACGATGAAGTCATCTCGTCGACCCCGGGAATTTGACTGAATGCGCGCTCGAGCGGCAACGCGACAGTATTCGCCATGACCTCCGGGCTGCCGCCTGGCAAGGTTGCCGTTACGCTGATCGTCGGAAAGTCAACGTTTGGCAGGTCGTTTACCGGCAGCGTCTGAAATCCAAGCCACCCGAAAAACAATATCGCGACGAACAATACGCTGCTCGCCACCGGCCGTTCGATAAAGACGCGCGATATATTCATTGCTGACTCTCCTTACGTGGCGCTCATTTCTCAGGAGCCGTGCTCGACTTGCCATCGGATTTTGTGGTATCCGGCTTGCGTACTGCATCGTCGTCAGATGCTCCCGCCTGCTTCACCTGCACCTGTGCGCCATCCGTCAATGCGTATGGAACATCCACGACTACCTGTTCGCCAGGCGTGACGCCTTTGCTCAGCACGATCAAATTGCCGATCTGGCGCGAAATCTGAACCTCCTGCATGATGGCCTTGCCGTCTCGCACGACATATACAAACGGACGGTCTTGCCCAGGCTGCACGGCGGTTTCGGGCAGCGCGATTGCATCCTGCTCCACTTTGAGGATGATTCGCGCCGCCACGAATTGTCCCGGCCATAATTCTTCATGCTCGTTCTTGACACGCGCTTTAAGCAGTATCGTGCCCGTTTGCGTGTTGACCGCGTTATCTATAAAGACAAGCTGGCCCTCCGCGACGGTCGGCCCGCCGCGATTGGCGCTGATTTCAACTTTCAGCTGAGAGGCATTCCAGGCGCGTCGCACGTCGTCCAGATTGCGCTGCGGCACGCTGAGAGACACCAGAATCGGTTTGGTACTATTGATGACTACAAGCGGAGTGCCACCCGTTCCCGCGTTGACCAGGTTACCCGACCGCACGCTAAGGTCGCCGGTGCGGCCCGCGATCGGCGCGCTGATTTGCGCGTACGAGAATTGCAATTGGGCCTGCTCCAGTTGGGCACGGCTCGAGGCAACCGTGGCTTCGAGCGATTTAACCAGGGTTGCTGCGACGTCGTAATCGTTGCGCGTAATGTAGTCCTTCTCCATCAACGGCCGCAGACGGGCCTCCTGTTCCTTGGCCTGCGCCAACTGCGCCTGATCGCGCGCGACCGCCGCGCTCGCCTGATCCACAGCTGCCTGCGTGGACCGCGGGTCGATACGAAACAGTGATTGCCCATCTTTCACATAATCGCCTTCCTTGAACAGGACTGATGTAAGAACGCCGTTGATCTGTGGCCGAACCGCAACGCTGTGCTCGGATTCCGCTGAGCCTACAGCATCGATGACAACGGGCATCGCTTGCGGCGTAACGGTCAGAATGCGAACCGAAACCGGCCCACCGCCGCGCCTGCCTGCGCCCTTGCCTTCGGCCTTGGCGGCTTTACCCTTCGCCGCTTCGGGGGTCTTGGGAGCCGGCTGTGATTTCCACCAATAGAACCCTCCGCCACCAGCAATGACGCAGACAATCAACAAAATTTTCCACAAAGGCTTCATGGGTTTTCTCAAAATATCCGGCGGCGCCGGGTGTGGACGTTATCGGCATCGGCCCGCAAAGCAAGCCGCATAATCAGCGACCGGTGCTTCATGGCTTCTTGGTCCTGAGGATTATTGAATCAGAAGCACCAAGCGCAAAATTCAGCCGCGCGAGCGCGAGGTACCAGTCAAGGTGCGATTGGATCTCCTGCACCTTGGCGTTGGTATCGTCCAACTGCGCGGTAATCAGGTCGAGCAGGCTCCCCACCCCCGCTCCATAACGCGCTACGGCGGCATCAGCCGACTGGCCGGCGCTCTTGACGAGATTGGTGGAACTTGAAATGCTGGTCGCCGCCGTCTGCAAATCAAAGTATGCCTGCCAGACGTCCTGTTGAGTCTGAGTGTAGAGCTGATCGCGAGCGGTCTCGGCAATCTTTGCCTCTTCCTCGCGCCGGCGCACTCGGTACGTGTCGCCAAATCCGCTGAATATCGGTATCCGCAGGTTGAGCCCGAAAAAATAAAAGTCCTGCTCGGCAAGAGCGTTGGTGTAAATCTGGCGCGTATACTGTGAATTGAATTCAAGGCTCGGCAACCCCACTTTCGATTCTGCCCGGGCGGTCGCGCGCGCCGCGCGCGCGCGCGCCTCTGCCGCGACGAGATCGGGACGGTTTGCCTTGGCGTCCGTCAGTAGCGCGTTCATCGATTGAGTGATCGCGGCAACCTGCGGGCGCTCCGTCATAGCTTGCAGTTGCAATGGAAAATCAACCGGTAATCCCACCGTGCCCGCCAGCAAACCGCGCGCTTTTGACAACTCGCCTTCGTTGCGACTGAGGACCAGCTGCGCCTGACCGACTTGCGTCTCGGCACGGTAAAAGTCGGCTGCGGTCGCCAGCCCGGATTCGCGACGCCGCTTTGAAGCATCCAGAGCGGTTTCAAAATTCTTGAGCGACTCCCGGCTTGCGCCCACCAGCTGCTCTAAACCGAGCACCCGGTAGTACGCCTGTTCGACCTGGAATGCCACATCTTGAAGAGCGCGGTTTTGCGTCAAGTTTGCAGCCAGGATCCGGTACTCGGTGGCCTCTTTGTCGGCCGCCCGCTTGCCGAAATCAAATAGAACGTAACTTAAACTCAAGGTCGGCCCGTAAGTGGTAAATACCGGATACGGCCTCCCTCCCGCCGCTGCAGTTGCCGAATTGCCTGATTGATCAATTAATGTCGTATTGGGGAAACCGGAAGTGGCCGAAATAGGGCGTGCGATGCGATCGCTGATGAGCCCGTTGATCTGGGGGAAATCGCCGGAATGGTCAACGCCGAATTGCGCCGCCTCAACCCGTGCCTGCATCCAGGCCTGGCGCGTTCTGACATTGAGCCTGAGCGCGATTTCGGTGAGCTGGGCAAGCGACACCGGCCGGCTCAATTCGGCCGGCAACGTTTGCATCTGTTGCGGCGCTAGCACCTGCGGTAACGGCCCAACCGGTGTCCACGGCAGGTTAGGCGCCGGCGCAGTGCGTGATTCCACATCGAACGGGTCTAGTGCGAATGCGGCCCACGAGACGCTCGGGACTGACACGACGCCAAGCGTTACCGCTGCCGCAGCAAGTGTCAGGAACCGCAGGTAACGCATTTTCCTCCGAGTACTTTGTTGTATGGATACAAGTACAAACGGCGCATAATAACATTTTGCGGGAGAAAGTCACGCTGCCCGCAAAGCGCTCCCGCCGTGACGCAGAACAATCCGAGTCCGGTCCCCGCTCAGCCTGCCGCGCCCCGAAAATCGAGTTTACTTATTCCCCAATCAAATAAATAGATAAGGCGGCTTAACACGCCATGCTAGTATTTCGCCGCGATAAGACAACAACACCTTGTACCCTCAGCCTAAGGAGTTCGTGGTGCCCAAGCTGGTTCCTCCTCACGGGAGAGGAACGCTCAAACCCCTGTTGCTCGAAGGCGCTGCGCTGCAGACGGAAACAGCACGTGCGCAAACCCTGCCCAAGGTGATGGTTAGCTCCCGCGAGCGCGGCGACATCGTCATGCTCGGAATCGGCGGTTTTACGCCGCTCGACGGGTTCATGACGCACGCCGACTGGGAAGGCGTGTGCGATGGCATGAGGATGACAAACGGCCTGTTCTGGCCGATCCCCATCACGCTCTCCACCGACAGGGATACCGCGGCGACATTCAAGACCGGCACCGAAATCGCGCTCGTGGGCTCGAAACACGGCGAATTGCTCGCCACCATGAAGGTCACCGAGAAATACGCCATCAACAAGGCGCACGAGTGCGCGACGGTGTTCAGGACCACCGACCTCGAGCACCCGGGCGTGAAAATGCTGATGGAGCAAGGCGAAGTCAACCTCGCCGGGCCTCTCAAGGTGCTGTCGCAGGGCGGGTTTCCCGCCAAATACGGGGACCTCTACCTGACGCCGGCGCAGACTCGTGCCGTGTTCGAGTCCAATGGCTGGTCGACGGTCGCTGCGTTCCAGACGCGTAATCCGATGCACCGCTCGCATGAATATCTGGCCAAGGTCGCAATCGAAGTGTGCGACGGCGTGCTGGTGCACTCGCTGCTCGGCAATCTCAAGCCCGGCGACATTCCGGCTGAGGTCCGCACTAGGGCAATCGGTGTGCTGATCGACCAATACTTCGTCAAGAAAACCGTGGTGCAATCGGGCTATCCGCTCGACATGCGCTATGCCGGTCCGCGCGAAGCGCTGCTGCATGCCCTCTTCCGCCAGAATTACGGCTGCTCGCACCAGATCATCGGACGCGACCACGCGGGTGTCGGCAGCTACTACGGCCCGTTCGACGCGCACCATATCTTCGATGAAATCCCCAAGGGCGCGCTCGAAACGCAGCCGCTCAAGATCGACTGGACCTTCTGGTGCTACCAGTGCGGCGGCATGGCCTCGGGCCGCACCTGCCCGCATCCGGATGAGGACCGGTTGCTCGTTTCCGGCACCAAACTGCGCAAATGGCTGTCGGAAGGCAGCCCGGTGCCGGCTGAATTCAGCCGCCCGGAGGTGCTGGCGATCCTGCGCGAGTATTACGCGGGCCTCGGGGATTCCGACCGCGTCGAGGTCCGGCTGGCTGGACACTCGGCGCGATAACCATGATTTATTCTTACCACAGAGCACAGGGGTAACTGAGAATACAATACTCCGTGTTCTCTGTGCCTCTGTGGTTAATGTTTCAGTTCTTACCAAGGAGATCGTAATGCCGACATTTGTGCGTACCGAAAAATGCGATGGCTGCAAAGGCCAGGACAAGACCGCCTGTATGTACATCTGCCCACACGACCTGATGCTGCTCGACAAGGACGGCTCCCTCACCGGCCACCCGATGAAGGCGTTCAACCAGGAGCCCGAGCAGTGCTGGGAATGCTATTCGTGCGTCAAGATCTGTCCGCAGAACGCAATCGAGGTGCGCCACTATGCGGATGTCGTGCCGCTGGGCGCGTCGGTGCAGCCGTTGCGGGGTACCGATTCGATCATGTGGACCATCAAGTTTCGCAACGGCAACATCAAGCGCTTCAAGTTCCCGATCCGCACCACCGCCGAAGGCTCGATCAACCCGTATGCAGGGAAACCCGGCATCGACATGGCGCAAATCGAGGACCATTCGACGCTGTTTACGCAGGGCACGCATCAGTGCGACATGTCGCAGTTTTTGAACAACTGAACGCAGGATTCATTCAATTCGGCCGAGACCGCCCCGCAGCGGGTGGTAAGGCCCAACCAAGGAACGCGCAATGGCGGAGCAATTTGAATTTGGCAATCCGGAAATCATCGAGGAAGAAGTCGATATCCTGATCATCGGCGGTGGCATGGCGGCATGCGGCACCGCCTTTGAAATCATGCGCTGGGCCGAGGGCACGGGGCTCAAGATCAAGCTCGTCGACAAGGCAGCGATGGACCGCTCGGGCGCGGTCGCACAAGGCCTGTCGGCGATCAATACCTACATGGGCGAAAACGATCCTTCCGACTATGTGCGTTACGTACGCAACGACCTGATGGGTATCATCCGCGAAGATCTCGTCTACGACGTGGGCCGCCACGTCGACGACTCGGTGCACAATTTCGAGGAATGGGGCCTGCCGATCTGGAAGCAGGCCGGCGACGAGGACAAGACGCTCGCCGCAGGCGGCAAGCCGGTGCGCTCGGGAAAGTGGCAGATCATGATCAACGGTGAATCGTACAAGTGGATCGTCGCCGAGGCCGCGAAAAAGGCGCTCGGCATGCAGAACGTNNCATATCTACAAGTTCAAGTGCTGTCTGCTGGCTTGCGGCGGCGCTGTGAACGTGTTCCGGCCGCGCTCGATCGGTGAAGGCGAGGGCCGCGCGTGGTACCCGGTGTGGAACGCAGGCTCGACCTACGCGATGGCAGCCGAATGCGGCGCCGAGATGACGATGATGGAAAACCGCTTCGTGCCGGCACGCTTCAAGGACGGCTACGGTCCGG
>PLYS01000651.1 GCA_003153455.1 Betaproteobacteria bacterium | reverse complement strand
CCCTCTAGGAGCTTGTCGGACTTAAGTCCGGCAAGCTCCTTAGGAAAAACCGCCCCCGAAAAAGAAGTCGAAAATTGCATGAAAAGACCATCGAAACGTCGTTCGTGCATACTTACAGATTAGAAATGGCTGTACGAACTAAGTACTTTTGACAAAAATCGGGCGGTTTTTCTTCTAGCAGCCTGTCGGACCCTCTGAGTCCGACAGGCTGCTAGCACGCACACAATAGAGCACACATAGGAGGATTTAAATTGAACCCGGGATTCGAAGAAATCATGAGCATTCGCGACCGCGGCATGCCCGGGGACGGCGAAGTAACGATTACAGGACATGATCCCGTCTTTTCCGCGCGCTTCAGGATCGGCGAGACGACGGCAAACATCCTCGCCGGTGTCGGCGTCGCGGTCACCGACATTCACGAGATGAAGACCGGCAGGCGCCAGAAAGTCGCTATCGACGTCCGTCATGCGGCGGCCACCTGCCAGAGCTCCAAACTCCTGAAGCAGGGTGCCGCAGGGGGCGTTTGGAAAACGGTGAACTCACCGTCCATGGAACACATGCGGTCCATCACTCAGCCGTGGCGATGCAAGGACGGCCGCTGGTACCTGCCGCATTTTAATCTGCCCCATCTGCACGACCGGGTGATCGGCGTGCTCGGCTGCGAATCCAACGCGAATGCCGTCGCCAAAGCAATCGCGCAATGGGATTCGCACGATCTGGAAGAAGCGGTCGCCGCAGCGCGGGCCTGCGGCTCGATCGTGCGATCCAACCTAGAATGGCTCAAGCATCCGCACGGAAAAATGCTGTCCGGCAAGCCGCTGATCGAAATCACGAAGATCGGCGACAGCGAACCGATCCCTTTCCCCGCAGGTGACAGGCCGCTCTCAGGAATCAAGGTGCTCGATTTGACGCGCATACTCGCCGGGCCGATCGCGGCGCGCACCTTGGCCGAAAATGGCGCCGACGTACTGATGGTCACGGCCGAGCATCTGCCGCAGGTGCCCGAGCATGTCATGGATACGAGCCACGGAAAGCGGAGCTGTTTCCTGAACCTCAACAAGGCCGACGACGTGGCGACGATCAAGAAACTTGTTCGGAATATCGATATATTCAGCCAGGGCTACCGCCCCGGCATCATGGACAAGCACGGGCTCAGTCCGGAACAACTTGCGGCGGAACATCCCGGGATCATCTATCTTTCCATCAGCTGCTACGGCCACGGCGGCCCGTTCACGAACCGCGGCGGATGGGAGCAGATTAGCCAATCGGCAACTGGGATATGCCTCGACAACGGCGATGAGCGACCGAAGCTGCTGCCGGCCTCCGCCTGCGACTACACGACCGGCTATAACGGCGCCTACGGCGTGTTACTCGCGCTGGCGCGGCGCGCACGCGAAGGCGGTTCCTACCACATTCGGGTCTCGCTTTGCCGGTCTGGCATGTATATCTACAAGCAGGGCCACGTGGACTATCCAGAACCCAATATGGGACTAACCGACGCCGAATTGGACTCGATCATGATCGAATCCAAAGGCGGCCACGGCGCGCTGAAGCACCTGGGCCCTGTGCTGAGGATGTCTGAAACAAAGCCCTATTGGGACAAGCCTTCGCCGATGCTGGGTTCGAACAACCCGGAATGGCTTTCGTAAAATATTATTCTGGCCTGGCGCCCGATGCCTTTACCGCTTTGCCCCACTTGACGATCTCGGTCTTGATGTAAGCAGCCAGTTCCGCTGGAGGCATGGATTTGGGCTCCATGCCGGCCGCGCCTATGCGATCCCGCAGTTCCGGAGCCNNGAGAGCGCTGAAGCGAGCTTACACCGATGGCGCGCAGGCGGCCGGAGCGTATATGCGGCAATACGGCGTTGACGGTCGGCATGCTCATTTGTATCTGGCCGCCCAGCACGTCGATCAGCGCCGGCGCCATGCTCTTGTATGGGACATGCACGATGTCGATCCCGGCGCTGATCTTGAGCAACTCCATGCCGAGATGGCTCGTGGGCGCGCCCGATCCGGCAGAGCCGTAGCTCAACGCGCCGGGTTTCGCCTTGGCGAGCGCAATGAGTTCCTTCAGGCTGCGCACCGGCAGCGACGGATGAGTCACCAGCATGCCCGGCCCGGATGCGACCAGGGTGATGGGAGTGAAATCGCGGACCGCGTCGAACGGCAGTTTCGGGTACAGACTTACGTTTACCGTGAATGACGCCGAGATGAGTGCGAGCGTATAGCCGTCTGGCGCGGAGCGCGCCGCCACTTCGCTGCCCACGATGCTGTTGGCGCCGCCGCGGTTGTCGATGACGACTTGCTGGCCCCATACGTCCACCAGCCGCGGCACGAGCAGACGCGCCATCGAATCAACCGGCCCGCCTGCCACGTACGGAACGATCATGCGTACCGGGCGCGACGGGTACGTTTGTGAATGGGAAACGTCGGGGGCAAGCAATACCAATCCGAAAAGAGCGGGTAATGAGAACTTAGCCATGTGGTTTTCCACGCATGCGGTTTGTCAGAAGGCAAGCTGGGCCGCTTCCAAACGCCTGCGTGACGATAGCTCGCTTATTCCGACATTCGCCAAGCAGCACATGGGCGCCTCAGCCTTCTTCGACCACCTTGTTGCGCAGCGTGCCGATGCCGGTGATCTCGACCTCGCACACGGTGCCGGGCTTCATGTTCCGCGGCGAGCCGTCGGTGCCCATCCACATGACGTCGCCCGGGTAGAGCGTGCAGTACTTGCTCACCTCGGCGATGTACGTCTCGACGTCGTGGATCATGTTTGCGGTGGCGAAGCGGTCGACTTCCTCGCCGTTCAGGCGGACCACGGTGGTCATCTTGCGGTAGTCGACGCCGGTGACGATCCACGGCCCCATCGGCTTGAAGCTGTCCGCGTTCTTTGCCCGCCACATGGTGCGGTCGCCGCGCTGCCAGGTGCGCTCGCTGACATCGTTGCCGATAGTCCAGCCGAACACGTGGTCCAGTGCTTTGTCCGCGGGAATCTTCCTGCCCTGCCTGCCGATCACGGCGACGAGCTCGCCCTCGTACTGAAAAATCTCGCCGGCGTCTCTCGGCTTGACGATGGGATCGTCGTGCGCGCACAGCGCGTTGTTGGCACGGTAGCCGATGTCCGGCTTCTGCGGGAACACCGGCTCGACGCCCCTGCGCCTGGCCGACGCGATGATGTGCTCGCGATAATTGATGCCCACGCAATAGAACGTCGACGGCACCGTGGGAATCAACAGCTTCACCGACGAGAGCGCATGCCGCGTCGAGGTTACCGTGTGCGCGCCCCAGGGCGCGCCGTCCACGGCGACGACACTGTCATCGTCGATCCTGCCGTAGGACACCTTGTCACCTGCCTGAAACCGGCACCATTTCGTGCTCATTCTCAATCTCCCTTTCTGTCCAAGAATCCAATCGGTCTGCAGCCGCGCTGTCGCAAACGCCTGGCGCACGCCTTCCTGAGATTACTGATCTTCGCGGCAGAATAGGATATCCCACTTTCGCCGCCCGTGACGCGCACGAGCCCCGGCCCATGCAGCTTATGAAAGAACGCTTGATGTCTACGAATACAATGGACTGTTGAAGCAGCGCTATCGCTACGAGCAAGCATGATGAGTGCAGTCGATCTGACGCTCCCGACGCCGGCCAAATGCCTGCGATTAGAGGCTCGCGCCAGGCGCGGGCATGCCGAACTCGCGGCGGCAGACCTCGGCAAGCGCCGCGACGCCCTGGTGAATTTCCTCGTGGCTCGGGCTCGCAAAGCACAGCCGCAGCCGGCTGCGGCTGTGGTCCTTGTTCACCGACCACTGGGGCCCCGGATTGATCGCGACGCCCGCCGCGAGCGCCGGCTCGTAGAGCTTCATCGTGTCGACGTTGTCGGGGAGCTTGACCCAGAGAAAGATGCCGCCTTGGGGATCGTCGAACTCCACCGCCGTCCCGAAGTGTTCCTTGAGAGATTCCATCAGCGTCTCGAGCTTGGCGCGCAGGCCGCGCCGCAGCGCCGGAACGTGCGTGGAAAAATGCCGCGCGCAGTACTCCGCCAGCACCATCTGCTCCAACGCGCCGGAACCGCCGTCGGTCTTGAGCGCGAGCATACGCGACATCACGTCCCAGGGCGCCACGATGTAGCCGACCCGCAGCGCCGGCGCGATCGACTTCGAGAACGAGCCGATGTGGATGACGCCGCCGCGCTCGCTCATGGCGTAGAGCGCGGGCGGGCGCTCCCCCGACCAGATCAGATCGGCGTAGCAGTCGTCCTCGAAGATCGGCACGCCATGCGCCGCTGACAACTGCAGCATCTCGCGCCGGCGTTCCTCGGGCAGAATGGTGCCGGTCGGGTTCTGCACGGTCGGGATGGTGTAGATGTATTTCGGCCGTTTGCCCTTGCGCTTGAGATCGTCGAGCGCGTTCGAGAGCGCGTCGACCCGGATGCCGTTGCGGTCGAGCGGGACGCCGACGGGGGTGACGCCGAGCCGGGTCAGCCGGTTGATCGAGCCCTGGTAGCAGTCCTGCTCGATGATGACGGTATCGCCGCGCGCAAGCAGCGTGCCGTTGACGAGATCGATCGCTTGCAGCGAGCCCGACGTGATCAGGATGTCGTCGGCCGTGCAGGTAATGCCTGCATCGGTCATGAGCTTGGCGACGAGGAACTCGCGGAGCGCCCGGTAGCCCTGTGGACCGCTATTCAGCCCATAGGTCGAGAGCGTGTGTCCCTCGCGTCTGAGCACCGCATCGGCGGCCGCGATCAGCCCCTCGAGCGGCAGCCTGTCGGCGTCATTGTTGCCGCCAGTGAAATCGTACTTGACGCGCCCGGTCCAGCGCGCCGCCGGCGGCGGCAGCCCCGCGGGCAAGAGCGGCGCGAAATCGAACGATGCAGAACTCATAGCCTCAGGTCTCCCCTATTGTGGCTTCTTTTCGAGACGGAGAATTCTTGCCAATACTTGCAGGGACCATGTTTGGATTGCTGGAGCCACGCTTCCGTGCCGCATCGGTTCGACATTGGACACCGCCGCCGGCCTTCGGGTCAATCGCGGAAAATATTCCGCGAGCTTATAGGACTTGAAGCGGCATTGGGCACTACAATCCCCTCATTTCGTTATCTAAGGGAGGGGCAAGCATGGCGGAGTCCGCACTTCTACACGCATACGGCTATCTGACGCAGCCGGAAATTCGCTTTCTTGATGCGGCGGTAGAGCGACTGATACCAACCGATGATCTCGGGCCAGGCGCCAAAGAGGCCGGCGTCACCTGCTACATCGATCGTCAATTGTGCAGCGTGTGGGGCACGCACGGCCGCAATTACCGCTCGGGGCCATGGCTTGACGGCACGCCTGAGCAGGGATTCCAGTCACGGCTTACGCCGCAGGAGATTTATCGGGCCGGCATCCGCGAGACCAACCAGTACTGCCGCGCCCGGCACGACAAGCTCTTCGAGCTGTTGTCAGTGTCGCAGCAGGACGAGGTCTTGCGGGGACTCGAGCACGGCAAGGTCGAGCTGCCGTCGTTGTCCTCCAGGCTTTTCTTCGATCTCCTCTGGCGCAATACCGAGGAAGGATACTTTGCCGACCCGATGTACGGCGGCAACCGCGGCAAGGTGGGATGGAAGCTTCTCGGATTTCCCGGCGTGGCGTCCGGCGCCTACAACGCGCACCTCGACAACCCCGAGCTGTACCACGCTGAACCGGTGAGCATCCTCGACATCCAGCTGCAACAGGCCGAGGTCGATGCACAAGGCTTCGCAAAGCACGTCATGTTGAAACAGGTTGGGAGCAAATAACGTGACGACGACCAGACTGAAACCTGTCGATGCCGTGGTGGTGGGCAGTGGTGTCGTGGGCTCGATCATCTGCATGGAACTGGCAAACGCCGGCCTCAAGGTACTCTGTCTCGAGCGTGGCCGGATGGTCGAACCTCAGCAGGATTTCGTCATGCCTTATGTGCATGACGAGCTCAAGTACGACCGCCACAGCGACATTTTCCAGGATCTGTCGCGCGAGACGATCACCTTCCGCAACCACATGAGCGAGACCGCCCTGCCGATGCGCGAGCTGGGTTCGTTCAAGCCGGGCGAGATGGTCGGCGGCACCGCGGCGCACTGGGGCTGCAACGCGCGACGC
>PLYS01000634.1 GCA_003153455.1 Betaproteobacteria bacterium | reverse complement strand
CAATTCGCCTGATGCTGCTCAATCTGGGCGGCGGTATGGCCGGCGTCGCGTCGGCCACGATCTTCGCAACACCGCTGCGTTACACCGCATGTATTACCGAGAATGTGGAGCGTAGCCCTTGGGAAACACTTGCGGTGTCGAAGGGCTATTCGCCGGACGACAACGTAATTACCTGCGCGATGGTCGAAAGTCCCAAGCTCTGCTTCGATGATGTAAGCGAGGAACCGCAGCGGCTTTTGACCGGCATCGCAGACGGCATGACCGGCATGGGCTCGTGGAACATGCACGCGCGTTCCGACATGCTGGTAGCCATGGGCCCGCAACATGCGGCGATTTGCGCGAAGGCCGGTATGAGCCGCGCGGATGTTCACCGCGGGCTCTGCGAGATCGCGGGACGAAAGGTGCGCGATCTCAAAGGCGGCGGCAACTGGCGGCGCGAGCGCGCGCTCGCCTTCCCGATCAAGGTTGATCCCGGCGATGACGATTGCTTTATCCCCGCGATCAAGGATCCGCAAGACCTGCAATTGATCGTCGCGGGTGGCTGGGGACCGTGCACCGCGATCTGCCATGGCTGGAGCGGTGGCAGCCGCGCCGTGCACGGTGCCTACGAAGCGTGAACGCAGGTGTGTGATTGCCGGCGGCTACCGAGCGCTGGTATCCTGTTCCAGTCGCGACAATTTGGATAGCAAAGGAAATTCTCATGGCCAATGATCTAGGATTCATCGATCCGACATACGGCGGCGGCAAAGCGAAAATCCCGATCGCGCGCCGTCCGATGGACCTCGCTGGAAAAGTGGTTGGTTTGCTCGACAACACCAAGGAACAAGGTGAACTGATATTGCAGACGATCGGAGAGGCGTTACGCGAGCACTACGGTGTCGCGCGAATCGTTATCCGTCGCAAGGAACACTATTCCAAACCTGCGACTGAAGAAATCATCAACGGGATGGCGAAGGAAGTTCAGGTCGCGATCGCTGCCGTTGGCGGATGAGGCTCCTGCACGTTGTGCAGTGTGCACGACACGATAGAGTTTGAAAAAAGGGGCATCCCGGCTGCGGTCATCATCACGCAGGCGTTCAGGAACGCGGCTGAATTCCAGTTCCGCGCGAAAGGTATGGACGGTCATCCTTACATCGAGTTGCCGCACCCGATCAGCAACCTAAAGCCTGAGGAAATGCGCGAGGTCACGTTGCGCTACGTGGATCAGCTGGTGCGCCAGCTCATAGCATGATCGGCCTGTCGAATTGCGTCTTCGTTTGACCCACAATTGCATTTAGGCGTGACTGTGGCATGCAAAAATTCGAGTCACTTGCTATTGATGGGTAGCCCGCGTTGCGTCCGCAGGATCGTGGCATGATGAGCGCATGGTTTGGCTTGTGCGAATCGTGGCGGGACTGCTCTTGGACGCCTTCAGGCTCCTCCTACTCCTGTGGGTGGCGAATTCGCAAATTCTGGCGTGAGTGGTCCCACCGTGCAGTCTTGCACACGCTCACGGTCGTGCTAGCATTCGACTCATGAGCGAGCCCACGAGATGAATGGCGCTCGGCGCCAAAATTCCCTGTTAATTCCCTGATCAGGGAGTTTAGATTCCCTGTTCCGAGTAGCGACTGAGAGTGGGCAGGTGTCTGGAGGTTGGCTCTGGATGGTCGTTTTCTGGAATTCGGGACCAGGAACATCACCAAAACTCGTCGAAATTCCCTGTATTTTTCCCTGTTAGGAGGGAATTTAGGGCAGAGCAGGGTTCGCGCTCGACTGCGTCCTCCGCCAGAAATTTCGTAACAGGCTGATTGCCTGCAAAGCCAACCCGGCACCAGCCGCTCCGCCCTTCGATTTATCCTTCGTCTTCGCCCCTCACCACAGCCGATACGCCAGTATCGCTTGGTACACACAAAGCAAGGCCGCAAGGAACAGCACGAGGAACGTCAATCCGGCGCCCGCAATGCGTCCGAACTTGAATTGCTGGGTGAACGACAGCGCATAGCCGTGCAACAGTCGCGCCACCAGCAGTGTCAGGCCCAGCGCGTGCAGCACGTAGATCGAAAAGCGGCTCAGCTCCAGTATTGCCATCAGCAACAGCGCGAGCGGCACGTATTCCGCAAAATTGGCGTGCCCGCGGATCACGCGCAGCATGCCCGGATCGCCGCCGTCGCCGAGCGCGATCCCGCCGCTGCCGCGGCGGCGTATGACCCTGATGCTAAGGACCAGGAACCAAAGCACGAGCAACCCCGCATATAAAGGCGTCACCATCATGATTTTGTCCTTCCTTGAAAATCGCCCCTAGCTAAAAAGTGGACGCGCGCCTTTATTTTCAACTGTAATACACTTCCCGCATGCCGAGGCTTGCGCGAACCGTTTCCCCGGTGTGCCGTATTATGTCACGCAGCGCGGTAACCAGCGTGAAGATGCTTTTTTTTCACGGATGAGGATAGGCATACGTATCTCGAATAAATTAAAGGTGTGCGTCCCCTTTTCCCGGGAGAGGCTGCGGAGAAACTTGGTATCACTATTCATTCATCTGAATGACGCGCTGAATCGCCAGGATCAGCAAGATCCTAGACTCAAGGGGCAACTTCCGTAGCCCCCTTCTTTTTGGCCTTGACGGTAGTATGCCTCGGTTGCGCGGATGAGTGTGGCATAGTGCGAGAAAAACCCGTCAAAGTTTAAGATTCGAGGCGCAGCGCGGGGGAAATCCGGCGCTATGAGGGGCGCTGCGCTGAATGAATTTTTGTTAAAATTTACAGTTCGTCTGCGATTTAGAAGGGAATATCATCATCAAGCGCATCAATGCCCGTTGGTGGCGGCCATTTTCTGTTCTCCTGTCGAGTCATAATTTCGGTTGCCCAATCCTCTGGTAACTCTTTCAGACGCGTCTTAATTAAACGGGCATCATTGCTAAACGCGACATCAAGTGCATCGAGCATCTGTGCCTCTTTATTCGACTTCTCCGCTATTGGGACGAGTATATGCATGAAATGCTTTCCGACATAGTTCTGCGTATACCAACTTTGGCGCAAGAGGCTAATCAAATTGTCTGCCAACTTAGAAAGCATCCCACCTGACATATATTCCCAAAGAGACATTGCGTAAGTCCCCATCGCGCCTTTGCTGGTGCTCACGCTATATATGTCGTGGTAGCCCGCTAACGTATCATTCACGACCGCGCCCTCAATTCGAAGCTGTGTTACTTGGGGCAGCAGGGTCCAAGCAGGTTTTCCTATGTACGTTATTAGTTGCAACATCGGCCACCATTTCCCTTTAGGGAAGTTCTCATCAAGATCATTCGCTAATTGAGTAGCTAACTTTTGCTTATCTTCTTTCGATAAACGCTGCCAAAGTTGTCTGGTAAAAAAGCATCGTTTATGGTCGTAACTTCGTTCGCTGACAATCCGGCTAAGAAGTCGAAAGGTGAGGTGTGGTGGGGTAATGTCTGCAAGGGCAAACGCATATTCCGCAGAATCAACAAATGCGCCGTCAGTAAAGCGCTTATATGCATGCTCCAGTTGCCGTTCTTCGTCGACAGCTGCGGCGGGGCTTATCGTTTGCTCAAATGCCTCCCTGATGTCTTGTAACGACGCATCTGCCTTCAAGAGGGCGTTAAACTCGCCCGCTTCGGCGGGATCAAGCTCGGAATGAGAAATTAGGTCCTGCATCATTAGTCGTAGCGAGCGCAGGTCTCGATTGAGCCTGTCGTTCTTCTTAACAGTCGAAAGAATTGCAAGTGAGTCGCAATACAGGATGTCCAAGATCTTTAGGCTCGTGACAGTAACCATAACGTTCTCATTGTGCAGGTCGCTGTGTGCGAGTCCTGCAGCATGAATCTCGGTAAGTCCGTCAATGAGGCCAATACCGATTCGGCGAAGCTCATCCAACGAAAGCCGGGTGCTTGCCAGAAACGCGGAAAGAGTCTCACCGTCAATCAGTTCCATTACGACGCAGTTCACTTCCGCGCCGCTATCAGGGTCAACCGTCTTGTCGAGACGGAAAACCCGAACGACGTTCGTATGGTTAATTCGTGCTAACGCCTTTGCGTGCGCCAGTGCGTCCGCCATGACCGCTGCTGATGGCCAAATTATTTTTACGGCAACATCGCGGTCTAGATCGTCTTTAGCAGACCAAACATCAGCAAAGGCACCATGACCTAGGGGGGGCGATTAAAGTAACAGCCATAGTGTTGCCCTTTATTATATTGCCGCCTATTAAACCGAAAAATTATAAGGAGATGCCGTATTGGTGTCGCGCCCACTGCCTTTTCCAATACAAGATGAGCCTGAACCGGGAGCGTGTTTCCAACGCAAAATGAGCCTGAACGGGTAGCTGTTAGCGATCATGATCCGAGGCATGGTAATCGATATGGACGACACACAGTTGCATACGCTCGAGCCGCTGCGGGCCTTTCTCAAACGCACTGCGGCAGTCGGTTTCGCGCCGTGGGCGCGGAAGAGCGCTACGACTTTCTTACCCGCATCCAGCGCCGATTTGGCTACGCTCGGCTGCGCCGCGCCGAAAAGCGCGCACGGGTCCGACCACGCTGACTCTCCGCAATTTCTGCACTTTCGTTCCTAGGAATCGTGTTATCCGGCGTTAGAACATCATTCTTGCCATCAAAACCACGCGCGTAACGTCGGCATGGCTCCCGCAGTGTAGGAAATGGGAAACGGCGGTTGGCCCGGAATATCGCTACCCTTCCTAAAACGGGTGTTCTACTTACGAAAATGCGCCGCTAAGTATATAAAACGCCCCTATCTTACGACCTTATATCGAGAGATCAATGCGTTGCGTTGGTCCGACCCGGCGCCACCGACATGAAGACTGCAGGACTGACGCCAATTGCTTCATACTACAAATTCGCCACCGTCAGGCGTACTACGAATTAACGTTTTGCCCTATGCCCGGTATCCATAAGATAATTCTCGCGGTAGTCGCTGTCGCCATTACGCACGTCGGCGCGCATGCGCAGGAAAAGCCCGAAGATTATCCGACGAAACCAGTGCGGCTGATGGCCGCTTCGCCTCCGGGCGGCGGCATCGACATCATTGCCCGCATCACCGCCCAGAAGCTGTCTGAGACCTGGCCGCAGCAAGTGATCGTGGAGAACCGCCCAGGCGCGGGCAACACGTTGGCGACCGGCCTTGTCGTCAAGGCGCCGCCCGACGGCTACACCCTGCTGCTGCAAAGCATGGGCGTCGCCTACGCCGGTGCGTTGCGCGAGCTGCCGTTCGACGCGTTGCGCGACCTCGCGCCGGTCGTGCTGGTCGCGAGCCAGCCTTCTATGCTGGGCACGCATTCGTCCGTTCCGTCGAAGTCAGTGCGCGAGTTCATTCAGCTCGCGCGGAGCAAGCCCGGCCGCCTCACATACGGCTCGGCCGGCCCCGGAGGCGCGTCCCACCTCAGCACGGAGCTGCTCGCCAGCATGGCGGGCGTGCGTTTCGTGCTGGTGCAATACCGGGGCATCGGCCCCGCCATGACCGGATTGCTCAGCGGCGAGGTGGATTTCGGCATGCTGGGCATTTCCACCATGCTGCCGCACGTCGAATCCGGGAAGATCCGAGCGCTGGGCGTGACCGGCGCCAAGCGCTCGCCGCTCGTCCCCGATGTTCCTACCATCGCCGAGGCCGGCGTGCCGGGGTATGGGTTCGATGCATGGTATGCCGTGCTGGCGCCGGTCAAAACGCCGCGGGCGATTGTGAGGAAGATCAACGCGGACGTGAACCGCGTGCTGCAGCAGCCGGATACCCGGCAGCGGCTTTCGGGGCTGGGCATGGAACCGTTGGGTGGCAGCGAAGAGGAATTCGCCCAGTACTTCCGCGCCGAGGTTGCGAAGTGGCACAAGGTGATCAAGGACGCCGGCATACGCGAACAGTGACTGACCGCCGCGCGCACTTATCGTTCATTCTTCAAGCTGACGAGAGATTATCCAGCGTGTCGCATTATCTCGATCCCATCTTCCACCCGCGCACGATGGCGGTCATCGGCGCCTCGAACGATCCGACCAAGCGCGGGTATCGCGCCATCCGCTCGCTGGTGGCTGCCAACTACGCCGGAGAGATCATCCCGATCAACCCGAAGGAAAGCGAGATTCTCGGTTTCACGTGCTATCCGACGCTGGCCGACGTGCCGAAGGCGATCGATCTCGCGCTGGTGTGTACCGCTGCCAGGACCGTCCCCGACGTGATCGAGAAGTGCGGCGAGAAGGGCGTAAAGGGCGCCGTGCTGCTCGCCGGCGGTTTCAGCGAGGCGAGCGAGGCCGGGCGCCTGCTCGAGGAGGAGGCGGTTGCCATCGCGCGCCGTTATGGCGTGCGGCTGGTCGGGCCCAACACGAACGGCATCTTCAGCGCCCGTCTCGGCTGCAATACCATCGGCGGGTACGACATGCCGCGCGGGCCGATCGCGCTCCTTTCGAATTCGGCGAACGTGATGGGATCGGTTGTGAATGAGGCTCAGTTCTACGGCCATACTGGCTTCAGCACCACGCTGTCTGTAGGCAACCAGGCGGATATCCTGTTTCACGAGTACCTGGAGTGTTTCGGGGCTGATCCCGATACGCAGGCGATCATCTCTTACGTCGAGGGTTTCAAAAACGGTGCCGCGTATGCGAAGGTCGCGCGCCAGGTCAGCCAGGTAAAGCCGATCGTGATGTACGCCGCCGGGCGTACCGCCGAGGGCAAGCGCGCGGCCAAATCGCATAGCGGCTCGCTGGCCGGCGACTATGTGGTGACCCGCGGCGTGCTGCATCAGGCTGGTGTGGTCCTGGTTACCCAGTCCGACCATCTGTATCCGGTTGCGGATGCCCTGACCCTGTTTCCACCGATGCGCGGCCGGCGCGTGGCCGTGCTGTCGGAGGGTGGCGGACCCATCACCATCTCGGTCGAAGCGCTGGCGGAGCGCGGGCTTCAGCTTGTGCAACTGACGCCCGAGACGCAGGCGAGAATCCATGCCATCGTGCCCAACGCATCGGCGATCTCGAATCCCGTCGACGCGGGCGGAGGCACCGAACCGCGCGTCGAATATTACGGCTCGATCTCGCAGGCGATACTCGATGATCCGAACATCGACGCGCTGCTGTTGGTCGGGTTTTTCGGCGGCTACGCGCAGCGGTACGGGGAGTCGGTCGCCGCGGCCGAGAATAAGGTGTGCACGGAACTGGGCGAGATGATGCGCACGCACGGCAAGCCGATCATGGTGCAATCGCGTGCCGCGCACTCCCGGACCGAAGCGCTCGATATCCTGCGCAAGGCCGGCGTACCGTGCCAGCGCCACATCGAAGTCGCCGTCCAGTGCCTTGCATGTGCTGCCGACTATCATGCGGCGAAGCGGCGCCTGCTCGATGTCGCGGCGCCGGCAACGGCCAGCACCTCGCCGCGGGCATCGCGTATCGTCGATGTTGAGGTCAGGGCGAAGTGCGATCTGCTCGAACCGGAAGCGAAGGATCTGCTGAAGGCTTATGGTATCGCGACGCTGCCGCAGCGGGTGATGCAGCGTGCGGACGACGCCGGGCGCATCGTCGAGGCTCTGGGCGACGGGCCATTTGCCGTCAAGATCGTATCCAAAGACATCCTGCACAAGTCCGAGGCCGGCGGGGTGAGGCTCGATGTGGCCGGCGCCGACGCATTGAAGGCCGCATTCGACGACATTCGATGCCGCGTTCTGACCTATAAGCCGGATGCGGATATCAGCGGAATGCTGGTGACGCCGATGGCGCAGAGCGGCACCGAGGTAATCATCGGCGTCAGTGGCAACGCACAGTACGGACCGGTAATCATGTTCGGGCTGGGCGGCGTGTTCGTCGAGGTCATTCGCGATGTTGTCTTTCGCGCACTGCCGCTAACGCCAGCAGACGCCCGCGAGATGATCAGCGAACTGCGTTACCAGGCGATGCTCGACGGTGCACGTGGCGCGCCGAAGGTGGACCGGCAGAAGCTGGCCGAACTGCTGCTGGCCGTTTCGCAGCTTGCGATGGCGCACTCCGAAATCACCGAGATCGATCTGAATCCGGTGATTGCGAACGCCGACGGGTATGCGATCGTAGATGCCCGGATGGTGCTCGCGGCGGAGTAGCGCAGCGGCTGCGCTTCAGTCGTCGCGGATGCCCGCATTCTTGATCACCGGCCCCAGCCTGGCCATGTCGGACGTCATCAGAGCCAGCAGTTCTTCCGGGGAACTACCGACGGTCTCCGCCCCTGCCGTGAAGAAACGCTCCTTCACGTCACTTCGGTTCAGGACCTGAACGATCGCCTGGTTCAGGCGGGCGATATGTTGCGCGGGCGTACCGGCCGGCGCGAATATGCCCAGGGTCGATACCAGTTCATAGCCGGGGAGCGTTGCCGCCAGCGTGGGCAAGCCGGGAGTCAGTGGGGTCGGCTGTGCACTGCATACTGCCAGGGCTCGCAATCTGCCCGATTTGACGTGCGGCATTGCACCGCCTGCAAAAGCGAACGCGATATGTACCTGGCCACCGATCAGGCCGTTGAGCGACGGGCCGGCGCCCTTGTAGGGAATGTGCAGGATATTCACGCCGGCCATGGACGTAAATAACCCGGCGGCAATATGCGTCGACGAACCGGTGCCGCTGGAAGAGTAGCTCAACTCTCCCGGCTTCGCCTTGGCCAGAGCGATCAGTTCCCTGACGGATTTGACCGGCAGAGATGGATGCACCACAAGGATATTAGGTGCCTTGGTCGCCCATGCAATCGGCGCGAAATCCTTCACCGGATCCCAGGACGCCTTGGCGCGCAGAAACGGCAGGAGCCAGAGAGTGCTGCCTTGGAGCAGCAGGGTGTAGCCGTCGGGCGGCGTCCTGGCCACGGTTTCAATTGCGATGGCACCGCCCGCGCCACCGCGATTTTCCACGACCACCTGCTGACCGAGGCTATCGGATAACCCCGCGACGATGACGCGTGCCGCGAAATCGGCGCCGCCCCCGGTTTCGACCGTGATCAGGCGAATGGGCTTGGCCGGATAGCTCTGGCCCGGCGCCGCGGCGGCTCCAAGCACCATCGCGACGATCGAGAATATCCATACGACGAAACGCGGCATCGGCAAGACTCCTCACGACAAGAGTGTGCTGGAACGATAGGCTAACAGGGGCTATTAAAGCAACACAGGAAAAGGCCGACGCTGCCTAACATCTTGATTCAAATCAATCTCGAATCCGTTGCCTGCGGCTTGTGATTCCGGTTGTCGAGGGTTCGAGTCACTTCAGCCACGCCCGACAGATGAAGCTAATGGGCGCTGGTGCAACGCCATTTCAGTCGAGGATCCGGGAACGGGGGCTTTGGTTGACGTGAGGAATCCGCGCCGGACGTCCATTCCGGCAGATCCTGCCCGATNNGCCTATGCAGGACAAGCTGAAGACCCTGGAAGAGGCTGCCACCCAGGTGAAGAGCGGCACGCGCCTGGTGATGAGCGCCAATATGCAGCGCTCGCCGATGGCGTTCCTGCGTGAGGTCGTGCGCCAGCGCGCCGACAATCTGCGCGTCATCGGCGTGGTTGGCGGCGAAATCAACATCGATTTCCTGGTCGGCGCAGGCGCCGTCGGTGTCGTGGACACGTGCAGCGTCACGCTTGGCGAATTCGCCCGCACCGGTCCGAACTTCGCCCGCTACGTCATCGCGGGCCGCGTGCGAGCGCTCGACAATACGTGAGGGGTGCTCTTTTCGCAGGCCCAGGCTGGGTCTATGGGAGTGCCTTACATCCCCGTCATTGGACTGGTCGGGACGGATCTGCTGAAGCGCCGCGATGACATGGTGCTCGCCCCCGATCCGTTCGATGGCAAGACTTTCTCGGTGGTCGCCAAGGCGATGCGGCCGGACGTGGCGGTGTTTCATGTTGACAGCGCAGACCGTCAGGGCAACGTATCTTGCGGATATCCGGTGGAAGCGGTCATCCTCGCAGAAGCCTCGCAGCACGTCATCGTCACGGCCGAGAAAGTCGTGGACCGGCTCGACGAGAAGGATGCGATCGGCACGTTCGTTCCCTCCATCCTCGTCGACGCCGTGGTGCATGCGCCGTTCGGCTCGCACCCCGCCGGAATGACTGGACGCTACGGCCCGGACAAGGCACACATGGAAAAGTATGTTGCGGCGTCCCGGGACGATGCCGCCTTTGCGGAGTATCTGAGGACCTACGTGTTCGACGTC
>PLYS01000583.1:3214-3370 GCA_003153455.1 Betaproteobacteria bacterium | reverse complement strand
TCCACATGTCTTCAGCAATTTTGTGACCACGCTGGACGGCGTCGTCTCGCTCAATGCGAAGGGACACGCCAGCGGCGCGGACATCAGCGGGTTCAGCGCCCAGGATCGCATGGTGATGGGCCTGTTGCGCGCCATTGCCGACGTGGTGATCATCGG
>PLYS01000583.1:0-3171 GCA_003153455.1 Betaproteobacteria bacterium | reverse complement strand
CGGCAGCGGCGGGATCGATCTGCGCCTGCCGGTGTTCGCATCCGGCAAGGTGCCGGCGCTGATCGTTACGACGACCGCGGGTGCGAAGCGCTTACGCAGGCAAAGTGCGCCCGATTCGGTCGAGATCCGCGCGATTCGTCGCAGCGCGAGCGCGATTCCGGCGAGCGCCATCCTCGACGAGGTGTGTCGGGTGAGCCCCGGCAAGCTGATCCTCGTCGAGGGAGGGCCGCGATTGCTGGGCGACTTTTACGCGGAGCGCCTCGTCGACGAGCAGTTTCTGACCCTTGCGCCGCAGATTGCCGGCCGCGACGCTGGCGACCGGAGGCTCAGCCTTGTCATGGGAAAGGCGTTCGCGCCGCGCGACCCCCTATGGGGGAACTTGATCGACGTGCGGCGCGGCAGCAGCCACCTGTTTCTGCGTTATTCGTTCCCTGAATGCCGGCCCGGCCAGCGGATTAGCCGCATATGACACAATCTCCCCCGCCGGATGTTTGGATGGTCACGGCACGGTAGCGGAATCGGGTAGGGCGCGTTTGCGCGTAAAAGGGTCATGAATTGACATCACGGTTCTTGGGTATTAACGTTCAATCATGGCCCATCCGCCGAGAATCGAGTTTCCCGGTGCGGACCAAAATGGTCAAGAACCCGGGGCGCTACCCCTGAAGCAGTTACCCGGCCACTGCTGGAAGGCAAGGGAGCACTCAAGGAAATCCCCCGCGCTCAGCGCTGGGCGCACCGGCCCGGATTGAAGAGCCTGTTTTCGGCCCGCGTGCGACAAGACAAGCCGGCGCGCGATGCAGCAATGCGCCGGGCGTGCCTGGAATACGGTTACACTATGGCAGCCGTCGCGCGGGAAGCGGGCAAACACTATTCGACGGTGAGCAAGATCATCAAGGGGGAAAGATGAACACCGTAATGTCAAAACCGCTTTTTGTCCTCAGCCCGGCTGAAGGCCGAAGCGGACGTCGCTAGCGCATCACTGTCCAACGAGCACATTATGGCCCGGATATCCCTGCCCGTTTACGGATCGAGGAAGGCCTCTGGCGCTGACGCCGCGACGACCGGCGCCGTCGATCGCTCCCGCCCCTACGCCAGTTGCGAATGGCTGGAGGGGGGCCTGGCGTTCAATCGTCGGGGTTTGCATGCCTGCCTGATCGTCCACCACGGGCGCGGGTTCCCCAAACTGTGCGACTTCGAGGGGGGCGAGGTTCCCATGGCCGAGGCGCTCGCGGCGCGCAATCGGATCATTGCTGAGAACCAGGCCGGCGGGCACGAGGCCTGCCGCGGCTGCGCTCACCTGAAGACCAAGCGTTGGCCGAAGCCGAAGTACGCCGTCCAGGTCGTCGGGATCGCCCAGTTCGCCCGGTGCAACATCTACTGTAATTACTGTTACCTTCAGACCCAGGACCCGGCCAGTTTCGAGGACGGGTTCAACCCGTATGACGTGAAGCCGGCCATCGACGCCCTGATCCGCGACGGCCACCTCGCGCCCAATGCCCTGATCGACTGGGGCGGCGGGGAGCCGACGATCCACCCGGAGTTCGACGAGATCCTCGACGCCACCGCCCGCCGCGGCGCGAAGCATTGGATCCACACCAACGGCACCCGGTTTCCCAAGCCGATCCGCAACGGACTGTCGACCAAACGCATCCACATCCTCTGCTCCGTCGACGCCGGCTATCCCGAGACCTACCTGAAGATGAAGCAGCGCGACTTCCTCGATCTGGTCTGGAAGAACCTGGCCGAGTACGTCAGCCGGGGCTGCGAGGTGGTCGTCAAGTACATCGTGAAGCAGGAGAACTGCTCCGAGCCGGAGCTGCTCGCCTTCCTGAAGAAGGCGAAGGAGATCGGCGTCCGCAAGGTCCTGATCGACATCGACTACGACTATCCCAACCCGACGCCCGAGGTGCTGGGCGGCCTGCGCTTCCTCAAGCGGGAATCCCTCCGCCACGGCCTGTTCGCGCCGTTCGGCTTCACCGGGGCCAAATTTCAGCCGGAACTGGAGGTCGAGCAACGCATGGAGAAGGGGCTCTACCCTCGATTCAGAGACAAGTTCGTCCCCCTGTTGTATAACATACGCGTCAGAACCGGGCTCTACAGCGCCTTGATCGCCCGAATGCTGCGGCCACAAGCATAGGAAATTCAACGGTACCTCTGAGAGGTATCTCCGAGCCTGGCAGACGCAGTCAATCGCAAATCTTATGCAGAAGGCCACTGAAAAACGATCGGAATCGCGCCCCGGTCAGTGCCTGTGGTCGCAAGACTGGCCGCAGCTGGCCGGACTTGTGACCAGAGAGGCACGAGTCTCCCCATGACGAGCGACTGCGGCTCGTCTTGCTTTGCATGTACCAGGCGATGCGCTGATCGAATTTCCCGTCATACACACACATGAAGAAACCCACACGTCCCGCCAAGAAGAAGGTCGCTAAACACGAACCCCGCCTGTCGCGCCTGCATGCGCCGCAAGACATGGCCCCTGACGCTTGGCAGATTACCCTGCGCCGCCAGTACGGGCGCGAACAGAATTTCTCCCTGGAGAACATCGGGGCCGAACCGATATTCTCCGAGTTTCGCATCACCAACCCAACCTCACATGGCAACTACCGGGTCGCGATCCGGGGGGCCGGCGCGGGCGACAACTACTGCTCCTGCCCCGACTACGCCACCAACGAGCTGGGCACCTGCAAGCACATCGAATTCACGCTCGCCAGACTGCAGAAGAAGCGCGGCGGGCGTACCGCGCTCAAGGCGGGCTATCATCCGCCGTCCAGCGAGATCTATCTTCGCTACGGTTCGCGACGCAGCCTGCACTTTCGGCCTGGCGCGAACTGTCCCGCGCAACTGCGCTCCGCCGCGTCCCGGCTGTTCGACGAGCACACGGGCTGGACGCTAGCGCCGGAAGGCTGTTCGCGACTCGATCTGTTTCTCGCTGAAAATGCAGACAAGCACGGTTTGCGCGTTTATGACGATGCCCTGGACTTCATTGCCCAGGTTCGCGATGGGGATCGGCGCGTCCGGTTGATCGACAAGGCCTTTCCGGACGGCGCGCAAAGCGCGGCGCTGCAGCGGCTGGTGAAAGTCCGATTGCACGGCTACCAGGCCGAAGGCGCATGGTTCGCCGCGCGCGCAGGCCGCTGCCTGATCGGCGACGACATGGGGCTCGGTAAGACC
>PLYS01000050.1 GCA_003153455.1 Betaproteobacteria bacterium | reverse complement strand
CGCCTTCGCGCAAAGTTCCAGCTTGAAGCCGGGCCTGTGGGAAATGAAGCCGATCCGCCAGGTCGTGGACGGCCGCGACATGACCGCCCAGATGGCCTCGGCCCAGGCCAAAATGCAGCAGGCGATGGTAAACATGCCCCCCGATCAGCGCAAGCAGATGGAAGCCAAGATGAAAGGCATGCCCACGCAGAGTGCCGCCGGGGGCGGCACGCGCGTCTGCATCAGCCCGGCCATGGCGGCCAGGGACAAGCCGATGGTGGACCCCGAAGGCCGCTGCGAACCGGCCAAGGTGAACCGCAGTGGCAACAAGAGCAGTTTCGAGTTCAATTGCACCGCCAATGGACACACCAGGGTTGGCAAGGGCGAAAGTACCGTCAGCGGCGACACGGTGACCACCCGCGTGGATATGACCACAACCGACGCTCGGGGCAGCCACACCATGCAGAGCGAGTCACAAATGAAGTATCTCGGCCCCGACTGCCAGGGCATCAAACCCATCGACCAACTGGCCAAGGACGCCCAGGGTCTCACCCGCTAGAAATTGTGGCTAGCCCGGATATTTCACAAGAGTAGGCCGGCGGACACGCGCGAGCGTCCGCTATGGGGAGAAAATGCGAACGGCAGGTATTGGCCGAGGCTGTGTAAAAACAGCTACCCGGTTTTTAGAAGTGGGAAATGGGTGTCGCTTAAGACGCTAGAAATAATCGACAGTGTTGTCGGGGCAAATTATTTCGTAATAGTCCGGAGCGCAAGTGGAAAATATTTTTTCTTGAAGCGCGGATTTTTGCGTTTTTCCACAGTCTGGGCCGAATCCGGTCGTTAATTCGAGTCCGGCTCACCTCACGATCTGAGCGTTTGGTCGCTGTCGGAGTGAAGGCGGCCGCTCATTTACTCGAAGCCATAGAACCGCGCGGGGTTGTCGACGAGGATGCGCTTGCGCACGGCCGCGTCCGGCACCCATGTCGCGAGCAGGTCAGCTAGTCACCGTCGTTCGGCATCGACGCGTCGAGCATGACGTGCGGCCAGTCGGTTCCCCATACCAGCCGGTCCGGTGCTGCCGTTACCAGCGTGTGAGCGAACGGAACGATGTCGGCGTAAGGGAACGGCTGCGCGGGGGTGCGATACGGCGCCGACAGCTTCGACCAACCGCGCCCGCTTTGCAGCAGGCGGATCAGCGCAATGCCTTTCAGGCGGCCTTTGGAATGCGCGATGGCGTCGACGATGACGCCGTTGTTCGTGCCGTGCACGGCCGGATTGCACCACCACCGCCCGTTCGATGGCGAGCGCGTCGAGCATGTTGAGGTAGTCCGGCAGGAGTACCGGCGGCGGAGTATAGAGCCGGTCGGCGGCACAGCCGTAATTGTCCCTCTGGCCGAACACATGCGCGTGGCAGTCGGTCGCGCCGGGGGGCAATGCAAATGAAGGTTTTCCCGGTTTCAGATCAGGCCCGGCGCAAACCGGCGGCTCGGCGGACTCCTGGCCTTTGGCGAAAGACATGATGAGGTGCTGAATTCAGGACGCTACGGCGAGGATACGCATCGTGATTGGTTGCATTTAATTTTCAATTGCAGTACTCACTCGGCAGGGATGAAACAAGCATGACGAAAGCGGCATTGCGGATCGGACTGATGGTGCCGATCAACAACACGAAAGGCAACCGCATGGCAGGCGTGCCGTACTCTCGGGCTTCCGTTTGCACACCAGGGCGCATGATCGGGATCGCCGGTCTTCGGCCGGAGGAACTCCAAGACTGACTTTGTCGCCGATGAGCAGAATAAGGTGATGGGGGCCGTAGGCCCTTTTTCAGGAGGCGAGGCCGATGCGAAAAAAAGTGCCGGGTCCTTGCGGAACCCGGCACTTGTTGCGCGAGTGATTTTCGCAGCGTCTGCTGCGATGAAACTTAACCTCTCGGACGACGGCCGCCGAAGTGGCCCATCGGCCCGTGCGCGAGTTGGCGATCGGCGAGCACCTTCTGCTCGGGCGTCAGCACCGCGTACAGGTCCTTCACCGCTGCGCTCATTACTTCCATGCTGGCGACGCCTTGCTTCGCGAACTCGGTGCGTTGCGCCAGGCGCTCCGGTGCCGACTGTGGCGTGGCAGGCGCTTGGGAGAACATCTTCGCGCGCCGTGCGACCATGGTGTCAGCCTGTTGCCGGGCTTTGGTGGTGAAAGCCTGCCACGCCGTATCCTGATCGGGCGTGATCTTGAGCTCGACTTTCAGGGCGGCCAGATGCCCCTCGACCGCGGCGGCGGGGTTGCTCCACATGCCGCCGCGTCCCGCGCCCGGGCCGTGATGCATCATGCCGGGACCGCCGCTTCTCGCTCCGGGGCCATAACCCATCGAACCGCGACCGGCGCCTGGACCGCCCGCTGCACCGGGGCAGTCCCGCCACCCGGCTCCCGGACCCGCGGGCTGCGCGTAAACGACTGCGCTGGATGCGGCAAGCGCTGCCGCGGCGATAGTGCCAACCAAAAATTTACGGGTGTTTCTCATGATCGATCTCCATACGTTAAGTGAAAGTTGCCTGCGCTGCCTGCAGATAGTGAGCGCAAGCGCCGTGGCAGGATCGATTTGAGCACGCCGACGTAACTGCGGGATGTCACGCCAAGCCATTTTTGTATCGCAGTCTGTCACCGGCGCGGCTTGTTACACTGCGATACAATTTTTCTCCCGTTCGGGCCATCGCGGCGGTATATAGGCATTATGAATGAGCAGGATCACGTACTTGTAGTGGACGACGACCTGGAAATTCGCACCCTGCTGTGCGACTACCTGCAGAAGAACGGCTACCGCGTCACTGCGGTGGCCGACGGCAAAGGCATGTGGGCGGCGTTCGATCACGCCCAGCCGGACATCATCGTGCTGGACGTGATGCTGCCGGGCGAGGACGGGCTCACGCTGTGCCGCGACGTGCGCTCGCGCTCGCCAATCCCGATCATCATGCTCACCGCGCGCGGCGAAGAAACCGACCGCATCGTCGGCCTGGAAATGGGCGCTGACGATTATCTGCCGAAGCCCTTCAATCCGCGCGAGCTTCTCGCGCGCATCAAGAGCATTCTGCGGCGCACGCGCACGCTTCCGGAGAATCTTCAGCCCGACGCCGCGCGCGCGATACGGTTTGCCGGCTGGACGCTCGACGTCGCAACCCGCAATCTGCTGTCACCGTCAGGCGTGGTCGTGGCGTTGAGCGGCACCGAGTACAAGCTGCTCAGGAGTTTTCTCGCGCATCCGAACCGCGTGTTGAACCGCGATCAGTTGATCGATCTCATGCTCTCGCGCGATGCGTCGCCGTTCGACCGCAGCATCGATGTGCAGGTAAGCCGCCTGCGCCATCGCCTCGGCGAGGATGCCAAAGAGCCGTCCATCATCAAAACCGTGCGCGGCGAAGGCTACGTGTTCGCGGCGGCGGTCGAGGTGGATTAGCGATGCGTCTGCTGCCGAGATCGCTGTTTGCACGCATGGTGCTCATCCTGCTGGGCGGGCTGGTGGTGGCGCAGTTGCTGAGCTTGGCGGTCCACTGGCGGGAGCGCGGCGAGATCATCATGCGGGCGATGGGCATGCGCTCGGCCCAGCGCATCGCGGACGTCGTCAAGCTGCTCGATTCGATTGCGCCCGCGGAGCGCCGCAAGATCGTGAGCGTGTTCAGCTCGCCGCTGCTGCGTATCGCGCTCGACGGGCAGCGGCTTGCGCCTGAAGCGGGCGATGCCGAGAAAGAGGATCAGGCGGCGCAGTACGCGGCCGTGCTGCAGCGCGCGCTGGGAGAGGGATTTTCGATTGTCGTGAATGTGACCGACGCCCCGCCGCGGGGTGCGCCGGGGCCGGGTTATGGCATGGGACCCGGCATGATGGGTGGTCCCAGTAAGTGGGGGCCGAATGCGGGCGGTCCAGGACAGATCGGTCCGGGGGCTTTCGGGCCGGGGATGCATCGCTCCGCCGGGGTTTCGCTCGTCGTGCAGGCGCGCCTGCACGACGGTACGCTCGTGACGTTCGACTTCCGCCAGCCGAACGAGTCGGTGAGCTGGCCGTACCGGCTGTTGCTTAGCTTGATGGTGCTGCTCGCGGTGGTGTTCGCGGTGACTCTGTTCGCGGTGCGCTGGGTGACGCGGCCGCTCAAGACGCTCGCCGAGGCCGCGCAGAACCTGGGGGAGGACATCAATCGCCCGCCGCTCGATGAGCAAGGCCCGCTCGAGGTGAGCCGCGCCGCGCGCGCATTCAACACTATGCAGCAAAAGCTCGCGAAGTTCATCAGCGATCGCACGCGGATATTCACGGCAATGTCGCATGACCTCAAGACGCCCATCACGCGACTGCGCCTGCGCACCGAGATGCTTGACGACGCGGAGCTGCGTGCAAAATTCGCAAATGATCTGCAGGAGATGGAGGCTATGGTGGGCGCCGCCCTCGATTTCATGCGCGGCCTCGATCATCAGGAGCCGGTACGGCCGGTCGATGTGATGGCGCTGCTCGAAAGTCTGCAGGCGGACGCGCGCGAAATAGGCGGCGACGTTCGCATCGAAGGCGCTGTGCGAGCGCCTTATCACGGTCACGCGCAGGCGCTGAAACGCTGCCTGAGTAATCTCATCGACAATGCGGTGAAGTACGGCAAGTCCGCGACGATCAGCGTGGAGGATTCCGCCGGGCAGCTGCGCATTGGTGTGCGTGACGAGGGGCCGGGCATACCCGAAGCCGAACTCGAACGCGTGTTCGATCCGTTCTATCGGCTCGAAGGCTCGCGCAGCCGCAGCACCGGCGGCACTGGTCTGGGTCTCACTATCGCGCGCAACATCGCGCAGGCACACGGCGGCGAACTCGTGTTGCGCAATCGGCCGGCGGGCGGGCTGGAAGCAGTGCTGACATTGCCGCGCCGCGGTTAACGAACGCGATGGGCGATAAACTGCAAATTTTGGTTCTCCCTGCTCACGGCTTTACGATCGGTAAAGGGCCGCCAGGGCCTTGATGTTGCGCATGTCCGACCAGATCGCACCGTGGCGCGTGATCTGGAGCTTGGGCTGATCTGCGGCGTCGGGTAGTAATAAGTGAACTTCTCGTTGCACTGGCTGGCGTTGCTGCACGATATAATCATGCCCTTTAATTGAGTAATGATCGATTCGCCGGCATAACTTCGGGAGGAAAACGGTGCAGCGTAAAGAACTCGGCATTGCGGTCGTGGGCTCGGGCAGGATTGGTACTCTGCGCGCGCGGCTCGCGGCAAAACATCCATCGGTGAGCTTTCTCGCGGTTTCGGACCGCGATCCCGCGCGGGCGCGTGCACTCGCCGAACAGGCCGGTGCCGACTTTCACTCCGGCGATAACATCGAGATCATCTCGCGGCCCGAGGTGCATGCGGTGATCGTCTCCACTCCCGAGGGCGAGCACGCCGCTGCCGTGTGCAAGGCGCTGGAGCTCGGCAAGCCGGTGCTGGTGGAGAAGCCGATCGCGCTCACCCTCAATGATGCCGACGACATTCTCGCCACGCTCAAGCAGACGGGCGGGCACCTGCGCGTCGGCTACAGCCGGCGTTTCAAGGAATGTTATCTGCGCGCGAAGGAGCAAATGGTGCAGGGGCGGTTGGGCCGGGTCGTCGGCGGCACTGCGCGTGTCTACAATTCTCGCGCCCAGGCGTTCTCAATCCTCAAGCGTGATCCGCATGCGACGCCGGTCATGGACGTGCTCACTTATTACGTCGACCTGATGTGCTGGTTCATCGAGGGCAACCCGCCGGTCGAAATCGTGGCGCGCGGGCAGACCGGCATTTTCAAGGAGGCGGGTTACAACGCGCACGATGTGACCTGGGCCATCGTCACGCTGGCCGACGGCGCGGTGATCAACCTGGGCGTGAGCTACGCGCTGCCTTCCCGCTATCCGACACTGGGACAGTCGGATCGCGTGGAGCTGCTCGGCTCCGAAGGCACGATGATTATCGACGATGATCACATGGACCATCTGCTCTACTCGGAGAAAGGCATCCCGCATGCTTATGTGCCCGACCATAGCGTCAACATGGCGTTCCTCGGCAGCAATACGGCAGGCGACTGGGCAGTTGGTGATTTCTGGGGGCCGCTCGGCAACGAGACCCGCGCCTGGCTCGATCACCTGGTGACGGGAGCCCCGACCGTGCATACCACTCCCGGACAGGCGCGCATCAATCTCGAGACCACCATCGCCATCGAGCGCGCGGTCGCAACCGGCAAGTCGATCCGGCTGCCGCTCGAAACATGAGAGGCGAGGGGCGTGACGATATTTCCCGGCAAGGGCTATAACGAGGTCGAAGTCGGCGACACTTTCAGCGCCGCCATGACCGTCACGGAAACTCACCTGGTGCTGGCCGCCGGTTTGATCGGCGATTTTCATCCGCTGCATGTCAACCAGCAGTTCGCCGCACAGACGCGCTTCGGTGGACGCGTGATGCACGGGGTTTTCATCGCCGCGGTTGCCGGCGGCCCGATCGGCACGTTTTTCGCCGGCACCGGGATCGCATATCTCGAACACAATTGCCGCTTCAAGCACCCGGCAGGGCCGGGCGACACGCTGACCACGACGTGGACGATTTCAAAAAAGACCGACAAACCCAAACATGGCGGCGGTCTGGTGGGCCTGAAAGGCGTGTGCCGGAATCAGAACGATGAAGTGGTGGTCGAGGCGGACGCCAAGTTGCTGGTGCGAAACGTCTAGGATTGGTGCATTTTCAGGAAGAGGGATTAGCCAGCCTTCTGCGCACAATCCACTTGCGCAGTTCCTCGAGAATCAGCATGCCGGCTCCGAAAGGAATGACGAAGAGCCAAACTTGTTCTTCAATTCCTGCCGTTCCGAGGAGAGGATTGCCCCATGGCGTATAGTTGATCAAAAGAAGCAGGGCAATTTCCGTGATCACTCCGCAAATAATCAGCGGATTGCCAAACAGCCCGGTTGAAAATACCGAACGGGTGGAGCTTCTGCACAAAAATACGTTCACGACCTGCATCACGATGATCGCACTCAGGCAGGCGGTGGTAGCTTGCAGGTAGCCACTAAGGACCCTCCTTCAATCTAGTTGACCA
>PLYS01000306.1 GCA_003153455.1 Betaproteobacteria bacterium | reverse complement strand
TGCCGCCCGCTTTGCTGCAGCATGAGTTCGGCCCGCTGCACCGCGTCGCGGATCTCCTTGACGCCGGAAAAAACCGCTGAAATGGCGATAAACTCGGCATCGAACGCCCGCGCCATCAAGCGCGCCAGCGTCGTCTTGCCGACGCCGGGCGGACCCCACAGGATCATCGAATGCGGCTTGCCCGACTCGAACGCCAGCCGCAACGGCTTGCCCGGGCCGATGAGATGCGACTGGCCGACTACCTCATCGAGCGTTTTCGGCCGCAGCAGATCGGCCAGTGGCGCCGCCGGATCCCGGCGCCGGAACAGATCATTCACTTATCACGTCCGCGCCTTTTGGCGGGACAAACTTGAACAATTCAGGCGAGAGCTTCGGATTGCGCTCGATTGAAGCAAATTTGATGACGGTAACCTGGCCGAACTGGTCGCGCAGCTCCATCGTCTCGAGCCCGCTCTGGCTGAAGCCCAGCCGGATACGCTCGAAAGCGTTCTCCTTCGATTTCGGCACTGCCTCCAGCCAGTCCAGTCCTTCCTGGTTACCGAGGTTGGTGAGGATGTAGATCTTCTCGATCTCGTTGCTGCCGGCGAGCAGCGCCGCGGGACTGTCGCCGAGCGCCTTGTCGAGTTTTCTGACGCTGACCTGGTTAAGGTCCTTGTCATAAACCCACAGTCTGGAACCGTCGCCGACGATGAGCTGCTCGTAAGGTTTCTCATATTCCCAGCGGAACTTGCCGGGACGCGCAAACATCATGGTGCCGGTCGCCTGCTGCAGTTGCTTGAGGTTCTTGTCGACGATGATCTGCGCGAAGCGCGCCTTGCCGGAGCTCGTCTGCTGCAGAAAAGTCCTGAGCATGTCGATGCCCGCCGCACCGGCAAGCGCGCTGTATGTAAACAGCCAGAACGAGAGTACAAATCGCATCAGAAAGTTTTCCCGCTACGGCCGGTTATTGTTCGGCCCCGGAAGCCGGCGCCAGCACTTCGCGGTTCCCGTTCGACTGCATTGCCGACACCATGCCGGCGCGTTCCATTTGCTCGATCAGCCGCGCCGCGCGATTGTAGCCGATGCGCAGATGGCGCTGCACCAGGGAAATCGAGGCGCGCCGCGTCTTGAGCACGATCTCAACCGCCTGATCGTAGAGCGGATCGGACTCGGCGTCGCCGCCACCGTTAAGCGCCATCATACCCTCGCCATCAACTTCCGGCTCTTCCAGCACGCCTTCGACATACTGCGGCTGCGCCAGGCTCTTGAGATAGCTCACTACTTTGTGAACCTCGTGATCGGCAACAAAAGCGCCGTGCACGCGCTGCGGAAAACCGGTTCCCGGCGGCAGATACAGCATGTCACCCTGCCCGAGCAGGGCCTCCGCGCCCATCTGGTCCAGGATGGTGCGCGAGTCAACGCGCGCCGATACCTGGAACGCAATGCGCGTCGGTATGTTGGCCTTGATCAGACCGGTAATCACGTCCACCGACGGGCGCTGCGTCGCAAGAATCAGGTGAATGCCGGCAGCGCGTGCTTTCTGCGCCAGCCGCGCGATCAGCTCCTCGACCTTCTTGCCGACTACCATCATCAGGTCGGCGAGCTCATCGATGATGACCACGATCAACGACATTTCGTGTAACGGCTCGAGGTTGTCGGGGGTCGACGTGAGCGGATTCGGGATCGGTTTCCCGGCTTTCTCCGCGTCGCGCACTTTCTGGTTGAAGCCCGCCATGTTGCGCACGCCAAGCCCCGACATCGTCTTGTAGCGGCGGTCCATTTCCCCGACACACCAGTTGAGCGCGTTGGCAGCCTGATGCATATCGGTCACTACCGGCGTCAGCAGATGCGGTATGCCCTCGTACACCGACAGCTCGAGCATCTTCGGGTCGACCAGTATCAGCCGGCACTGCGCCGGTGGCGATTTGTAGAGCAGGCTCAGGATCATGGCGTTGATCGCGACCGACTTGCCGGAGCCGGTGGTGCCGGCGACCAGCAAGTGCGGCATGCGCGCGAGGTCGACTACGATCGGATTGCCCGCGATGTCCTTGCCGAGCGCGAGCGAGAGCGGCGAATGCATGTCGGCGTAAACCTGCGAGCTCAGGATTTCCGACAGATGCACCATCTGGCGCTCGGGGTTCGGGATCTCGAGACCCATGTAACTCTTGCCGGGAATGGTTTCGACGACGCGGATGCTGACCACCGACAGCGCGCGCGCAAGATCCCTCACCAGATTGGTGATCTGGCTGCCCTTGACGCCGACCGCGGGCTCGACCTCGTAACGCGTGATCACCGGCCCGGGGTAGGCGGCGACTACCTTCACCTCAACGCCGAAGTCCAGCAGCTTTTTCTCGATCAGGCGCGAAGTGAATTCGAGCGTCTCGCTGCTGATCGCCGCGACCGCCTTTTCCGACGCGTCGAGCAGCTTCAGCGGCGGCAGTGGCGAATCGGGCAGGTTTTCGAACAACGGCGCCTGCTTCTCACGCTCGACGCGCGGTGACTTCCGTATCTGCAGCGCCGGCAGCTCGATGCGGAGCGGCTCGTGGATTTCGAACTTCTTCTTGCTCTCCCCGACCACCTCCTCTCGCTCGATCACTGCCGCCGCGCCGGCGCGCCGGTCCTGCCAATCGGTCCAGCTCTGCCTGACGAACTGATAGGCCGCCTCGAGCCAGCCGCCAAAGCGCTCGAGGAAAGCAATCCACGATATGCCGGTAAACAGGCTGAGACCGATCGCGATCAGCGCGAGCAACACCAGCGTTGCCCCGGTGAAACCGAGCTCCTGGGACAGCAAGTCGCGGATGCCGACGCCAAGCATCCCGCCCGGGGCCAGCGGCAGGGCTGCCTTCAGGCTGTAGAACCGCATCGCCTCGAGGCTGGCGCTCGCCGAGAGCAGGATAGCGAAGCCGATGCCGGCGACAATGTAAGAACGGCGGTCGGCCGGCGCGACGTGCTCGATGCGCCGGAAGCTCCAGCGCACGCCAAACGCGCACAAAGCCACCCACCACCATGCGGAGAGGCCAAAAGCGTATAGCAGTACGTCGGCAAGCCACGCGCCGATGCGGCCACCCGAGTTCCTGATCTGCTCGACGCTTGCGGTGTGCGACCAGCCCGGGTCCGACTTGTCGAAGGTCAACAGAATCAGCGCCAAGTACAGCGCCAGCGCCACTAGCGCGAGCCACCAGGATTCCCGCAACAGCGATGCGATTTTAGGCGGCAGCGGATTTTCGGCGGAGCGGTTGAGCCTGGTCTTATCGCTGAAGAGCATGGTCAGGAGCCGGACGCACGCTTGGCCATCGAGATCTTGTCGAGCAGAAAAATCTTGCGTTTTTCAGCCCGGATGTAGCCGCGCTGCTGTAAATCCTTGACCACGCGGCTCACCATCTCGCGTGACGCCCCGATCATGCGCGCCATTTCCTGCTTCGGCGGCGCCTGCTTCACGATCCATATGCCGTCGATCTCCTGGGCATGGTCGAGCAGCAAACGCGCGACGCGGCCATAGACATCGATCAGGGCGAGGCTCTCGATCTTGCGGTCGGCCTCGCGCAGGCGCTTGACCAGGTTGCGGATGATGATCATAGCCAGCTCGAGGTTGTCCTTGAGGCAGGCCATGAATCCGGACTTCGAAAAACGCAGCATCTCGCATGCTTCGAGCGTCTCGACGCTGGCCGAGCGCGGCTGGTCGTCGAACAGGCCCATCTCGCCGAAGTATTCGTGCGGCCCCATTATCGCGAGGATCACCTCGTGTCCCTGCTCGTCGGAGATCTGGATTTTGACGCGGCCGGTAAGAATGATGTAGAGCGCGTCTGTCTCTTCGCCGACGCGCACTATGAGCGAGTTGCGGGGGTAACTGCGCTGTTGCAGGCATGGTCGCAGCACGTGCAACTGCTCGTCAGACAACGACGAAAATAACGGCACTGTTTTCAGGATCCGGGGAGTCACCGGTCACTTTCCTCTGGTTATGGATGAGGTGCTGCCACTAGGGTCATCCGGCAAATTCTACCCTATCGACCTGCCCCATATATCAACAAGACGGGTCAGGCCACTATTTGCGAACGTCCCCGTTGGCAATCGACATTCGGCGGTTTCGCTGCCAAAATGTTGTGTTTTTGCAACTTCACCCCATTTTCCGGTAAATCCATGTCAAAACCAGCCAAACACTGCCGCCTCCTGATACTCGGCTCGGGACCCGCCGGCTACACCGCTGCCGTCTATGCAGCCCGTGCCAACCTCAAGCCCGTGCTGGTGACCGGGCTCGCCCAAGGCGGCCAGCTGATGACCACCACCGATGTCGACAACTGGCCGGCCGATGCGATGGGCGTGCAGGGCCCGGAATTGATGGAGCGCTTCCTGAAACACGCCGAGCGCTTCAAGACCGAGATCATTTTCGATCAGATCCATACCGCGCAGCTCGCCGGGAAGCCGCTGACGCTGATCGGCGACAACGGCACCTACACCTGTGATGCGCTGGTTATCGCGACCGGCGCTTCCGCGATGTATCTCGGCCTGCCATCGGAGCAGGCGTTCATGGGGCGCGGCGTCTCGGGTTGCGCGACATGCGACGGCTTTTTTTACAAGGAGCAGGATGTCGCTGTCATTGGCGGCGGCAATACCGCCGTCGAGGAAGCACTGTATCTGTCGAACATCGCGCGCCACGTCACGGTAGTGCATCGCCGTGACAAATTCCGCGCCGAAGCGATCCTCATCGACAAGCTCAACGAAAAAGTTGCCGCTGGAAAAGCAGCAGTGCTATGGGATCACGTGCTGGACGAGGTGCTCGGCGACAAGTCCGGCGTCACCGGCATGCGCGTGAAGAATGCCAAGACCGGAACCACGACAGACCAGCAGCTGCAGGGCGTTTTTATCGCGATCGGCCACCGCCCCAACACCGAAATCTTCGCCGGGCAGGTCGGGATGAAGAACGGCTATATCATCACCAAAGGCGGGCTCGACGGCGGTGCCGCTGCCACCAGCGTGCCGGGTGTGTTCGCAGCCGGCGACGTGCAAGACCATGTTTACCGCCAGGCGGTGACCAGCGCCGGCAGCGGATGCATGGCGGCGCTCGACGCGCAGAAATACCTCGAGTCGCTCGCGCCATAAACTCGCGCGGCGATGCGTGCGCAGCAGGGAGTCATGCAATGAAAAAATGCGACGCCGGGCATCACAGTGACGATGCCGCACTGCTCCATGAACTGCTGGCGGAAGTTGTTCCCCTGCCCGCTCATGGACGGGTGATCCACCCGCGTCCCAAACGCAAACCAATTCCGGAGCAACGGCTGCGCGACGAGCGCGCCGCACTTGCCGACAGCCTGAGCGACCATATCACCTGGGACATCGGGACGGAGACCGGCGAGGAACTGGTTTACCTGCGCAACGGTCTGTCGCGCCAAATCCTGCGGAAGCTGCGCCGCGGCCACTGGGTAACCCAGGACGAGCTGGATCTGCACGGGCTTACTTCGGTCGAGGCGCGCGCGCAGCTGGCGGAATTTCTCAATGCCTGTATCCGCAGCGGCGCGCGCTGCGTGCGCATCATTCACGGCAAGGGATTGCGCTCGAAAAACCGCGAGCCGGTGCTGAAAACGAAAGTCGCAAACTGGCTGATACAACGCGACGAAGTGCTGGCGTTCTGTCAGGCGCGCCAAGCCGACGGCGGCGGCGGCGCGGTGATGGTGCTTTTGAAAAGCGGGAGGCGGAAGGCGTGAAGCAAGGGTCAAGGGTCAAGGGTCAAG
>PLYS01000313.1 GCA_003153455.1 Betaproteobacteria bacterium | reverse complement strand
TGCATGATCAGCGCCATCGGGAACAGCGGCGCGAGATCGTCGGGACCGAGTGGTTTTTGCGTGCCGGGATGCAGCACCGGCGGCAGCGGTTTCGGCAAATCGGCAGCGAGGTTGTACCAGACTTTCGGGATGCGCGATTCGTCGAGGACATACTTGATCGAGTCAGACATGGCTCATTCTCCTTGGTGGCGTGCGCCAGGCAGCGGCAAATCAAAAAAATCGCAGTGTGACCTTAACTTCAGAGCGGCAAAAGGGTTGCTCAGAGTAGAAGCATCGCCCGGCTGGGTTAATGATATAAATCAAGTTTTTACCGCTTTACCCCGCGAGCAGGAAATCTTTCACCACCTTGATCTGATCCTCCGCCATCAGCATCGGCGCGTGGCCGACGCCGGCAAACTCGACCAGCCGCGCATGCGGTCCGCGCTGTTGCATCTGTTCGGCGGTTTCCCTGAGCAACAGGTCCGACTCGGCGCCGCGCAGTACCAGCGCCGGACAGGTGATGCTGTCCCAGTAATTCCACAAATCGATATCCTGCGGCGGGCCCTTGCGAAACGGCAGCGCGATGTCAGGGTCGTAGCACATGCCCCAACGGTCGTCCTCATACTGCCTGGCGCCGTGCAGCGTCAGATGATGCCATTGCGCATCGGTGAGCGGCCCGAACGGCGCCGAGACCTTGCGCACGTAGGTTTCAAGCTCCTCGAACGTCTGGAAGCGCGGGTCTTTTCCGACGTAAGTGGCGATGCGTTCGAGCGAAGCTTTAGGAATCAGCGGCCCGACATCGTTCACCACCAGCTTGCGGATCGGCGATTTCGGGCTCGCGGCGAGCAGCATGCCGAGCATGCCGCCCATCGAGGTGCCGACCCAGTAAATCGAACGCGAACCGCAGCGCCGGGTCAGGAAATCAGCAGGCATGGCGGGCGATGCGGTGACGCGCGCGATCAGCGCTGTGACATCGGCCATGTATTGCGGATAGCCGTAATCCTCCTTGCGGTTGAGCCAATCGCTCTTGCCGCGGCCGGCGATGTCGGGGCACACCACGCGGCATTCGCCGGCGAGCGCCTGCGCGAGGAAATCAAAGTCGCGGCAGTTGCGGGTAAGACCATGGACGCAGAGCACCACGCGCTCGCTCGCCGGGTCGCCCCAGTCGGTGTACTGCATTTCGTGAAAGCCGTGGGTGCCGAGACACAGAACTTGGCCGGTGCGCATTGGAAAGTATTGAGTGTTCAGTGTTGAGTGTTGAGTGTAGTGTGGCCTGCTCAAACTTGCTACTTCCGTGTGATGATTCGACTCTCAACCCTCAACATTGCAGTCGTCAAAACAGCGCGAACGCAGCACCGGTGGCGCCGCAGAAGATTGCAACGTGCACCCAGCTCCACAGCTCGTAGCGCGTGATCAGCTTGTCCGGCAGCTGGTTCGAGAGCAGGAATAACCGGCCGTCCGCAGGCCTGCGCATTACGTTGACGTCGCTGCTGGCGCGGATTTCCTGATAGGATTTTTCGATCTCGCGCTGTGCCTGATGGCGCGCAAGCTGCCATTCCTTGAGGTCGATAGATCCATCGCGATTGAGATCGAAGCGTTCAAGCAGCTGCGGCTGATTCTTTTTCCATTCGGCGAGCAGCGCGCTGACATCACCATCGAAATCGAGCGTGGTGTCGGCGCCGCTGATGGTCGCAAATTCGCCGATTGCGTAGAGCGTGTCTTGCGGCAGCAGCAGCCACTCGGTATAACGGCGGTCATCGTCGATCCAGGTTTCAACGCGCGAAGTGATGACCTCGGCGTGCTCCGGGTCGATCACGCACTGGCCGGTAGCGTCGATCAGCAGAAACGGGTCGTCGCTTTCGTCTTCATCCTTGATTGACCATTTCCCGTCGGTGCTCTTTTCCTCGACTCGGTAGCGATACCACACGCACGGCAAATGCCTGGTTGCGGTGAAAAGGGGAGCATCCGTCAGTAGTGCTGAACGTCCCAGCAGCTCGACATAACCCTGCGCCGCGGATGCGACGCGCGCGATCGGCATATCGGTGATTTGGCGGTAGCGGTGGTAATTGGCGATCCAAGCCACGAAGCTGACCAGCGACATCGCAGTGAACGCATAGGGCCAGACTGCGGCCGATCTGGCCTGCGCGGCGACTCCCAGTATCAAAAAATGGATGCCGCCGCTCAGCCAGGTGGCTGAGTGACGCCTGAACCAGTCGGTCACCGCCCGTATCCAGTATTATGCGCGAGCGCTACTTGAACAGATCCTTGACGTCGACGTCGGTTTTCTCGGCACTCGCGAATTCGAGCAATTGCGCCGGCCTGAAGTTGAACCTGCCGGCGATGACGGTGCCGGGAAACTGCTCGATGCGCACGTTGTTGATGTTGACGGATTCGTTATAGAACTCGCGGCGGTCGGCAATCGCGTTCTCGAGCCCGGAGATGCGGCTTTGCAGTTGCAGGAAGGTCTGGTTGGTTTTGAGTTCCGGATACTGCTCGGCGACCGCGAACAGGTTGCCGACGCTCGCGCGCAAGCCGGCCTCGGCGGGTCCCAGCGCGCGGATGTCCTGCGATTCGCGCGCGGCGAACACGCGGGAGCGCGCGTCGGTCACCTTTTGCAGTGTCTCCTGCTCGAATTTCATGTATTGCTTGCAGGTCTCGACCAGCTTCGGCAGCTCGTCGTGGCGCTGTTTGAGCAGCACATCGATGTTGGCCCACGCTTTCGATACGTTGTTCTTTACCTGGACCAGATCGTTGTAAAGCATGATCAGGTAAACCAGGACCACCACTATCACGGCCAGTATTACGATCGAAACAACGCCCATGCCGATTCTCCTTGAGTACCGAGGTGATGCGCAGTATACCATCGGCATGGTTACTATATGACTGCGGCGGTCACCAGGTGTACTGCACGCTGTAACGCAATGTGACTTCGCCGCCGGCGGCGATTTTCACCGGGAACTGGATGGTGCGCGCATCCTGTTTTTCGAAGTCGTGCGTTTTCGACGTGATCTGCCAGTTGATCCAGCGGTAGAGGTTTTCCTTGACGATTACGGTGACGGGTTCCTGCTTCTGGTTGCGCAGCTTGATCTCGATATCTTCTGCCATGGATTTGCGCGATGTATCGATGCGGAAATCGACCTGGCGCCGTTCGCCGATGACGTCGAACGCCGAGCCGAGTTTGATCAGCACTTTCTCGTTTTTCGGCGTGTGATCGATCACGTTCTCACCGATGAACTCGAGTGTCTTGTCGGCGTCGTCCACTTTGCTGACACGGATGCGGCCGGACGGCAGCGGCATGCCCATGTTGTGGTCCTGCGAGTTCTTGAAGCCGAGATAGACATCGACCTTCCTGTTGCTTTGCACGCCGTAGTTGCGATCGGTAATCGGGCTCGCGCCGTAGCCGTAGGAGCCGGGCATGAGGCCGTAGTAGACCAGGGTTTTCTCGCACGGCACGTCGCGCGCGGCGGGGAAGAGCTCGATCTGTTTGGTCGAGTTGTCGGGCAGCGTGGTCGGGCGGCCGAGCGTATAGAGGTGATATTCGAAAAAGGCTTTTTCCTCGAAGCCCGCGGCCTTGGCCTCCA
Organism: Betaproteobacteria bacterium; assembly: GCA_003153455.1. Taxonomy (GTDB): domain Bacteria; phylum Pseudomonadota; class Gammaproteobacteria; order Burkholderiales; family SG8-41; genus PALSA-1004. The sequence continues at coordinate 9,332 of PLYS01000313.1, read as the reverse complement.
TCGCCATGCTGCCACGCGCCGCCGGAGCGTCGTAAGAGCGGCCAGCAGGGCGTGCGCGCTGCACGTCGCCGGCGATCAGTTTGAGTTTGGCTTCGGGATAGCTCGCCCCGGATTGGTTGATGATGCTGACCCACGCACCGATATCGAGCTTGCAGGCGTTGGCGCTGGCGCCTTCGGAATAGGTAAGGTTGTAATCCGTCCACCACGTAATGCCGGTGGTTTGATATGAGACGCGAGTGCGATGGCTGCCGCCCTTCTGAGCGCTGATGTCCCATACCAGTGTCGGCCGCGTGATCAACCCGCCGGGCAAGCTAGGCAACGTGACGCCGGTGTTGGTCGGCAGCAACTGCACACTGCCGTCGTCGCGCTTCAGTATCATCCCGCCGGAAGTCGACAACAGCGTGCCGGTGAACGTCTCCACGCTGTTGCCGCGTAACTGATCGACCTTGACCGTCTGGTCGATGTATTTTTGCAGCAATTTCTCCTGGTTGACGAGATCGAACTGGAAATTCTGCTCGAGCACGCTGGTGCCGCCTGGATCGGTCAGCGACTCGAACATCACGGTGGTCGGGTCGATGTATGCAGCGACATCGGAAAATCGTATGTTATTGCGGCCGCGGTTAAGTGCGATGTCACGCTGCTGGCGTACCACGGCGTAGCCGGGGATGGCCTGGTCGTGGCCGCCGTTGCGATAAAGCTCGGGTGCAATGGCCCCGGGCTGCGCGGTGCTGTAAATGGTGAGTGCGTTGCCGCCGGATTCGGCTTGTGCGGCGGCCTGGCTGCTGCCGAGTATCAACGCGGGAATCAGGGCTCCAACAGCTGCTTTATTGATCATGCTCAAGATAGGCCTCCTGTCAGGATGAAACAATCAATCATAACGATGCTACCTCGTACTATAAACGCGCGACTGCGGCAAATGGGGTTAATGGCGGTATGAAGACAGACCGAATCCGCATTGTGGCGGGGCCGGCCGGCGGCAGGACTTATCGCGGCCTATCCGTGGACGAAGCCGCGTCGCGCCTCGCGGTAGAGGGGTTGAACGAGTTGCCGTCATCGAAACCGCGCAGCTTATGGATGATCGCGCTCGAGGTGCTGCGCGAGCCGATGTTCATGCTGCTGGTTGCGGCGTGCGCGATTTACGTCGTGATTGGCGATTTGCGCGAGGCGCTGATACTGCTCGCGTCAGTGATGGTGATCGTGCTGATCACAATCTACCAGGCGCGCAAGACCGAGCGCGCGCTCGAAGCACTGCGTGACCTTTCCAGCCCGCGTGCGCTGGTGATCCGCGATGGCGTGGAAATGCGCATCGCCGGGCGCGATGTGGTGCGCGGCGATCTCGTAGTCATGAAGGAAGGCGACCGCGTCCCCGCCGACGCGATGCTGCTCGAATGCAGCGACTTCAGCGCCGACGAGTCGCTGTTGACGGGCGAATCGGTGCCGGTGCGGAAAATTGCGTGGGACGGCGCAAGACAATTGGCTCGTCCCGGCGGCGATGACCTGCCGTTCATCTATTCCGGTTCGCTGGTGACCCAGGGGCACGGCGTGGCCGAGGTGCTCGCCACCGGCGTCGCGACTGAGATCGGCAAGATCGGCCGCGCGCTCGCGACGCTCGTAACCGAGACCACGCCCCTGCAGCGTCAAACGCGCCGCGCCGTGGTGTTGCTGGCGACGCTCGGCATCGCGCTGTCGGCGCTGGTGGCTGTGCTTTATGGCATGTTCCGCGGCGGCTGGCTCGAAGGCGCGCTCGCGGGCGTTACGCTGGCAATGGCGATCCTGCCCGAGGAGTTCCCAGTGGTGTTGACGGTGTTTCTCGCGCTTGGAGCATGGCGGATTTCGCGCCAGCAGGTTCTGACGCGGCGCATGCCGGCGATCGAGACGCTCGGCTCGGCGACTGTGCTGTGCGTGGACAAAACCGGAACGCTCACCATGAACCGCATGACGGTGCGGCGGCTGTTTTGCGACGGACGCAGGCACGACATGACAGCCGGCGCCGCGCTCCCGCCGCAAACGTTTCACGAATTAGTCGAGTACAGCATCCTGGCCAGCGAACTCGATCCGTTCGATCCGATGGAGAAGGCGTTTCACGAACTCGGCGCTCGCGCGCTGGGTCACGACCGTCTGCATCGCGACTGGGCGCTGGCCAAGGAATATCCGCTGTCGCCCGAGCTGTTGGTGCACGCGCACGGCTGGCGTCCTCCCGGACAGCAGCAGTTCGTGGTTGCCGCCAAGGGCGCGCCGGAAGCGATTGCCGGTCTGTGCGCGTTATCGCCCGACGAATGCGCAGCGCTTGACGCCGAGGTTGCACGCATGGCGGACGACGGGTTGCGCGTGCTGGCTGTGGCGCGCGCCGATTTTGCCGGCGGCGTGTGGCCATCGAGCATGCGCGGGTTCAGGTTCACGCTGCTCGGCCTGATCGGGCTTGCCGACCCGGTGCGTCCGACCGTTGCCGCGGCGCTCGCAGATTGTTACGGCGCCGGCATCAGGGTGGTGATGATCACCGGTGATTACCCGGGCACTGCGCGCGCGATAGCCCGCCAGATCGGGCTTGCCGACGGCAGCGGCATCATCACCGGCGCCGAGCTCGATGCCATGAGCGACGAGGAACTGCGGCTGCGTATAGTGCACGCTACCATTTTCGCGCGCGTGGTGCCGGAGCAGAAGTTGCGGTTGGTGAATGCATTCAAGGCCAACGGCGAAGTGGTGGCGATGACCGGTGACGGGGTCAACGACGCGCCAGCGCTCAAGGCCGCGCATATAGGCATCGCGATGGGCGGGCGCGGCACCGACGTCGCGCGCGAAGCAGCGGCGTTGGTGCTGCTCGACGACGATTTNNTATCTGCTCGCGGTGCACGTGCCGACCGCCGGCATGGCGTTCGTGCCGCTCGTGTTCGGCTGGCCGATGGCGTTTTTTCCGGTGCACATCGTGTTCCTGGAGTTCGTGATCGATCCCGCGTGCTCGATCGCATTCGAGGCCGAGCCGAGCGAAGCCGACGCGATGCGCCGTCCGCCGCGCGCGCCGGGCGAGCCGCTGTTCGATTTTCGGATGGTGCTGTTCAGCGTGTTGCAGGGATTGAGTGTGCTGTTGATGGTGGCGCTGATGTACGGCTATGTGCTGCTGAATGGGGCGGGGGAAACCGAGGCGCGCGCGATGGCGTTCACGACCATCGTGTTCGGCAACCTCGGGCTGATTCTCGCCAACCGCTCGCGCACCGGGCTGATCGCATACACGCTGCGGCGTCCGAATCGGGCATTATGGTGGGTAGTAGGAGGCACGCTGACAGGCGTCGCGCTCGTGCTCTACGTGCCGTATCTGCGCGACCTGTTCCGCTTCGCGCCGCTGCATGGCGACGATCTTGCGCTCTGCTTTGCGGCGGCGCTGGCGGGCCTCGTCTGGTTCGAACTCTACAAGCTCTACCTGGCGCGCCGCGGTTTACCGGCGAAAGCGCGGTAAAGCGTGTTCATGCCAGCTTCAAGCTGACGCTTCGGAACGTCGCAAAAATGCTTGATTTAAACGGAGAAAATCGCTACTCTAGTTAGACTACAATCCGGGTTGCCGCCGGCTTTTTCCTACTTCACCGTTACAGAGGTTTCAATGGACACTGACGCTACCGTTAACATTAGCAAGGATAAACTGATTCAGGATTTCAGGATCGTCGTCGCCGACGCCGAGGAGCTGCTCAGAGCGACTGCAAGCCAGGCCGGTGAGAAAGTCACCGCCGCGCGCGAGCGCATTCAGGACAGCCTGCATGCGGCCAAGGTCAAGCTCGCCGAAGCCGAGGACGTAATCGTCCAGCAGGGCAGACTGGCGGTGCGTGTCACCGATGAGTATGTGCAGGAGAATCCGTGGCGCGCAGTTGGTATTGCGGCCGGTGTCGGGCTCGTCATCGGATTGCTGATCGGCCGCCGCTAGGCTCATGGCCGGCGAAGATTCCGCCGCCGGCGCGAGGCGCGCCGGCGGATTGCTGGGTTCGGCCAAGAATCTGGCATCCACGCTGATCGCGGTCGCGCAAACGCGGCTGCAACTCCTCGCCAACGAACTCCACGCAGAAAAGCTGCGGCTCGCGCGGCTGGGGCTGTTCGCGGTTGCGGCCATTTTCTTTATCGCCCTTGGCATCGTCATGCTGACGCTGCTGGTGATCGTCGTATTCTGGGACAGCCACCGGCTGCTGGCGATCGGCGGTTTCGCCGCAATCTATCTTTTGCTTGGCATCGCGTTTGGCGTGACGGTGCTCACGCGCGCAACTGAGCGCACGCGCCTGTTCGAAGACAGCCTGCGGGAGCTTGCCAAAGATCGGGAGCGGTTGTCGTCGTGAGCTACCACGATCAGATGTTCGAGCTTATGCGCCAGCGCGAGTTGCTGCTCGCGCGCTGCGATGCGCAGCGCGCCGAAATCGCGGCGCTGGTGCCGCAATGGGAAGGTCCGCTAAGAATTGCCGACCGCGTGGTTGCGGGCATCAACTATCTGCGTCATCACCCCGTTATCCTCGGCGTCCTCGTCGCCGCGCTGGCCATCGTTCAGCGTCGCGGCTGGTGGGGCTGGGCGAAACGCGGGTTCGTCTTGTGGCAGGGTTATCGCGCTTTCCGCAATTCCAGGTCAAAGCTCGCCGTTTGAGCGCCTGGTCAGGATCCTTTCTGATACTGCCGGCCCTCGCCTGGTGATTCGACCGACGCCGCAACCGGCAACGTCCCGGATTGCGAGCGCCGGACTGAACCGGCTTCGATACGTTCCAACTGGTTTAAGGGCGCTCGGGGGAGAAGAGCCCAGGAGTTCCAGACTACGCCAAGGGCGCACCATGAAGGACAACACTTTAGGAGCTTACAACATCGCCGACCTGCGCGAGACGGCGCGCCGCAGATTGCCGAAGGGAATATTCGAGTTCGTTGACCGCGGCAGCGAAGACGAGGTTGCCTTGCGCAACAACCGCACGGCATTCGAGCGCATCAAGCTCAAGCCGCGCACGCTGGTTGATGTCTCCGCCCGCAGCCAGGAAATCACGCTGTTCGGGCACGCGCAGAAGATGCCGATCGCGATCGCGCCCACCGGCACCGCCGGCCTGATGTATTACCAGGGCGAGATTGAGCTTGCGCGCGCGGCCGCCGCAGCCGGCATTCCGTTCACGCTCGCAACCGGCTCGATGACGGCGATGGAAACGGTCGCCGCGCAGGCGGGCGGCAGGCTGTGGTTCCAGCTCTACATGTGGCCCGACCGCTCGCTGTCGCACCGGCTGGTCGAGCGCGCGAAGGCCGCCGGTTACCACGCTCTCGTCGTCACCGTGGATGGCGCTGCCTCGGGCAACCGCGAGTACAACCTGCGTAACGGCTTTACTGTACCGTTCAGCTTCACGCGGCGCAATGTGACCGACGTGCTGATGCACCCGGGCTGGATGCTCGCCGTGCTTGCGCGCTACGTGTTCACCACCGGCATGCCGCGCTACGAGAACTATCCGAGCGAACTCAGGAACAAGATCACCGCGCGGCCGATGGGCAAATCGATGCTGAGGAATGACTCGCTCACCTGGGACGATCTGCGCATGCTGCGCAAGATTTGGCCGCACACGCTGATCGTGAAGGGGATATTGCATCCGCGGGACGCGATACTCGCCGCCGACTGCGGCGCGGATGGCGTCATCGTCTCCAACCACGGCGGCCGCAATCTCGACAGCTCGATGGCGCCGATCGATGTGCTGCCGGAAGTCGTGGATGCGGTGGGCAAACGCATCACCGTCATCGTCGACAGCGGCTTCCGGCGTGGCAGCGACGTCGTCAAGGCGCTCGCACTCGGCGCCAAGGCGGTCCTGACCGGCCGCCCGACGCTGTATGGCACTGCGGTGGCGGGCGAGGCAGGCGCGGCGCGGGCAATCGGTATTTTCCGGGAGGAAATCGACCGCGTGCTTGCGCTGCTGGGTTGCCCCAGCATCGCCGCGCTCAGTCGCGATTGTCTGGTGCTGCCCCCCACTGCAGACGCCGCCGTCGGCAAGGCCGGCCTCAAGCTGGTCGACGGGGCACGAGTCGCTGCGGAACATTAAGAGCGCCTAAGCACCGCAGCAGGCTGCGGTAACGCCGGCTCCCGAGTCGAGTACAGAGCGGCGGCTGCCGCAATCCGAAGCGTTGCCATAATGCGTATTACCAAGGCTTCGGGCCAGTCAAACGGGGAGCGGGTCACCATGGAAAACATCTTCATCATGAACGCGGACCAGCGCGCGATTCTTGAGACCGTCGCGCGCTTCGTGAAGGAGGAGGTAACACCGAGGGCGGCGGAACTTGATGCGAACCAGGATCCGGAGCGAAGTTTTTCCTGGCAAATCGTGGAGAAAGCGCACGCGGTCGGCATCCGCACCATGACCCTCTCCGAACAATGGGGCGGCCTTGGTACCGACTCGCTGACGACTGCCATGGTCATCGAGGAACTGGGAAAAGGCGATCTCGGCGTTTCGGTCATCATGGCTCAAACCCTCAAGATCGCGCAGATCATGCAGAAAGCGCTCAACGCGGAACAGCAGGCCCGCGTCCTGCCCGGGTTCGCCAAAGACCCGCGCGGCATGCTGGCGATCGGCATTACGGAACCTGACAATGCTTCCAATTATTTCCTGCCGTATCCGACCCCGTTTCGCACCAGCGCCGAGAAAGCCGAGGGTGGCTGGGTCGTCAACGGCATGAAGCACTTCATCTCCAACGGCAATCGGGCAAGCTACTACCTGGTGTTCGTGCAGACTGAAAAGGGCAAGCCGATGGCAGAAGGTTCCACCTGCTTGCTGGTGGAACGGGACCGGCCCGGCTTCACCATCGGCCGCGTGCACGACAAGATGGGCGAGCGCCTTGCCAATAACGCCGAACTCATCTTCCAGGATTGCTTCATCCCGGATGCAAACGTGGTGGGCAAGGCCGGCGACGGCTTTAATGTTTTGGCCGAATTCTTCCCGCAGTCGAACGCCTATGCCGGGGCCTCCGTCCTCGGCGTCGCCGGCGCGCTGCACCAGAAAGCAATCGACTGGGCCAAGGTGCGCGTGCAGGGCGGCAAGCCGTTGATCGAGCACGACGGCATCCGCGCCCAACTCGCCGAGATGCGCATGCTGATCGATGCCTCGCGTTCCTATATTCACCGTGCCTGCTGGCTTGCCGACCACCAGGAACATGGCTGGGACAGGACGCTGGGCGCGCTGCCCAAGGCGATGGCATCCCAGGCCGCATGGAAGATCGCGACCTGGTGCATGGAAATTCACGGCGGCCACGGCTACATGAAAGAGTTCGGGGTCGAGAAGCTGGTGCGCGACGCGGCGGCTTTCCTGCATTCGGACGGTGTGAACCGGACGCTGTTCCTGAAGGCGGCCAATTTCATGTTCCGCGACTGACCGCAGTTTTTTGGCAAAGGACGATAGCGATGAAAGCGATGATCCTGAAGAGCCCGAACACCCCGTTTGAAATGACCGAGGTTCCCGATCCCGTTGCCGGTCCGGGGGAGGCTGTTGCACGCGTGTTCGCCTGCGGGTCCGGCCTGACCATCCAGCACATCAAGGCCGGGCGCATCGCAGCCAGGTTCCCGGCCATCATCGGACACGAGATCATCGGAGAGATCGTCGCGGTCGGCGCCGGTGTCACTGGCATTGGCGTCGGCGACGGCGTCACTGCTTATTATTACCTCAACTGCGGCCATTGCCGCTGGTGCCTGGCCAATCTGGAACCGCTGTGCGAAAACAGCAGCGGCAACGTCGGGCGCGATTGCGACGGCGGCTATGCCGAGTACATCAAGCTTCCGGCGCATAACTTCATCAAGTTGCCGCAGGGCCTCGACTACAAGGCGCATCCGGCCGAAATCGGCGTCATCACCGATGCGCTCGCCACTCCTTACAAGGTGCTGCGCCGGGCACGCGTCAAGGCTGGCGAGACCGTTGCGGTATTCGGCGCCGGCGGCGGCGTCGGCATCCACCAGGTAATGATGGCGAAATGGGCGAGGGCCCGGGTCATCGCTGTCGATGTTGCGCGCGACAAGTTCGACGCCTGCCGCAAGGCCGGCGCTGACGAAGTGGTCGATGCGTCGGCCTGCGACGCGGCTGAGGCGCTGCTCGACCTGACTCGCGGACGAGGCGTCGACGTCGTCATCGATTACGTCTCCGCGACCTCGACGCTGGAAGCCGGCGCGAAGGCGCTCGGTCGTCACGGGCGCTTGGTGACGCTGGGCGGCGCCGGGAAATCGTTCCAGGTTTCAGCTCACGATATGTTGCTCAAGGAGCAGGACCTGTTGGGCAGCCGCTACGTCACCCGCAGCGAGATTCTGGAGACGCTCGATCTTGTCGCCCGCGGTGAAGTCTGGCCGCTGGTCAGCGACATCCGTCCGCTGAAAGAGGCGGAGGCGCTGCACGAGCGATTGGAACGGGGAGAGGTCACGGGACGTGCCGCCCTGCTCATCGGCTAGGAGGCGGCGTGGAAGTTGGCCGGTCAGGATCAGTGCTTATTGATACGAGAATGGAAAGGGCGGTGCGTCGATGGCGGCAGCTGACGAAATAAACGAAGGGAACCTCAGTCCCGAAACGGTGATGGCCCGCTTTGTGGCTGAGCGTGGCGATATTTTCGAAGAATTTCATTTTATGGCGCGAGAGATGCCTGAAACGGTGAACCTCGTGCGCAGAACGGCAGGTTACGTCCACTATTACGAGAATCAGACCACGGCGGATCAGGAATTGTCCGGCCCGATGCGGGAACTCATCGCGCTCTGCCAATTGTGTGCGCAGGGCGACGATCGTTTCGCCGCAAATCATGTCCGGCGTCTCTACCGCATGGGTGTCACTAACCGCGCGATGTTTGAGGCCGCAGCCAGCATCGCTCCAGTCGTAGGCTGGTCGACTATTTCCCACGTGGCACAGGCAATCCTTACCGCCAATAAACCCGAGTACCCGTACGGGGTGTTGCCGCCCGGCGGCGAGCCGGCGACACTCACGCCTTTTCCCGAGCTATCTATCGGTCGCGGGCGAAACCAGACGTCGGGCGAGAGCCTGCTGGATACCCCGGAATGGAAGTATATTGCGGAGATCGATCCGGAACTCGCGCGCCGCGCTGCGGGTTTTGTCGATCACTGTCTGCTCCCGGGTGGCGCGGCGGACGAACTCCTGGGTCCGGGACCGCGGGAGCTGGTCGCCATTGCAGCCCTGTGCGTGCGCGGGCAGGTGGATCTCGCGGCGCAGCACATCCGGCGGGCCTATGCTTACGGCATGAACCGCCGCCAGGTTCTCGAGGCGATATCCTGCGTGCTGCCCATGACAGGCGCGGTAACAGTCCAGATCGGCGCCCGCGCCATGCAGCAGGCCGATCAGGCTGCGGGCGCCGCGGCATAATTTCAA
>PLYS01000106.1 GCA_003153455.1 Betaproteobacteria bacterium | reverse complement strand
TCAGGCCGGCAGAGACTTATATGGCTACGTGGGGTTATTTCCCTCCCTTCGTTTTCGCCGAGGATGAAGACGCATGCGATAAGATGGGCTGGAAGCCGTACCACGTGGAGCATGGTTTTGCGAAGGGCGCGAGTACCGTGACGGTGAGATCAACCGGGAGCTGGGGACCGCAAGCTCTTAACGCCCACGGCACTGACGCCAAATACCTGCTGGACATAATGTGTGACCTGCAAAAGCGCATAACGCTCGAGTACGTCGCTATTCCGTTTGGACCGCTCAACCATGCGACCGTGTTGATAACCCCGGGGACGGCAAGTGTGCTGGCGCGAGCCGGCTACTCGAAGCGGGATGTCGCAACATACGTCTACGAGAACACGACGATGCCCAGGCGCGACGCGAACACCTGGGGAACTCCGGAGGCGGGTCTCGCCAAAGAGGTCGACGCAATCTTCAAATTACCGGAGCGGTATGAGGCTGCGGGGCCTGATGAGATGATTCCGGTATTCGCCACCGCAGGCGAGGGCACCGTTGACGTTGTTGTATGCGGCGACCCCTATAAGGATAAGATAACCAATTTTTGGAAGAACTATAACAAACCCGTAACCAAGGAAATAAGATTGCCGGCGAGTTGGGAGAAGGTGTTCCCTCGCGGCATGTAGAGCAGCACTTCACGGAGGAGAAAAATGATGCGCCCGTTCTTGCTTGCCTTCACGGTAATCGGCAGCATTACCCTGAGTGGACCAGTCACTGCCCAAAACTATCCCGTCAGGCCGGTGCGGGTCATCGTCCCATTTGCGGCCGGGGGCGGGCTCGATATCGTGCTTCGTCCTCTGTTTCAGAAGATGAGCGAGAACGTGCAGCAGAATTTCATCCTCGATTTCCGGCCCGGCGCGAACGGCATCATCGGCACCGAGATTGGCGCAAAAGCGCCGCCTGACGGATACACGCTGGTCGCCGCCACCTCGGGCACGATCACGATCAATCCGAACGTCTATGCGAAACTGCCATTCGACGTGGCGCGCGACCTCGCGCCGGTCACCAAAGTCGGTGACGCTCCGTTCGTGATGGTGGTACACCCCTCGCTCGCGGCGCGCAACGTCCGCGAATTCGTGGCGCTGGCCAAGCGCAGGCCCGGCGAACTGACTTATGGCTCGGCCGGTATCGGCGGCTCCAACCACATGGGCGGCGCATATTTTCTGCAACAGACCGGAATCCGGTTGGAGCATGTGCCGTACAAGGGAAGCCAGCCGCTCATGACCAACCTCATGATCGGGGAAGTGATCATGGGGTTCGATTCAATAATGGCGACCGTGCCGTGGATCAGGGCGGGCCGGCTCAGGGCGTTGGGTATCGCGGCGGAGAAACGTTCGCCCGTGGCGCCGGAAATCCCGACTATCGCGGAAGCCGGCGGGCCCGAGTTAATAATCGGCTCCTTTTACGGCCTGTTGGCGCCGGCCGGCACGCCGCGCGATATCATTGCGAAGTTGCATGCAGAGGTCGTCAAGGCGCTGTCGATCCCCGAACTGCGCGGGCGTTATGTGTCCACAGGGCTCGAACCCGTGGGCAGTTCACCCGAGCAATTTGTGACAGAAATCCGTGACGACACCGCCCGCTGGGGCAAGGTCGCGCGCGCAGCGAACGTGCACGCCGATTGAACAGGCCGGTTACCATTTGCAGGTGTGCTTGCCGATCCGCGGCTCGGCATGATCTTCAGCCTGCGCAAACATTATCAAAAAAGTGCCCTGGGGTTGAGATTGCACGCCGAGGCGGCTCATGACTGATTCAGCGGCCCAACTTTAGTTCGAGCGAACGCGCATGAAGCCGCGCGCCGCTCAACAGGACGTTGTCGCGCCAAGATAAGCTTGGCGCATCTTGGCGGGTGAGAGTCCCGGTTGGGAAAGGCCTATCTTCCGCGGCGGCGATGCCGCAGTAAACGCCGGTCTGCAGCAGGACCTCGCCGATCTCTTCCCTGGTCAAGCAGTTGTTTATAATAGTCGCGGATCACAAAACGTGCGGCGCTGCCGCACATTCAAGAAAAACCTGCCATAGGACCCATGAGATGCCCCAATCATACGAATTCCGCGGCAACAGCTATCGCAAGCTTGCCGAGCTGAACACCTGGACAAAGCAACGCCACGAGGCAGCGCTCGAGCCCGACCTGCCGATCATCGATCCGCACCACCATGTCTGGGACGACGAACGCGGCCGCTACCTGATCCACGAACTCGTGGAAGACACCAGCAGCGGCCACAACATCATCGCTACGGTGTTCATAGAGGCCGGGTCGATGTACCGTGCCGGCGGCCCGGCCGCCATGCAGCCGGTCGGTGAGGTCGAGTTCGTCAACGGCATTGCAGCGATGAGTGCGAGCGGCCGTTATGGCAAAACCCGCCTGTGCGCCGGCATCATCGGCCATGCCGACCTCGCGCTCGGCGATCAAGTGCAGCCGGTTCTGGAAGCGCTGATTGCGGCGGGCGGTGGGCGTTTGCGCGGCATCCGCCACGGAGTGACATGGGATACCGGCAACGCCGCGAGGTTCGGGCGACGTCAGCCTCCGCAGCACCAAGTGCTGGATCCCACCTTCCGTCAGGGCTTCGCCCGCCTTCAGCCACTCGGGCTGTCCTTCGAGTCCTGGCAGTTCCATCCGCAGTTGCCGGACCTGGTGGACTTGCTGCGCGTCTTTCCCGATGCCAACGTCATCCTCAACCATGTCGGCGGCTTGCTCGGCATCCCGCCGCATGACGGCAATCGTGACGAGGTATTCGCGATCTGGCGCGGCCATATCCGTGAACTGGTACAGTTCCCCAACTTGAGCGTCAAGGTCGGCGGGTTGGGGATGCTGTATTGTGGTTGGAATTTTCATCTAGGTGATGTCCCGCCATCGTCGGAGGAGCTCGCCGCCGCGTGGCGCCCCTATGTAGAGACCTGCATCGAGGCGTTCGGACCAAGTCGTTGCATGATGGAAAGCAACTTCCCGGTGGACAAGCAATCGTGCGGCTATACCGTTCTGTGGAACGCCTTGAAACGAATCACGCAGGGCTGCTCGGCGGCGGAGAAGTCAGCGCTATATCGCGACACCGCCGCGCGGGTTTACCGACTCGAGGTCTGACATTGTTTTTTCCATTGTTTCACGGTTAAATAGACGTTCCCCCGAGGAGAACATCATGACGACAGCCGTACTATCGCGTTACGAAATTGACATCGAGGATGTCGAATACATCCGGCATGGCGCGAAACCGCTGCTCGCGCGCGTATACAAGCCGCGGGGAACGGGACCGTTCCCGCTCATCGTTGACCTGCACGGGGGCGCCTGGTGCAACAAGGACCGCATGAGCGACGCTGGAATGGATGAACCGCTGGCAAAAAGCGGCGTGGTGGTGGTGGCGCTGGATTTCCGGATGCCGCCCGATGCCGGATATCCGGCATCGCTCGCCGATGTCAATTACGCGATCCGCTGGTGCAAAGCCCGGGCCGCGGAACTGGGCAGCCGCCCCGACATGGTCGGCATTCTGGGCGTTTCGAGCGGCGGCCACCAGGCCATGCTGGCGGCGATGCGGCCGCGCGATTCACGCTATGCAGCGCTGCCGTTGCCCGCCTCAGCGGCGGTCGACGCCACGCTGCGCTGCGTTGTCCTGTGCTGGCCGGTGATCGACCCGCTGGGCCGTTACCAATATGCCAAGAAGCAGAAGGAGGGCGGCGATCCGAAGATGGTGAAAAAGGCGGACCAATGGCTGTCCTGCCATGACCGATACTGGCCGGGTGAGGCGGCCATGGCCGAGGGCAATCCTACGCTCGCGCTCGAACGGGGCGAGCCGGTTCAAATGCCTCCCGTGCTGTATCTGCAGGGCAACGCTGACGTCGCGCATCCCAAGCCCAACCGCGACCAATTCATCGCGAGCTACCGCAAGGCGGGCGGCCGCGTGGACCTTCACCTGTTCGAAGGCGTGGGCGAAGGTTTCATCACCGACGATCCGGGCTCACCGGCTTCCCTCGAGGCCGTAGAGAAGATCATCGAGTTCGTTCACCGCGAAATCCGCTGTTGATGACGTTCCGCTCGTTCGTCTCGAGATTGCCGCGGGAAATCGCTCGCATCCTCGGCATGTTCGTTTTGGGCGCCGTGATTCCCACGGCTGTTGCGGCCGGCTATCCGGACCGTCCGGTGCGGCTGATCGTGCCATCACTGCCTGGCGGGGGCAGCGACACGACGATGCGCCTGATCGCGCCTAAGCTCGCCGAGTACCTGGGCCAGCAGACAGTCGTCGTCGAGAATCGCGCCGGGGTGAGCGGTAACCTCGGGGCGGAACTTGTTGCGCGCGCGGCGCCCGACGGCTATACGCTGTTGTCCATTTTCGCCTCGCATACCAGCAACGTCGCCGTGATGAAAAATGTTCCCTTCGACCTGGTGCGGGACTTTGCGCCGATCTCCCTGGCGGTGACCCTGCCCAACGTGCTGGTCTCGCATCCGTCGTTGCCGCCGAAAACGGTCAAGGAGCTGATTGCGTTTGCCAAGGCACGGCCGGGGCAGCTGCAGTACGCGACCGCGGGTGTCGGCAGCAACGCGCACCTGACGATGGCGTTGTTCCTGAACATGACCGGGCTCCAGATGATACACGTCCCCTACAAGTCATCGCCGCAAGGCATCGTCGACGTCATTGGAGGCCATGTGCCATTGATGATGGCGAACATCCTGGTTGCCGTGCCGCAGATCAGAGGCGGGAGAATGCGCGCGTACGGGGTGACGAGCGCCGCGCGCTCGAGCGCCGCCCCCGAGATTCCGACCATCGCCGAGATGGGCTTGCCGGGTTATGAGGCAGTCCAGTGGTACAGTTTGGTCGCACCGGCCGGAACGCCGCGCGAGATCATCACGCGACTGCACGCCGGCGTAGTGCGGGCATTGCACGATACGGCGATCCGCAAGCGCCTCATCGACGACGGCGCCGAGCCGGCGCCGAGCGCTACTCCGGAAGAATTCAGCGCGTTCATGAAGGCCGAGATCGCGAAGTGGGCGAAGGTCGTCAAGGCCGCCGGCATTCAGCCGGAGTGACTTGTTTGTCGTTCGGCTCGTCCTTAACTTGAACCTATCGGGAGAATGAACCTATGAAGATGCGGGCGAGCCGGGTGGTGAAGAAACACCAGATCATTTGCGATCAGGTGGACGTGCTGCCGCCGAAGCAGGATGAATTGCTGGTGCGCACCGCCTGGGCAGCGCTTTGCGGCAGCGACGTACATGTCGTTCACGGCGACGTGCCGCTGCCGCCCCGGATCCTCAAAGCCGGGACACCCGGCCACGAGGGCATAGGCTACGTGGAAGAAAGCACGCGTCCCGATTACAGGAAGGGCGACCTGGTGCTGACCATCCCCGGAGACAGTGCCCGCACCGGCACGTTCTGCGATTACCAGACCTTGTTGTCCCGCTACACGCTCAAGGTGCCGGCTACGGATCTTCCCCTGGAGCAATTGCTGATGGCCCAGCAATTCGGCACCGTCATTTACGGCCTGCGCCAACTGCCGGTGGACGTAGTCGGCAAGACGGTGATGGTGATGGGACAAGGCTCTGCGGGGCTCTTCTTCGCATGGAGTTTGAAGCGCGCGGGAGCGGCCAAGGTGATCGCTTCCGATAAGTCGGCGGCGCGGTTGGCGATCTCGCCGCAATTCGGCGTGGACGTGCCGGTCAAGGCCGGGGCAGACGCAGCTCAGGCGGTGATGGATCACACCGGCGGCGAAGGCGTGGACTACCTCGTCGAGGCCGTCGGCAACCAGGAAGCGCTGGCCCAATCCATCGGCCTCATCCGTGAGGCCGGCCACGGACTTTATTTCGGCCTTCCCGATACCAAGGAGTTCGTGCCCTTCAACTTTCACGATTTCCAGCGCAGGCGGTTGACCATCAACGCCATCACTCACGCGCTGCGTGATCGCAGCATGACCTCATTCCAGCGCGCGCTTGATCTGATCGTAACCAAACAGATCGACGTTTCGCCTTTGATCAGCCATGCGTTTTCCCTCGACCAGATCGAGCAGGCGATGGACTACGCGACGACGTACAAGGACAATGCGCGCAAGGTGTGCCTGAAATTCTGATCCCGGCCGGACGGGCAGCCGTTCGTTCTTATTGGAACACTCTAGCAGGTTGATGCAAAACGCAATCAAGATAAGTTTTTCCGTCATTCCGGCGCAGGCCGGAATCCAGAAATTGTTGTTTTCAGAACAAAGCTTATCTGGACTACGGCTTTCTCCGGAGTGACGAACCGTTTTGCATCAACCTGCGAAATTATCATAGGAGGCGAGACTTATGAGGATCGGTCATATTGCACTTTCCTGCAAAGCCGGAGAACTGGATGAGGTGGCTGAGTACTACAAGAAGCTTGGTTTCGTCATCTACAAAACAACCGTTCTCGGCGGGCTGAAAGGACATTTCATGGAGCATGAGAAAGACAGGTCATGCAAGCTGGATATCCGTGAAAACCAGAGCGAAAATTTTTCTCCCGTCCACCATTTCTGTCTTCTCGTTGACGATGCCCGCTGGGCTTACGACGATTTGAAGGAGAAAGGGGTTGAATTCGGAGATGTCGGCCCGCCAACCTTGATGCCCTCCGGAAGGACGCATTTCACTTTAAAGGGCCCTCATGGATTAGGCATACAATTCGGCGAAGAGATGCGCATGGAAGATTATGTCGGAGACTACGTCGAATCCGTGATGAAGAAAAACAAGTAACTATTCAGCCTGACAGCATCAGAATTTCTGAAGGTCGAACTGCTGCGCTATTCGGGTTTCGCCCCGGCCAGTTTGATCAACCTGGCATTCTGCGCGATCTCGCCGTGAATGAACGCCGCAAATTGTTCCGGGGTGTTGGTCTGCGGTTCGAGGCCTTGCCTGTTAATCGATGCCTTCATCTCGGGGGTGTTGACGACCTTGCCGATGACCGCGTGAAGCCGCGTAATGATGTCCTTGGACACGCCGGTTGGCGCAACCACGCCCCACCACGTGGTGCGATCGTACCCGGTCAATCCCGACTCGTTGAGCGTGGGTATCGACGGCAGCAACGACGCGCGCTTCGCGCTGGTAACCGCGAGTGCCCTGAGCTTCCCGGCCTCCTGGAGGGGCAGCAGCGCCACCACGCTGGGGAAACTCATTTCGATCTGACCAGCCGCGGTTGCAATGGCGCTGTCAGCCGAACCCTTATACGGGACGTGGACGACGTTCACCCCGGCCATCGAGTTGAAAAGCTCCCCCATCAGGTGCGACGAGCTGCCGACACCGGAAGACCCATAACTGAGTTTGCCCGGATGCGAGCGTGCAAGCGCAATCAGCTCCTTGACGTTGCGCGCCGGCACCGACGGATGAATCGCAAGTACCGCGGTCCCGATCGCCACCATCGATACCGGCGCGAAATCACGCTCCAGATCGTACGGAAGCTTGGCGCGCAGCGCCGGTTGAAGAGTGTCGGCGGCCGCCATCAGCAGCAGCGTATAGCCGTCTGCGGGCGACTTGGCAACCGTTTCGGTCGCTATCGAACCGCCTGCCCCNNAGCGTCGGGCGCGCTGCCCACGCTGAATCCCAGATACAGGCGAATCGGCTTATTGGGAAAACTTTGCGCCAGCGAGTCGGCGATCGACAAGTTAGCGCACGAGACGATTCCCGCGAAGAGCCGCAATGCAATCCGTCCCGATCTCCGCATGATTTCTCCCGCTATTCTTGGCGTAGCTCCGCCCCCTTCACTTGGTGGGTTGTGTGAAGCTCCGGTTTATTCAGGTTGAATCCCGGCGGCCCGGACTACTTTCGCCCACTTCGCCGTTTCGGTTCGCATGAACGCACCGAATTCGTCCGGACTGTTGGCCACGACGTCCGCGCCGTCAGCGGCCAACCGTTGCCTGCTCTCCTCCGTTTGCAGAACGGCCGCTGATTCCTTGTGCAGTCTCGAGATGATTTCTCGCGGCGTTCCCGCCGGAGCCAGTAAGCCATACCACTGCACGGCTTCATAACCGGGCAGCCCGCCTTCTGCCACTGTCGGTATTTCCGGCGCTGCAGGAGATCGCCGCGCGGTGGTTACTCCCAGCATACGGAGCCTGCCGGCCCGCGCATAGGGCAGAGCCTGCAGCATGTTGGAGGCCATGATTGCGACGTTGCCGGCCATCACGTCAATGACGCCGCTGCCCCCCTTATAGGGCACATGGATCATGCGCACATTGGCCATGTGCGCAAATAGTTCCATCGCCAGATGCGGTATCGTGCCCAGCCCGGACGAAGCGAAGGCGATTTGACCCGGCCGCTGTTTCGCCAACGCGATCATCTCCTTTACCGACTTCGCAGGCACTGACGGATGCACTACCATCACCAGCGGCAGAAACACTGCCTGCGTGATCGGTGCAAAGTCACGTAATGCGTCGTAAGGGAGTTTCTTGTACGTCGCCGGGTTGATGGCGAGCACGCTAATGCCCATTAACAGTGTATAGCCGTCGGGCCTGGATTTCGCGACGAGTTCACTGCCGATAATGGTACCGGCTCCAGCCCGATTCTCTACCACCACCTGCCTGCCCATGCGCTCGCTAAGCCCTTGCGCCATCAACCGCGCAACGATGTCAGTGCCGCTGCCGGGCGAGACAGGCACGATGATTCTTACGGGCCGGACCGGATAAGTCTCCTGCGCGGTTGCGTGTGAAATCGCGGCGGTGAACAGAACCAGTGCGCCCGCGACCGAATAAGATGGCATCGGTCTCACACTTTCTTCCTGAGTTCCTTCACGGAACTCGCGAACTGACCGTCGCGGCGGGTCAAAGCGCGCGTCACCGACCGGGTCGCGCCGAAGGTGGGAATAAATGCCGAATGCTTGCCGGCGCCGCCGATCACCACGACGATGATATCTTCGGCACGTTGCACCATCGGCACCATTGCGTCCAGGCCGGCTGTTGCGTAGCGTTCTTTGAGCTTTACCCGCAAACGCCGCTCGATATTCTCCTGCGAGAACTTGCCAAGCGGCAATTGCGCATGCTCCTGCAAGAAACGCTTGGCATCCGCCTTGGTGTAGCCGTCCTGCGCTACTGTCTTTGCATGCTCCGGACCGAAAACGGCGACGGGCTGGGCTTCGTAGCATACGTCGTTGCTACCCGCATTCAACATGGTGCCCGCGATCGTCGTCAGTATGCCCACGGCGGTGAGACTCTCGTGGTCGTTGACGTTGTGCGGGCATTCCGCGCCGACCACCGTCACCGTGCTGGCTTCGGCCGGGAAGCCGCGCTCCACATGCAATGGCTCCCAAGGGCTCTCAGCCTCGTTTTCGGCAACGCAGTAGCTGTACTTCGCCGGGGAGCCAAAGGTCGACATGTCGCCCAGAGCTGGAATAGCGCCCCCGATGTTTACCAGGGCCAAACGAATGGCGCGTCCTATCGTCGCGTTGCTTTGCGTGCCAGGTCCAAACGCATTATGTCCGGAATTGATACCGAGTTCCCTCGCTACAGGGCCGTTGACGATAACAAGCGGGGCGCAGAGATGAGTCGTGGCCTGTATCCCGTAGAGATTGAACGGCTCCTCGCACATGGCTTCAACCGCAAGCATCAACATCGGAAAATATTCGGGCCGGCACCCCGCCATTACCGCATTCGCGGCGAGGCGCAGCGGCGTCGCCCCGCCATAGCGCGGGGCTATTTTCGCCAACGGCTCATCCCATGGCCGGTCGCAATAG
Organism: Betaproteobacteria bacterium; assembly: GCA_003153455.1. GTDB lineage: Bacteria > Pseudomonadota > Gammaproteobacteria > Burkholderiales > SG8-41 > PALSA-1004. The sequence goes on along the minus strand of PLYS01000106.1, from coordinate 1,467 downwards.
GCGAGCATCTGCTCCACGCGCCTCGGGGTCGGGGGTACGATGGGCAGGCCATCTCCCCAGCCGCGTTCCAGGTAAAGCCTGTTTATCGCCTCGAAGTCGTCTTCGGCTTCGATACTTGCGCCCTGGGTCGTGAGGAGTCCGGCAAGATCACTCACTGCAGTCGGTCCTTGATCAGTTTAACCACCTGCGGGAGCGCCACCAGGACACGTCCTTCCACTTGCTCGATCGAAAGACCGCCTAAGGGGTGCCGGATCATGACCAGAGGCAAATCGGGCACTCCGAGCACGCGCGCCTGCGTGGTGGCGAGTTTGCGAAAAGGATCCGAGCAGATCACTGCGGTGATCAAACCGCGCTTCCTCAACTGAATCATGTCGTGGACACTCCACGACGTGCACGCTCCTCAGTCGGCCATGGCGCTGACGACGAAGTCAGCCTCCGCAGCCAGTTGGTCGAGCATTGCCCCGGACGCCGGGAAAGTGACGTGGGGTTTGCGCAGTGACACCACCGAGGCGACCGGCACTTCCGCACGCACGCCTTCGACTATCATCGCCAGAAGGTGGTCGGCATTGCCTTTGCTGTTATCGAGAACGCCGAGCCGGATTCCCCGCTTCTCAATTTTGCGCTGCGCCACAAGAGCGCCCGGCGGGTGCGTCTGTGCCGGCGCGTCCGGTGTAACCAAGGTAATTCTCTGAGTCATGTATTCCTCTTGCGATGCAGTTTAGTAGTCTGGTTCATAAATTTGGCAACGTATTATCTACTGCTACCCAATCTTTCGGCGCATCCTTCAGCGGATATCGCTGAATGCGGTTGATATACCTTGCTGCCATGGCCGCTGTCAAGAAAGGCAGCCTCGACGACAGACGCGAAAAGCTTGGCACTGGGCAATACTTCGCGTGATTTCCGGTGCTGAAGGCGGCAACCGATTTGGCGGGATGGTGCGTACGCGCTCTATTCGGGAGAGATGCCGGCTTCCTTGATCAGCCTGCCCATGCGCGCGACGTCCTGCCGAATCAACGCGTCGAATTCCTCGGGGGTGCTCGGCCGCGGGGTCGCGCCCTGCGCCAGCAAACGTTCCCTGACGTCCGGCAGCGCGAGTATGCGCGCAACCTCCTTTGACAGAGTATCTTTCACCAGCTTCGGTGTCCTGGCGGGCGCCAGCAATCCGTACCAGACGCTGAAATCGAAACCGGGCAATCCGACCTCGGCCATCGGCGGCACCTCCGGCAGCGCGGGTGAGCGGGTCCTGGTGCTCACCGCAAGCGCGACGAGCCTTTCGGATTTGACCAGCGTCACCGCCGCCGTGATGGAAGAAAAAACGAACTGGATGTTGCCGCCGATCGTATTCGTCAGCGCCTCCGGCATGCTCTTGAAAGGAACGTGCACGGCTTTGGTGCCCGCGGCCTGATTGAACAGTTCGCCATTAATGTGCGCAGCGCTGCCGATACCTGCCGAGGAGTAGTTCATCTG
>PLYS01000183.1 GCA_003153455.1 Betaproteobacteria bacterium | reverse complement strand
GTTCTGTTTATTCTGAGCTGGCTGGAGGTGCCCGGAAGTGATGGATCGCGTCCGGTTCACGGTCTGGGTCAGCCCGGACGATTTCCTCGGAATCCTGGCTGCCGCGGATGTGCTGCTCGATTCGTTTCATTTTGGCGGCTTTTTTTCGAGGGCTGGTAATGCAGAAAAATCCCGGCGCTGATACCACACGCTGATCTGCCGCCATCAGCTATTAAGGCACCTCCAAAAACTCCCTCGACCGCGGGAATTTTGTCCACGGTGATCGGGGCTCAAGCGTTAAGCAGCAACGAGCCCTTAAACGAGGCACAAGCGAAATGACAGCTCACCGCGAACTGGGCGCTAGCCGGCAGCCGCAATTCCCGGATTGCCGCTGACGCCGCTCAACTTCGGCAGATTGAGTCTGGGCGGGTGGATGACTTTCTTGCTGCGTAGATAGGCGGTCACGACTTCCCATACCGGCTCGCCCGAAACGCCTTCGGCAACCGGCGCCCATCCGGCAACCTTGTATTTTTTGCCGGCCTCGATCGGCTTGCCGTTGAGCGCCATGTTGGTAATTCGGCGATCCTTAGGCGCCGTCGGATCGCAGGCGTATTGCATACCGCCGACACGCACCATGTCGCCGCCCTGCTGCTTGTAGGGGTCGGGATTGAACAGGTTGTCGCACACGTCCTCTAGAATTTCCTTGATCGTCTCGCCGGTCATCTCGTTGAGCGTAGTGGAGGGGTAAGTAATCGCGGTCTGGTTCATCACGTGCTCGAGCGTGATCGGCTCGTCAGGCAGGATCGTGGTGCCCCAGCGGAAGCCGGGCGAAAACGCGATCTCGGCGTCTTTTACCTCCATCAGCGCGTCCAGTATCAGCTGGTCGAAGGTGCCGTTGAAATTACCGCGACGGTAGAGTAGACCTTCGCTGATGGCGAGTTTCTCCGCCAGTTGTTCTTCGTATGGCGCGCGCAGCTTGCGGATCAACTGCGCCATTTCGCGGTCGGGCTCGAGCAGGTTCGCAAACACCGGCAGCAGCCGGTACTGATAGCCGGAGAGCTGTTTGTTCTTCACAACGAGGTCGAGCACCGCGAGAAACTTGCCGTTGCAGCCGGCGTTGGTCACCAGTGTCGTGCCACTGCGGTTTTTGACGGGTATCGGATCGGGTATCGCGTCGTGGGTGTGACCGCCGAGTATCACATCGATGCCAGTGACGCGGCTTGCCAGCTTGAGGTCGACGTCCATGCCGTTGTGCGACAGCAGGATCACGGCGTGCGCGCCTTTGGCGTGCGCCTCGTCGATGGTCTTTTGCAGGCTTTCTTCCTGGATGCCGAACGTCCAGTCCGGCACCAGATAGCGCGGGTTGGCGATAGGCGTGTAGGGAAACGCCTGGCCGATGATTGCGACCGGCACGCCGTTGATCTCGCGCATTACCCACGACGGGAACACCGGATCGCCGAAGTCGGCGGTCTTGATGTTCTGGGCGAGGAACTCGATGTTGCCCTTGAGCTGCCTGTCGACAATTTCCTTTACGCGCTCGGCGCCGAGCGTGAACTCCCAGTGGCCGGTCATGAGGTCGACCCCCAGCAGTTTTGCGGCCTGCACCATGTCCTCGCCCTTGGTCCATAACGCGGTAGCCGATCCCTGCCAGGTATCACCGCCGTCGAGCAGCAGCGCGCCAGGCCGCTGCGCACGCACTTTTTTTACCAGCGTAGCGAGATGCGCGAAACCGCCGATCTTGCCGAAGGTGCGCGCGGCGGGCACGTAATCGAGATGGGTGTACGCGTACGCAAGCCGCGAATTGCGATTCATCCGGTAATGCTTGAGCAATGCCTCGCCGACCAGGTGCGGCGGCCTGCCGGTCATGTCGCCGACGCCAAGGTTGACATTGGGTTCGCGAAAGTAAGTTGGCAAGAGTTGGGCGTGACAGTCGGTGAAATGCATCAGCGTGACGTTGTTGCCGAACTTGTACAGGTCGTAGAAGCCGTTGATCGCACTCGCGGCGCGCGTGTCGTCCGTGAGCGGAAAGCCGGCCGCAGCGGCTACAGCGAGCGTGTGCAGGAACTCACGCCGGGACATCGCCATGGTATGTATTTACTTGCGATTCACCGGTGACGCGGGGTCGACCAGGTAAGCAACGACGTGCGTGATCTGCTCCGGCGTCAAAAAACCGTTGTGTCCCATGCGCGGCATGTTAGAGCACGGGAAATAGGCCCAGGCGTCGTAAATTTTCTCGTAGGTATCTTTAACGATGGCCTCCGAGTTGCCGCGTTGCGCGCCATAGCCGGCCAGGCTCGGCCCCATGTTGCCGGCGTTGACTTCCTTGGGGTCAAGCGCGTGGCAGGCGTAGCAGTTGGCGCCGTTCTCTTTCACCATTTCCACGCGGCCGCCGCGCACGCGCATACCGACGCCGTCGAGCGCGAGTCTTTCGCCTGTCTTCCAGTCGCCCATCAGCTTGCCGGAGGCGGGGTATTCGATGGATGCGCGTTCCGTGCTGATGATCTCGGCGGCAGTCGCGGAGGACGGATTGCCGCGACTGCACAGCATTTGCGATTGGTCCTGCCTGCTGCGGCTGGTCAGCGACGGCGGCATGCCGGGATAGGCCGCGCTTACCATTTGCTCGCCGAGGTTGCGGGTGCTTTCCGCGTCGGGAAACGACGCACACGCGGCCAGTAATGCCATCGACGCCGCCATCAATGCGATTTTGGTCATGAGGTTTTTCATGGCAGCTCCTAGCGGCGCACGCCCGGCACACCGATTACCGCGCCGTTGCCGGCGTAGTTGAGGTAGGTTGTCAGCGCGACCGACATGTCGGAAGTGAAGCCGAGGTCGGGCAGCCGCATCTGCCAGTTGCAGTCGTAGAGCCTGTGCTGCATGGTGCGTACGGTGCTCTGAGTGCCGCGATAGGCAGGCCAGCCTGCGACCACTGCCTGCATCTGCTTGGGGTCGGTCATGTTCGGCAGATCCTGCAGCCGGATGCGCTTATTTTCGTCGCCATGACAGGTCAGGCACGAGAAATCGAGCGGCCCGTTGCGGCGATTGAAGATGTATTCGCCGGCTTTGAGCATTTCGCGTTCTTTCGGATGATCGAGCCGGACGTCCATTTTTTTGCCGTTGGAGCGGGAGGCAACGTAAGTCGCCAGCGCTTCGACGTCAGAATCGCGATCGAGCGTGCTGAATGCGTTCCTGATCAGGTCCTCGCGCTTGAAGCCTTGCAAATTGACCATGCAGGTCAGCAGCCGCGATTCCAGGTCCTGCACTTTGTCGGTGTCGGCAAAATAGCGCGGCAGCCGAACGAATGCGCCGTCAAGCTGGCCCGGCCCCAAACCGAAGTCGCAATTCTCCAGCGAGGCATTCTTGGGGCCGCGTTTCTCGCGGAACAGTTTTTCGCCGCGCTGTGTCCACAAATCGCCGGGGTTATCCTCGGCGAGCATCTGGCGGCCGACCGCGAGCGGGTCGCCACTGCCTTGTGCGAACGCCATAGCGCTCATGCAAGCCAGAGCGATCGCGGCAATGCTGCTGCGAACTTCAGACATGATGACCTCCTCCAGTATTTTTTTATGGGTGGTGCGGGCTGGCTGCCGTGCTTACGACGACGCCGCCACGGCGACTTCATCGGTGCGCTTGTCGCCTTTGTTGTCGGTCCAGGTCACGCTGATCCTGTCGCCGGTCTTGGCGCCCTTCACGCGCAGGCCAAGGAAAGGATTGCGCGAAATCGCCTGGCTCCATTGCGCGTCGAGCACGGTATTGCCGTTATGGGTGACCACTACGCTTTGAATGAAGTGCACCGGCACGATGTCACCCTTGGCGTCCTTGCGTTGCCCGGTTTCCATCGGATGCAGCATGAGGATGCGCACGTCGGCGGTGTCGACCTGCAGCGTGGCGCGGATTTTCATCGGTTCTGCCATGTCAGTTTCCTCTCCAGATCGCTTATGTTCAGCCGCCGCAGCCGCCGATGGTGACCTTGACTTCCTTGGCGGCGGTGTAGAACTTGCCGTCGGCCTTGATCACCGCGCGCACGTTCGAGGTCTCGCCGAGCTTGAGCCGGGTCGAAACGTAGGCTTCGCCGCCATTTGACAAGTCATACGTGGAACTCAGCGGAAACGGATTTTTTTCGGCGATAATCGAAATGCTCTGGGTATTCGGTATCTTGCTGGTCACCGCTATTGGTACCACGGCGCCGTTTTCGGCGATGTCCGGGGCAGTGATGATGATGTCCTTGCTCTCGGCCGGGCTGGCGGCGCCCAGGCTTTTGAGTGCGTCGGCGACCGCTTTGGATTCGAAGCCAGTCTTGTTCCAGGTGGCGGCGAGCGCCTCCCGAGTCTTGAGCAGGCCGGCCCCGACCACCAAAGCGAGCGTGCCTGCCGCACCCGTCAGCTTGAGAAAAGTTCTGCGCAGTGGGTTCATCAATCCTCCTTTGCGTTATAGATAATCGCCCCGCCGTGCTTAAGCGTTGCATCGCAGTCCGCAGCGTGCATAGCGTAAATTAGCGGACGCTAATGCTAGCCAAGTTCAACGGGGCTGTCCATCTTCTCCACGAAGTCTAGCCCGGCGTGGTCAGGCACGCGGCTTGCGCACCCAGTGGCCTGATTTGCCGCCTTTTTTCTCGAGCAGGCAGATCTCTTCAAGGCGCATGCCGCGATCCACCGCCTTGCACATGTCGTAGACCGTGAGCAGACCGGTGGCAACCGCAGTCAACGCTTCCATTTCGACGCCGGTGCGGCCACGGGTTTCCGCGCTCGCGGTGCACTCGACCGCGTTGCGTTTGCGGTCGGCTTTGAAATCGACGGTGATGCGGGTCAGCCCGAGCGGATGGGCGAGCGGGATCAGTTCGGCGGTGCGCTTGGCGCCCTGGATCGCGGCGATGCGCGCCACGCCCAGCACGTCGCCCTTCCTGGCGCCGCCCGCGACTATCATGGCGAGCGTGGCACGTCGCATCACGATGCGCCCATGGGCGCACGCAACGCGGTGAGTTTCATCTTTGGCTCCGACGTCGACCATATGCGCCTGGCCGCGGGCGTCGAAATGAGTGAGTTTTTTCAATATGCGCTCAAAGTATCTCTATTAATTGCAACCGCGGTTTTGGAACTTCACCGGGACCAGACTATCATAGCATCGTGAAGTCGATAAACTTATTGTTCGCGTTCGCTTTGCTGGCAATCCCCGGCGCGTTTGGCCAGGGACTCCCCGACCTCGGAGACGTGTCGCAAACCGAGCTTTCGCCGCTGCAGGAGCGCAGCCTCGGTTTGGGCATCATGCGGGAAATCCGCGCCGACCGCAGTTACTCGGATGACGTCGAGATCGCCGATTATCTCAACACGCTCGGCTATCGCCTGGTATCGGCGGGCGCCGCATCGCGCCAGGAATTCGAATTTTTCCTGATCCTCGATCCGCAGGTCAACGCGTTTGCGTTACCGGGCGGGTTCATCGGCGTCAATTCCGGCCTGATTCTGGCCGCCCAAAGCGAGTCGGAGCTCGCCAGCGTGCTGTCGCACGAAATCGCACACGTGACGCAGCACCATATCGCACGCATGCTGGTGGCGCAGAAGCAAGCGATGATCACCTCGCTGGCGGGGCTTGCGATCGCAATACTCGCGTCACGCGTCAGCTCGCAGATGTCGGAGGCGGCACTGGTGGCGTCCCAGGCGGCCAGCGTTCAGTCCTCGCTCAATTTCACGCGCGACAACGAGCGCGAAGCCGACCGCGTCGGCTTTCAGACCCTCGAGCAGGCGGGATTCGATCCGCAGGCGATGCCTTTATTCTTCGAGCGCCTGCAGCACGCAACGCGGTTTTATGAAACCGCCGCACCGTCGTATCTGCGCACCCACCCGCTCACGTATGAGCGTATCGCCGACATGCAGAACCGCGCACAGAACCTGCCGTACCGCCAGGTGCCTGACGGTCTTGAATTCCAGCTCATCCGCGCCAAGCTCAAGGCCGCGCAGGACAGCCCGCAGGACAGCGTCGCATTTTTCGAGGAAAGCCTGAAAGAGCGCAAGTACCTGAGCGAGGCAGCGAGCCGTTACGGCCTGGTGGCGGCGCTGATTCGCGCTAAAGCCTATGCGCGCGCGAAGCAGGAGCTGCAGACGTTGCGGAATACGGTGGGCCCAAGTCCGATTATCGATAGGCTGGCGGCGCAACTCTACGAGGCAGCCGGCGACATCGCGATGGCGCTGCAGACCTACCGCAAGGCGTTGACGACTTATCCCGGCTATCGCGCGTTGATCTACGACTATGCGGATGCGTTGGTGCGTAGCCGCCAGCCTGAGGAAGCGCTCAAGCTGGTCGAGAGCCGGCTGCAGTACACGTTGTCGGATTACCGGCTCTATCAGCTGCAGGCGAAATGCTACGCCGCGCTTAACAAGTCGTTGCAGCAACACCGCGCGCTCGCGGAGGCGAATTACCGGCTCGGCAACATTCCGGCAGCGATCGAGCAGCTGGTGCTGGCGCAGAAAAGCGGCGACGGCGATTTTTATCAGCAGTCGAGCGTCGATGCGCGTCTCAGGGAACTGCGCGCGGCCGAAAACGAAACGCGCAAGGAAGGCCGCGACAAGAAGCGGTAAACCGGCTGCCGTACTGACGCAGATTAGGCACTATAATCTCCATCAGCCCTGGGGATTTCCCGACGGCCGCTGGCCCGCTGCCGGAAGGCGGCTCGGCGTGAACGGTTTATAGGCTTGCACCGAGGAATCAATCACCGTATATCAGAGTTTCATTGTAAACTAATTTTACATGAGGTTTGACGCATGAATTTCGATAAAGAGCTTGATGCGCGCGGCCTGAATTGCCCGCTGCCGATTCTGCGCTGCAAGAAATCGCTGAACGATATGACGACTGGTCAAGTGCTCAAGATCGTCGCCACCGACCCCGGTTCGGTCAAGGACTTTCAGGCGTTCTCCAAACAGACTGGCAACGAGTTGCTGTCGTCGGAAACCGTCAACAGCGAGTTTGTTTTCTTCATGAAGAGAAAATAGCCGGCAGCGCCGGTCGCACAGGTGCTCGCCGCGCTGGTTACCGGCGAGCGCGCACACCGGGATTACTGCGCACGCGCGCGCAAAGACGATATCCACTGCAGGCGTGTCGCGAGCTGATGGCCGAACAACACTATCTCGACAATGAGGCAAAGTCGGTGGTTATCGTGATGACGAGCGGCCCCTCGACGCCGCATCGTTGCGCGACGCCGTTTTACCTAGGCGCGATCCTCGCCTCGATGGATGCCGACGTGCGGATCTACTTCACGATGGAAGGCGTCAAGCTTGCCCAAAAAGGCGTTCCCGAGCAATTGACCGCGATGAAGGGCGGGAAGACAATAATCGAGTTCATGCGCGATGCCAAAGCCGCGGGGGTCAAGCTGCATCTGTGCAAGCCGGCAATGCCCGGGTACGAGATGGAAGTCACCGACGTGATTGCCGAGATCGACGAGATTTCAAATGCATCCGCGCTCGCTGACATGATCATCAGCTGCGATCGCACACTGGTTTTCTAGCTGCAAAGGGGGAACTATGGCTTCAGTCAAAGGCTGCAATTTTCCGGATGATCTGTACTACAACGTCGAAACCAACGTGTGGGCGAGGCGCGAAGGCGACGGCAGCGTGGTGATCGGCATGACCGCCTACGCCGCCGCGCTCGCCGGCCAGATCGTGTCATGCACGCCGAAGAAAGTCGGCAGATCGATCGAGATTAACAAGTCGGCGGTCACCGTCGAATCGGGCAAATGGGTAGGCCCGGTCAAGTCTCCGGTGGCGGGCGAAGTGATCGCGATCAACAACGCCCTCGCAGCAGCCCCCGCGACCATTAATGCCGACCCCTACGGCTCGGGCTGGATGGTCAAGCTGAAGCCGGCCAACTGGGATGCCGATTCCGGCGCGCTGGTCACGGGAGGCGCAGCGGTCAGCGCGTTTGAAGCGAAGATGAATGCGGAAGGGTTTGCCGGGTGTCAATCCTGAATCGGCATCTCTGCATTTTGCGGCGTGGAATAATGGACTGCCGCGAGGGGCCGGTAAACCCTTTGAAGAAGCCCTGTTGCGTGATGCGCCCGGTCCGCTCCGGTGCGACGCCGGCGAGTTTTGCATGACGGCGTGGCTCGACATCGCCTGCGCGGTCGAGCCGCTCGACGACATTGCGCTCGACGCCGAACTGGTCGCCGCAATGCGCCGCCGCTACCGCGCGCTGCGCGGCGGGCACGTTGGCCGGATTAATTTTTATACGCCAACCTTCAAGGCTTACGCGACTTCCGAGCTCACGGGCTGTGGCAAGAGCGCGTGGCCGGCGGTGTCGATCACCGGCGGCGACTGCCAGCTGCAGTGCGATCATTGCAAGGCCAAAATCCTCGAGCCTATGATCCCGGCGCGCACACCCGACGAACTGTGGCGCGTCGTCAATGGCGAGATCGAGCGCGGCGCGCGCGGCATGCTGCTCTCGGGCGGCTCCAACCTGCGCGACGAAATCGAGTACGACGCATTCTATCCGACCATCCATCGCATTAAGCGTGCGTTCCCGGCGTTCAAGATCGCGCTGCATACCGCGCTGGTCGACCGCGACATCGCGCTGCGCATGGAAGATTCCGGCATCGATGCAGCGATGATGGACGTGATAGGCAGCCAGGACACGATCTCGCGTGTCTATCACCTGCGCCGGAATGCCGCGGACTTCGAGCGTTCGCTGGAGTGCCTGACCGCGACCGCGCTCAAAGTCGTGCCGCATATCGTAATCGGCCTGCACTACGGCAAGCTGCTTGGCGAGTGGAACGCGCTCGAGATCGTCAGGCGCCACCGGCCGGCGGCGCTGGTGCTGGTGGCGGTGATGCCGTTCTACGCTCCCGCCGGCCGCCCGTTTGCGACGCCCGATCCGCATCAGGTCGGGCAGTTTTTTCTCGATGCGCGCGCTGCGCTGCCGGACATTCCGCTGCTGCTTGGCTGCGCGCGTCCGGCCGGCGCGGCCAAGACGCAGATCGATGCGTATGCGGTGATGGCGGGTCTCAACGGCATCGCGCATCCGGCCGACGGCATGGTCGAACTCGCGGCGCGGCTCGGACGCGAAGTGCGCGTGACGCCTGCGTGCTGCTCGATTGCGCTGGGCGACGAAGTGCTGGCGCTCGAGGGCGCGCAGAGCGGCATTTCGATTGACGTGCAGCAGGTCATCGCGCGCGAACGTAGTCAGCGCCGGCCGCGTGCCGCGCTGTCACGGATTCCGGTGGTGGTTCGCGCCTAGCCGGGGGGGCGCGAGATCGGCTGCCGGTATATACAGGAACGACGCATGAGCGAAATGTGGCGGGTGATTGATACCGGGCTGCGCCCCGCGGCGCAGAATATCGCGCTCAACCGCGCACTGCTCGAGGCGCGCCAGGCCGAGGAAAGCCCGAGTACTCTGCGGTTTCTGCGCTTTGCGCCGAGCGCGTTGCTCGGCTATCACCAGAGTGCCGAGCAGGAGCTCAATCTCGACTATTGCAAGGCGAACAACATCACGATCCAGCGCCGTATCACCGGCGGCGGCGCGATTTATTTCGATGAAGCGCAGCTCGGCTGGGAGCTGTATCTGCACAAGCGCGAGCTCGGCACTTCTGACATGCAGGCGATTGCCAAGCGCATCTGTCATGCCGCGGCGACCGCGATCAGCGCGCTCGGCGTCGATGCGCGCTACCGTCCGCGCAACGATATCGAGGTCGATGGCAAGAAAATCTCCGGCACCGGCGGCGCGTTCGACGGCGACGCGCTGCTGTATCAGGGCACGCTGCTGATCGACTTTGACGTTGGGAAGATGCTGCGCGTGCTGCGCATCCCGGCCGAGAAGCTGTCCGATAAAGCGATCGCCACGGCGCGCGAACGCGTCGCCAATCTCAAGGACTTGCTCGGCCGGCGTCCGGAGCTCGCTCTCATCAAGTGCAACCTCACCGAGGCTTTCGAAAGCGAGTTCGGCATTGAGTTTCACGAGGGCGAGCTGACTCTGACCGAGCACCGGCGTTATCAGACAGCGCTCGCCGAAATCGACACTCACGACTGGATCCATCTGGTGCGGCGCCCGGCTTCCGACATGCCGGTTTACGAGGCGGGACAGAAGTTCGCGGGGGGCATGCTGCGCGCAAGCCTGACTTATGACCGCCTCACGCACCGCATCAAGCAGGTATGGTTCACGGGCGACATATTCGTGAGTCCGCGTCGCGTCATCGCCGATCTCGAGGCGGCGCTGCGCGACACGTCGGTCGAGCGCATTGAGCACAACGTGCGTGCGTTCTTTATCGGGCGCCAGGCCGACATGCTGGCGCTGACGCCGGATGATTTCATCGCGGTGATACGGCTCGCGGTGAAGCAACCGATCGTAGCGTCGAGCCGGGCGTGATGATTGCAACTGACGTTCTGGTGATCGGGCTCGGGCCGGCAGGCAGTGCGGCAGCCGCGGTAGGCGGGCTCAAAGTGATCGCGATCGACCGCAAAAAAATCATCGGCGAACCGGTGCAATGCGCCGAGTTTATTCCGCTGCCGCTCGCGCGCCGCGCGCAAAGCGCCGGCGTGCTGCTGCAGCGCATCGCAGGCATGAATAGCGTATTGCCTTCGGGTGCGGTCACGGCTTCGCCATTCCCGGGGTTGATGGTTGATCGTGCGGCGTTCGACCGCGCACTCGCGCACGAAGCGCAGTGCGCCGGCGCCGAGCTGGTGCTCGCCAGCACGTTGCGCGGCGTGGATGCGGCGATCAACGTTGCGCGCGTTGCGACCCCCAAAGGGGAAGTGGATATTCGCTACCGTGTGTTGATCGCCGCCGATGGGCCGCATTCCGTGGTTGCGCGAGAGCTCGGGCTGGCGCCGCTCGCGACCGTCAACACGCGACAGTACACGGTGGCGCTCACGCATCCGTACCACGCTACCGACATCTGGCTGTCACAGGACTATCCGGGCGGCTATGCGTGGCTGTTCCCGAAAGGCGCGCGCGCGAACCTCGGGCTCGGCATCGATCAAAGCATCAAGCGCGATCTCAAGACGCCGCTCGACGCATTGCACCGGCAACTGGTGGCTGCGGGGCGCGTTGGCAGTGAGGTATTGTTCCACACCGGTGGCGCGATCCCGGTCGGCGGCATGCGCGAGCGGTTGGTGTTCGGCAACGTGCTGTTCATCGGCGACGCCGCCGGGCTCACGCACCCGATAACCGGCGCCGGCATTGCCGCGGCGGTCATTTCGGGGGAGCGCGCCGGGCAGGCGGCCGCAAGCTATCTGGGCGATCGCGATGCCGCAGCATTGCGCGAATTCGAGGATGACGCGCGCGATCAGTTCGGGGCGTCGCTGGCGCGTGCTGTTACCCGGCGCAACGAGCTCAATAAATACTGGCGTACTGCGGCGGCAGCGCAGGACAACCCGCATCGCCGTGGCTGGATTGCTTTTCCCGAGTATTTTGCCGAGCCGGAGGCCGCATGAAATTGATTGCGACATGAGTGCATTACTTAACGACGCGCAGCCGATCCGCTTCTATCGTCCCGACTATCACGTCAGGACGCCCGAGATGCGCTCGCCGGAATATGTGCAGATGAGTACCGCGGCGGCGATCACGCTCGGCCTGGTGGCGGGCAGGATGCATCGCACCGCATGCACGCATTGTCTTAATCTGCTCGTCACTTATCCCGAGGGCTGCCGCGCCAATTGCGCTTACTGCGGGCTGGCGCGCCATCGTGAGGAAGCGCGCGATTACGCCGACCGCAATTTTATCCGTGCCGACTGGCCGGCTGCGCGCTACGACGATGTGATTGCGCGCGTGAAAGCGGGGGCGGACAAAGGCCAGTTCCAGCGCATGTGCATTTCGATGATCACGCACCCGAATTCCAACGACGATACCTTCGTACTGCTAGAGAAATGGGTAAGTGCGGTGCCGCAGGTGCCGGTGTCCATCCTGTCGAATCCGACGACGCTGGAAAAGGCGGACCTGGTGCGCATGCAACGGATGGGCGCGGACATCTTCACTGTCGCGCTCGACGCGGTAACGCCGGCCATCTTCGAGCGCACGCGCGGCAAGGGCGTCGACAGTCCGCACAAATTCGAACACTACTGGCGGGCGATCGAATGGGCGGCCGAAATTTTCGGGCCCGAGAAATTCGGCGCGCATCTGATCGGCGGCCTGGGCGAGACCGAGCGCGAGATTCTGGAGGTCGCGCAAAAAATACGCGACACGGGCGGCTACAACCACATGTTCGCGTTCTTTCCCGAGCGCGGCTCGCTGATGGAGGACTGGCCGGCGGTCGACCGCGGACAGTGGCGGCGCGTGCAGCTTGCGCGTTACATCATCGATTATGCGGGCGGCAGTTTTCACGACATGCGCTTCGATGGCAAGGAGCGCGTGATCGAGTTCGGCGTGTCCGGGCAGAAGCTGGAGGAAATCATCAGTTCAGGCAAGCCGTTCCGCACTTCGGGCTGCCCGGGCAAGGATGATGACATATCGGCTTGCAACCGCCCCTATGGCGACTCGAGCCCGACCGACATCCTGTCGTTCCCGTTCGCGCTGGCACGGCGCGACGTTGCGCGCATCAGGCGCCAGCTCGCGGGCGAGGACGTTCCTGCAGGACTTTAGGAGTTTGTCGGGGCTAAGTCCGACAAACTCCTAGCCGGTCGAGCCGAGCAACTCGCGCGTGGTTTTGATGACGCGGCGCACACCGCGCCACAGCCTGGGCAGCAGCCAGATCATCAGCGCTATCAGCACGATCAGGAGCGCAGCCAACGCCAGCGGATGCTTGAACGCGAACCACACCGTCCCCGCCGCCAGCGCGTCTTCAGTGAGCGACGCGGTCCAATTGCTGAACGGTTCGGGTGAGGTGTTGATCAGCACGCGGCTGCCGGCCTTGGTGAAGTGCGCGCCGGCGGCAAGCGTGCCGCCGAGGACCGCGGCGGCGAGCGCGAACGCCGCGCTGTGATCGGCAACGGCCGCAGCGGCGAGCAACGCGCCGCCCGGGATGCGGATGAAGGTCTGGAACGTGTCCCATACGCTGTCGAAGCCGGGAATCTTGTCGGCGCCGAACTCGATCAGGAACAGCGCGCCCGATACCGCCATCACCGCCGGATGCGCGACGATTTCGAGGTCAGGTGGCAGCGTGATCATGCCGAGGTAGTGCAGGGCGCCCAGGGAGAACAGCACGGCGTAGAGCCGCAGGCCGCTCGCCCAGCCCAGGCCAGCCGCCATCGCTACCGGCGCAACGATGTCCATATTTCATCCGAGCTGGTTCAATTGCGCGCTTAGCTTGTCGAGCGTGGCCTGAAACTGGGCCAGACGCTGCCGCTCCTGCTTGACCACGACGGCTGGCGCGCGCTCGACGAAATTGGAATTGGCGAGCTTGCCTTGCGCTTTCGCAATTTCGCTCTCGAGTCGATCTTTTTCCTTGCCGAGCCGTGCGCGTTCCGCCGCGACGTCGATTTCGATCTTCAGCATCAGCTTGTAGTCGCCGACTATGGATACCGGCGCGTCAGCCTGCGGCAGCCCGCCATCGACGATCGTGACCTCCGACAAGCGTGCCAGCGGCATCAGATAAGGAGTGAATGCGGTGAGCGTGGCGCGGTCGCCGTGCGCAAGCAACGGCACTTTCTGCTGCGGCCCGAGGCCCATTTCGCTGCGCAGCGTGCGGCATGCGTTGGTGACTTGCTTGAGAAGCGCGACTTGTTGCTCGGCGCGCTCGTCTATGCGGCCCGCATCGGTCTGCGGGAACGGCTGCAGCATGATGCTCGGCCCGCTCCTGCCGGCGAGCGGAGCGGCCTTTTGCCACAACTCTTCGGTGATGAACGGAATGATCGGGTGCGCGAGACGCAGCGTCGCTTCGAGCACCCGCACCAGCGTGCGCCGCGTTGCGCGCTGCTGCGCCGCGCTGCCGTTTGCCAACTGAACTTTGGCGAGCTCGACATACCAGTCGCAGAACACGTNNGGCGAGCTCGACATACCAGTCGCAGTACTCGTCCCACACGAACTCATAGACCGCGCGCGCCGCGTTGTCGAAGCGGTATTCCGCAAAGCTTTTTTCGAGCTCCGCCTCGGCGCGCTGCAGACGGCTGATGATCCACCTGTCGACGACGGAGAACTCGAGCGGCAGGCTTTCGTCGATACCGGTATCCTTGCCATCGCAGTTCATCAGCACGAAACGTGTTGCGTTCCACAGCTTGTTGCAGA
>PLYS01000125.1 GCA_003153455.1 Betaproteobacteria bacterium | reverse complement strand
TTAGTGCTTGGGACACGTTGATGGCGTCCATCATGGCGATACTGTTTGCATCCTTGCGAATCTTCTTGTTCTTTTTCTTTTGGGGACTCCTCCTGATGGCCCTACCCACAATACTCAGTTATCTATAGTCGACCGACACAACATGGGGAGAGTGGGGGAGCGGAAACCTGGAACTCTGAAATCCTGGGAAACTGGAGGGTGGTAGCTTGTCAGTTTTTCAGATTTTTGCCTCCCCTCCACCCCCCACTTGCCTGACTCGACGCCTCGACGCCAATGCCATCCCCGGAAAACCTTGTGTTTCATCGGAGGCGACGGGTCGTCGGGTGCGTCGGGTGGTTCGGGTTGCTTTTTTCCGGGAGGGGTGTGGCGGCAGGTCGCATGTGGGCCTCCCTATAACGGCTCCTAAAAAGGTTTGCGAAAATCCCGACGCACTCGACGCCTCGACGCCGCCCATGTGCCGCAAGGGTTTGCGGGCTGCACTNNTTTTGGCTGACCGTCTCAGCTCAGCCACAAGCGGACGTGCGCGGCGTTACGAAACCGCGATCTGGCGGAGTATAATTCGGCGCATTCCAGTGCGCCGCAACGGCAAAGCCGCAATCCCACTTCCGATGGCCGCTCCCATGCTCACGCCGCCCGCGTTGCCACGGCGCGAGGTTTCCGGACCAGTTAGCGTGCTGATGCTCGGCGCTCTCGGCGTGGTCTACGGCGACATCGGCACCAGTCCCCTCTATACACTGAAGACCGCGCTCGAACGCGCCGGCGGCTCAGCACCCGAGGTAGCCTACGGGATGCTTTCGTTGATCGTCTGGACGCTGATCATCACGACCTCGGTCAAGTACGTCGCACTCGTCATGCGGGCCGACAACGACGGCGAGGGCGGCATCCTGGCATTGATGGCACGTCTGACGGTAAAGGGCTATGAGCGGCGTGGCTTGGTCGCGATCGGCATCCTGGGCGCCGCGCTGCTCTTTGGCGACGGCGCTATCACGCCGGCGATTTCGGTGCTGAGTGCGCTCGAGGGCCTCAAGCTGCCGGTGCCGGCGGTCGCGCCATACGTATTGCCCCTCGCGGTGCTCGTGCTGCTAGCGCTGTTCTTATTGCAGCACAAGGGGACCGCGGTGATCGGCCACCTATTCGGACCGGTGATGGCGGTATGGTTCCTTGCCATTGGCGCCTTGGGTGCGATCAGCGTACTGGCACACCCAGCGATACTGCTTGCGCTCGACCCACGTCACGGGCTTCATTACCTGACTACGCATGGCTTCGCCGGCTTCACGGTACTCGGCGCGGTTTTCCTGAGCGCGACCGGCGCCGAGGCGCTCTACGCCGATATGGGGCACTTTGGCGCAAGACCGATCCGCTTCAGTTGGTACGGCATCGTGCTGCCGATGCTGCTGCTCAACTATGCAGGGCAGGCAGCGCTGGTCGCCGCCGGTGCCGTTCCCGCCGGCAGCAACCCGTTCTTCCTGCTTGGGCCGGACTGGCTACAGCTGCCGCTGGTCGCGCTCGCGACCGCTGCCACGATCATCGCCAGCCAGTCGATCATCAGCGGCGTCTTCTCGATGACGCGGCAGGCGATTCAGCTTGGCCTATGTCCGCGCCTGAACGTGACCCAGACTTCGGCTACCGGCTACGGGCAGATCTACGTAGGCTCGGTCAACTGGTTGCTGATGATCTTCACGCTCGGCTTGACGCTCGGATTCGGCTCATCGGACAAGCTGGCTGCAGCGTACGGCATCGCGGTCTCGTTTACGATGCTGCTGACGACGCTTCTGATGTACAAGATGATGCGCGAGCAGTGGCATTGGAGGCGCGCAGTTGCGATCGCAGTCGCCGGGTCGCTGGCGCTGGTCGACGCCTCGTTCGTGTTCGCAAACTTGACCAAGGTGGCCGAGGGCGGCTGGGTGCCGCTAGTCGCTGCGTCGATGATGTTCCTGCTGATGGTAGCCTGGCGCACCGGCCGCCACGCGATGCTGCACGAGCTCGAACGCGAAACGATACCGCTGGATCCTTTCATTCGGTCGATGGTCAACGAGACCAAGGTAGCGGGCACCGCGGTGTACCTGTCGCACCGAATCGACTCTGTGCCGGTCGCGATGCTGCATAGCGTGGAGCATTACCACGTCCTGCACCAGCGCAACGTGATCCTCAGCATCGAAACGGAACGCGTGCCGCGCGTGGCCGCATCCGAATGTGCGAGCGTGACGGCGCTCAGCAACGACTTTTACCGTATCGTGCTGCGCTACGGCTTCATGCAACACCCTGACATCCCGGTTGCGCTCGCCCACTGCACGCTTGGCGGGCAGGGATTCGACATGATGCAGACCAGCTTCTTCCTATCGCGAGGGTCAGTCGGGAGGGCGGGCGTTGCCATGCCGCGCTTGAATCCGTTGTTCTACCGAGTTTTCGCTTGGATGCGCCGCAACGAGACCGACGCCACGAAGTTCTTCCGCATCCCGCCCAATCGGATCGTTGAGCTCGGGGCGCGAATCGAGCTGTGAAGACCGGGCTCGGCGCAACCACCGGCCTGTGCTCGATCGAGGGCGGCTGAATGTAGACGTTGAATGTCTTTGGGTCGGGAACCGCCCATCCGCCGACGGTCGCTGAACGGCCTAATGCGGGCGTTCGCGAGCCCCGCTTGGAGTCTGAAAATAACGGGTGGACAAGCTAGACGTTTAACCTAAATGAAATATGACAATGCCCGACCGCGGACGAATCAATGGCTAAATTTCACGAATGCAAGATTCAAGAATTGCACCCTACCCAAATCACAGTCGGACTGATCGAAGTCAGCGACAAGTGCATTGAGCTCGCGTCACTGAAGAAACGATACCGGCGCGATTTTCTTTCTGACCATTCTATTCCCGCGATACTTGGACCGAAATACAGGCTCTACATCACCGATCATCACCATCTAGCATTAGCCGCATGGCACATGCATGTC
>PLYS01000007.1 GCA_003153455.1 Betaproteobacteria bacterium | reverse complement strand
ACGTGTTCTTGATTGGACTGTGTTCGCACCGATTAAACACCATTTTTTGGGATTACCGATGATGAAAACCAGAGCCGTCCTAGTCACCAGTCTTCTCGCTTTCGCCCTCGCTGTCGCACCCGTTACGTCGGCTTTTGCAGGGGGGCGGCATGGCGGCGGTCACTACGGCGGTGGCCCGTTCTGGGGCTTCGCCGGTGCCATCGTCGCCACGGCAGCAGCCGTTATCACCGCACCATTCGCGATTGCGGCTGCGGTTGCACAGGCCCCGCTTTACTACCCGCCGGGACCAGCGTATGCGGGTGCCCGGCCCGCTTACTACAACACGCCAACTGCCGGTCCCGGCTACTCTGCCACGCCCGCCTACTATAGCCCGCCGCAAGCTGCGTCCTACTACGCCCCGGCCTCGCCCCAGCCCCAAGGGGAGTGGTATTACTGCGCCGACTCGAATTCCTATTACCCCTACGTAAGGGATTGTCCCGGAGGTTGGCAGCGCGTTCCCGCGCAGCCACCGTCCCGCTGATTGCTCCGCCTGTGGCAGCGCCATACTATGCACCGCGTCCGGCCTGCTATGGTTCCCGCTCCAGCTATTACGCACTGCCGCTTGGCGCCAACTACTACCCACGTTAGGCGCACTGTGACACCGCGCGTTGGGCTTTGATAGGCAATTACAAAGCAACAGCGGGCGAACCCGACGTTGTCTCGCGCCGTGGCGGCCGCCCGTCAAAGGCCGACGCCGAGCAACTCGCCCATCGTATCGTCGAGGCGGCGACCGAACTATTTTTCACGTTAGGCTACGGCGCCACAAGCATCGAGGCAGTCGCGCAACGAGCCCGAATATCGAAGCGAACGTTCTATCACCGCTTCGAGAACAAAGCCGCGCTGTTCAGCGCGGTAGTCCATCGCACGGTCGAACGCCTGCGCCCGCCCGCGGATGTGCCGTTGCTTCGCGGGGCGAATCTCCCGGAGATCCTGCGTGGCCTGGCAAAGCTTATCCTTGGCGCGGCCTTGTCTCCGCCAGCGATCGCACTGCATCGACTGATCGTCGCAGAATCGGGCCGCTTCCCGGATCTGGCAGCGGTTGTCGCCCGTCAAGACGCCAGCGAAGAAGCCATCGAGCTGATTGCGGGTGTGCTCGAGCGCGAAGCGCACGTGGGGAATCTCACTCTGGACAACTCGACGTTCGCCGCGCAGCAATTCCTGCACATGGTCATCGCGCTGCCGCAGCGTCGTGCCCTGGGGCTGGGGATGCAAATGACCTCCGCGGAGGTGGACGCTTGGCCACGCGACGTTGTCAATCTGTTTCTGAACGGTTGCCGAGGCTGGGAGCGCGCTGACGCGTTGACGCATGCCATTGCGAGCGACACGTAATGGGCTCATAGAATGTACTCACGCGGGTCGGAATCTCCGCATCCTCGCGGCGTTGGGCCTCCGGTTACCGAGCATGTTCAACGGCCGCTTCAAAGCAGATTGACCGGCTGGTTTGGGTCGCATTGGGACCCACGCGCGGCGGTCTCTGACCGGCCAGTTTCGGTCACTCACCAGTCGGCTACGACACCCGAAAGCTGACGGTCGCCGGCCTGGCGTTTCCAAGGTGAGGCCCCGCCATTAGTCATCCACCCTCCTTAGCGACGTCGGGACCGATACGGAACGCCTTACGGTACTCCGTCAGGTCTTCGGGCCGGACGTCAGGCCACGTCTGGATCTCCCGGTAGAGTCCTACCGGATCCTTGGTCAAGCGCTGGCTAACGATCCGGGCCGCCTCCGTCAGGCCCGCGACGCGGCGATCGATGATACCGTGTAGGAGGGGAGCTAGGACCTTCCGGATGCCGTGGATCATGACGTTGTCCAAGCGGAGGAAAAGCTGCGGGTCCACCTCCACGTAGGATTCGTCCCCCTCCCAGCGCTCTCGGTACGCCAGCGCGAACACCATGCTGCCAGACAACTTCAGGATGTGGCCCAGGGAACGGAACTGGCCCTCGACGATATAGACCCGACGCTCCGCCCCTCGGGTCATCAGGCGGACGCTTCCCCGCAGCGCACCTTGGTCATCCACGGCATACACCCCGTTGCCCTTGTCCGTGACGTGGTAGGGTTCTAGCCGTGGGTGGAGATGTCGTGCCAGGGTGGCGGCAAAGGCAGGTCGGTCCATCATCCAGTCGGTGGCCTTCAGGGTGCCGATGAACCGTATTGTCTTCAGTTGGCGCGAGAGAGTGTACCCCTCGATCACCTCGCGAGCGGCGGGGTCAGTGATGGGAAGGCCCAGGAGGGTAGAGGCCGCGCGCGCCTGGGTCGCCACAACCAGGAGGAGGGCGACGATCCGGACCGAACGGCCGATCCGCCAGGACCTAGACCGAGCAGAACATCCGTCCGCCGAAGGACTATTTGACGGGTGTACGTCACGCAAACTATAAGAAGCCTGCATTGGCGAGGCCATGTACCGGGTGGCCGTCCTGTATTTCGCCGAGGGGTTCCCTTCGGCATCGTGAAGGATACCTTAGACGCTGCGTACCGGGTATCCGGAAATTCGACCGTCAGCTAACGGGTAGATTGGAACCCACAAGCGACGGGCGCCTCGCGGCCAGCTTCGGACGGTCAAGGTCACCTCCGGCAATGACTGCTCCTCGGCCAGAGCGGGCGTTCACGCTTTGCCTATCGCGTTAGTCAGATCTGCCGACGCGAGTGTCCGCTTTTCTGATTAGGTGGGTGCGTACCCGACCCAAACCGGACACTCAGGTTTCCCTAAACTGGACATTCACGTCCTTACTCAATCACCTTGTCAGCGCGCACAAGGTGCGCGCCAGATAATGCACGCGCGACATCAGGTCCAGTTTAGGCGTGTGAGAATCGAGCGCCCCATAATCCAGTCTTTGTCTTCCTCGGACAAGAAGTCGAGCGCCTCAGTGAAATGGGTTATGCGCTGACGGTAGGTGGCCTTCGCGAGCGCGCGGGTCATGTCGCTCCCCCAATGGCAGCGTCGCGGGCCGAATGCATCGAACACGCGGCGGATATGCACGTTGATGTCGCGATACGGATAGTCCTCAAAAGAATGGGTCGGCGCGGCAGAAAGCTTCACCGACACGTTCGGGTATTTTGCGAGCGAGAGCGTGTGCTCAATCATGTTTGCGCTGCGGCCGGCCTTGACGGACAGCAATGTCATGCCCATGTGGTCGGCGATCAAGGTGAGTCGCGGATGGCGCTCAGCGATACGGGCCATCTGCGGCCCCAGTTCAGGCGCGTGGAACATGATCGGCAGGCCAGCCTTCTCTGCCGCCGGCCAGAACCAGTCGGCCGTTCCGTCCGAAAGCATCGGTGCGGTTGCGGCGGTGTTGAACGTCAAGCGGAAGCCGAGCATCCCGGGCTGATCCTTCCACTTCGGCACTAGGGCCGCCGACTGCGGATTGCGCAGCGTTATGCGGCCCATGACAGCGAAGCGCGAGGGATATCGTTGCGCCGCCTCCAGTCCGTAGTCGTTGCGATCGCCCGGCCAGGACGGCGGAACCACGACGACGCGATCAACGCCGGCCTCATCCATCATCGGCAACAGCTTCTCGATCGTGAAGGGCTCTGGAAGGTGGGGGACCACCCCTCGAACCCAGCGCCAGTCGGGCGTCTCTGCTTTCCAAAGGTGGACTTGGGAATCGACAATCATCCGCTTGGCGGCGGGTTGCGCGGCCATCTGCTGGCACCCCTGCGTTACGAGACCCGCACCGGCGCCAAGTGCGGTGCCAATGAAACGACGACGTGAAATCATTTCGCGTATTCTCCCTGGATGCAATACTCGTTGATAATCCCGGCGTCATTCAGTGCGTGGTGACAGGAAACCGACCCGTAGCCGAAGTGCGGCCGCCAATCGCGAGCTATG
>PLYS01000281.1 GCA_003153455.1 Betaproteobacteria bacterium | reverse complement strand
GGTCTCGCCTCGTTGTCGATCGATATGCCTGGTAGCGGTGAAAACCCGGTACTGTTTAGCGATGCCTCGGCTGAGCGCACCTACGTTGAATGGATGGACTACCTGTTGCAGCGTCCAGACATCGACGGCGGGCGCCTTGGGGTATGGGGCGGTAGCTTCGGCGCTTACTGGGCGGCGCGGCTTGCTTTTTCCGTGGCCGACCGAATCAACGGTGCCGTTTTCCATGGCGGCAACATTCACTACGGATTTCAAAAGGAATGGCTCGTCCCCGCATTCACGACCGGAGGCGCATCCTATCTATTCGGCGCGGCAAGCCTGCTCGATGCCCGCGGCCGCGCCATGGGGACAAAGACCATGGAGGAGTTCCTCGAAGCCGCGCCTCGTTTCTCGCTCAAAACGATGGGGCTGCTCGAAAAGTCCTCAGCGCCTTTGCTTGCCGTCAACGGAAAGCTCGACGATCAAGCTCCGATCGATGATGTCTATTTGTTGATGGAGCACGGCAACCCGAAATCGGCGCGCGTATACCCGGAAGGCCTCCACATGGGGCGAACCGCAGGCATGGCTTATGGCGAAGTCCTGACAATGATTGTCGGCTGGCTGAAGGACCAAGTGGTACTCCCGTCATGAGTGGGGTTCCCGTATTGGGAACGCAGTCAATCGAGTCTGCAACCCTTGGCCGTACCAACGGCGGGCANNAATTACGGAGCGCCAGCATCTCGCGCGGGTTGACGACGTTACGCTCACGATAGCGGTCGCAGAATTGGGGGTTCATTTGGGTGTCCAGCGATTCGGTGTGCAATGATATCGCTAGAGCCTGTGTCTGCTAGATGACGATCTTACTTATCAACGTCGAATCGTTCTCATCCGCCCGTGATCTTGCTTACGCCGCCCCCGCCGCCAGTGTTTTTGCATGTTGCGCCGTTAGCGCGCGCTCATGCACCTTGAAGCGCCGCAAGAAACGTTACGGCTTCGGAGGCTTTCGACGCGGCGGTGAAGATCGCCTTGTTGTCGGACTTCATAACCTTCAGCCAGTGATCGAGATATTGCGCGTGGTCGGCGCGCGCTTCGTCGGTGATCCGCAGATCGGCGCAAAGGAACGCGGCTCCGAGTTCGGCGATAAGCTCCTCCATGGCGTATGCGTCGTCGCCGAAACGCCTGCCGGGTTGGCGATTGCAACGCGTCTCATGACCTGAATAATGCTTGAGTTCATGCAGGAGGGTCGAGTAGTACGCGTCGGCCGGCGAGCTGGTGGCGGTCCCGATGAATGCCTCGCGCGGGGGAATTTGAATGCTGTCGGTCGCGGGGCGATAGAAGGCCCGGCTGCCGCCGTGGGTGATCGTGGCTCCGGTCGCTGCGACAAACGCCTCGGCCTGCTTGATCGGCGTGATGACGGTAGCGGGTGCGTCGATAATGGGCGGCGTCCAGCCGTCGACCTGTTCGGCTGCGAACACGGGCGTCGCTCGGGCGAAGAGGCGGGTGTCGACTCCTTCGCTGCGCAGTCTTCGCCGACGACGGTGATTTCCTTATAGAGGACGATGTAGGCGGATTTCTCTCCGTTGCGGACCTGCGCGCCGGCTTGCGACCATTGGCGGTAAGTGCCCCAGACGCCGGAGGTGTAGGCCTTCTCCTCGGCGGTGGCCCACAGCGCCAAGACGTTGACGCCGCGATAGGTGTCCCTACTCAAAACTCCAAAAGCCAAATAAACCCTGCATTTTCTCTGGCATTCAGAGTTTTGAGTAGGGACAGCTCAATAATGATCACCACGAAGTTCTGGCCGGAACGGATGCCTCCATGGCGCCGGGCTACTAGGATATGGCCGCGCTCAAGGCTACCAAGCCTGCGCCTGACTATTGGGCAAAGAGCAAGGGCCTGTTATCGTAGTGTTCAGAAAAGTGAGCCCTATGATCTTGACGTCGAGTAGCGGGAGATAAACATGGCGAAATTTCTAATCGAGCCGCATTTCCGACTGCAAGAATGGGTGGCGGAGGAAAAAGATTATTTCCGCAAGGAAGACCTCGACTATGAATTTCGCGAGTTGATGCGCTCGACCGACGGCAAGATCCACGACAAGGGCAGCAACGGCGCCTACCAGTCGTTCGAGGAAGGCCGCAAGGCCAATGTTAGCTGCGCGTGCCACTGGACCGTCAATGTCGCCGCCTCCAATGGCCACGGCAAGATGTTTACCGATGTCTATTCGGTGACGCCGGCGGGCATTTTCGTCCCGGCCGATTCAAAGATTAAGACGCCAGAAGATCTCGCCGGCGTGCCAGTCTCGGTCGGCTTCCAGTCCGGCAGTCATTACGCCACCGTACAGGCGCTTGAGGTTTATCTGAAGCCCGAAGAGATCAACGTGAACTATGCCGACGGCATGCTGTTCAAGCGCATGGAGCTGCTGCTCGAGGGCAGGACGCCCGCCTGCAGCCTGTTCGGCGGCCCCTATTACTTCGCCGAGCAACTCGGCTTCCGCAAAGTGATCGACACCACCTTCATGATCGGCACCATGATCCACGGCGATCCCGATCCGGAAGACCTGCGCAAGTTCTTCCGCGCGCTGCGCAAGGCCCAGCGCGACATCGATCTGCGGCCGGAGCTCTATACGCATTACTACAAGAACGAATTCCCCGACCGCTTCCATGCGCGCATGGATACGCGCCGCTGGGGTCCCGGCGAGCGGCTGGTGTTCGAGCCCTATACCAAGGAAGTCTACGAGGAAGCCTTCGAGTGGATTGCGGCCCACGGCATCTTCCC
>PLYS01000615.1 GCA_003153455.1 Betaproteobacteria bacterium | reverse complement strand
TGTGCGGCTTCTTCATTCCGCCGGCGGCCGTCATCCTGATGACCGCCCCGATACTTTATCCGATCATCAAAGCCGCCGGCTTCGATCCGGTATGGTTCGGCGTGATCCTCACCATCAACATGGAAATCGGCCTCATCCACCCGCCGGTCGGGCTCAACATCTTCATCGTCAGCTCGATCGCGCCCGATGTGCCGGTCACCCGCATCATGTGGGGCACCATTCCCTACGTGATCTGCATGATGCTGCAAATCGTGATCCTGTGCGCATTTCCTGAGATCGCGACCTGGCTGCCCGACAAGCTGATGGGTGTTACGCACTGACCACGGGCCATAGCCGGATTCGCCGGCCAGCGAGATGACTCTTGCTTATTGATACGTCCTTCGCGTTCGGTTAACCTTTTATTCCAGCGCCGCGTGCAGCACGCGCGCGACGTGCACTGCGCTGCGCTGAGCGCCGTCCGCGATCTGATGGCGGCAGCTCGTGCCGTCGGCGACGATCAGGGTATCAGCGTCAGCGGCACGCACTGCCGGCAGCAGGCTTGCTTCCGCCATTTTCATCGACACTTCGTAATGATCGGCTTCATAACCGAAACTGCCGGCCATGCCGCAGCAGCTCGCTTCGATCGTTTCAACCTCGAGCTGCGGCACGAGCCTGAGCACCCGCTCGACCGCCGGCATCACGGCAAACGCTTTCTGGTGGCAATGGCCGTGCAGCAGCGCCTTCTTCTGCGGCAGCGCTTTCAGCTTGAGCTTGAGCCGCCCAGCGTCCGCTTCGCGCGCCAGAAATTCCTCAAGCAACATCGCATTCAACGCGAGTTCGGCGGCATCGCCGCCCGGCAGCATCGAGATGAATTCATCGCGCAACGACAAGAGGCACGACGGCTCGAGCCCGATCACCGCCACTCCGCGATCGATGAATGGCTTGAGCGTCGCAATCATGCGCCTCGCCTCGGCTTCGGCTTCAGCGACCAGCCCCGCGGCAAGGAAAGTGCGCCCGCAGCAGAGCGGACGCGCGCTGTCCTGCGCGCGCGGCAGATGCACCCGATAGCCGGCAGCGCGCAATACCGCCAGCGCGGCGCGCGCATTTTCCGGCTCGAAGTAATTGTTGAAGGTATCCACCCACAACACCACTTCGTGGCTGAACACCCCCTCCCCCTCGATGGGGGAGGGTTGGGGTGGAGGTGAGATTCCGGGTAAGAGTGGATCCAAGTGGAAAGTATCGCTCCGCCATTTCGGCAAGCTGCGCTTCGAGCTGAAGCCCAGCAACGATTCACTCAAGGCCGCAAGCCCCGGCACGTGGTCGCGCAAATTCATCACCCATCCCAATCTCGCCGCCCAGGGCGCATATCGCGGCAGATAGGCAATCAGCCTTTGTCTCATCGACAATGCATGGCGTTGCCGATAATGGTGCAAAAACTCGATTTTCATTTTTGCCATGTCGACGCCGGTCGGGCATTCGCGCTTGCAGCCCTTGCACGACACGCACAAATCCATCGTTGCGTAGAGTTCATCGGACGTGAATGCGTCCGGCCCGAGTTGACCGGTGATCGCGAGCCGCAGTGTGTTGGCGCGGCCGCGCGTCAGATGCTGCTCCTCGCCGGTGGCGCGGAACGACGGGCACATGGTGCCGGCGTCGAACTTGCGGCAATGNNCAGGCGCCGTTGTTGTTGCACATCTCGACGGCGCTGGCGAAGCTGCCCCATTCCGACCAGTCGAGCGCGCTGTCGAGCGGCAACTGCCGATAGCCCGGCTTGAAGCGAAAGAGGCTGCGGTCGTCCATCTTCGACGGCCGCACGATTTTGCCCGGGTTCAGCAGGCCGCGCGGGTCGAAAATATCCTTGATATCCTCGAACGCACGCGTGATGCGCGGCCCGAACATCGGCGCGATCCATTCCGAGCGCACCAGCCCGTCGCCGTGCTCGCCCGAATAAGCGCCTTTATACTCGCGCACCATCGCGGCGGCTTCCTCGGCGATCGCGCGCATTTTCTGCGCGCCGTCCGCGCGCATGTTGAGGATAGGCCGCACGTGCAGGCAGCCGACCGACGCGTGCGCGTACCAGGTGCCCTTGGTGCCGTGCTTCTCGAACACCCGCGTCAGGCGGTCGGTATATTCGGCGAGGTGCTCGAGCGGCACCGCGCAGTCTTCGATGAACGACACCGGCTTGCCGTCGCCTTTCATCGACATCATGATGTTGAGCCCCGCCTTGCGCACTTCCCAGATGTCGCGCTGCAATGCGTTATCGGTGACCTCGACCACGCCGCCCGGCAACCCAATATCGCCCATCAGCTCCACCAGTTGCCCGAGTTTGGCGATCTGCTCGTCCTTGTCGTCGCCGGAAAACTCGACCAGCAGGATCGCGTCCGGATCACCTTGGAGAAAGCGATTGACCGTGGTCTTGAATGCCGGGTTACCGCGCGCAAGTTCGAGCATGGTGCGGTCGACCAGTTCGACCGCAACGGGCTTCAGCTTGATGATGTGCTGCGGCGCTTCCATCGCGCGGAAAAAGGTCGGGAAGTGGCACACGCCGAGCGCCTTGTGCCTCGGCAGCGGCGAGAGATTGAGATGGATGCGCTTCGAATACGCCAGCGTGCCTTCCGAACCGACCAGCAAATGCGCCATGTTGTGGCCGGCGCCGCTCAACATGTCGAGGTTGTAGCCGCCGACACGCCGCAGCAGCTTGGGAAAGCGGTGCTCGATCTCATCGGCTTCGCGCGCGGCGATAGCACGGATTCTTCTTACCAGATCGAGATAGCCCCTGGGCGCATCGAACTTGCCGAGATCGGCAGGCACCGCGCCGAACTCGAACTCGCTGCCGTCGGCCAGCACGGCGTCAATCGCACGCACGTTGTGCACCATGTTGCCGTAGCGTATCGAGCGCGAGCCGCAGCTGTTGTTGCCGGCCATGCCGCCGAGCGTCGCCTGCGCGCTGGTCGAAACGTCGACCGGATACCACAGCCCGTGCGGCCTGAGCCAGGCATTGAGACGATCGAGCACCATGCCGGGCTGCACGCATACCGTGCGCGCGTCCCGATCGAAGGCGACCACCTGATTCAGATATTTGCTATGGTCGATCACCAGCGCGTGGCCAACGGTCTGGCCGCATTGCGACGTGCCGCCCCCGCGCGGCAGTACCGCGACACCCTCTTCCAGCGCAATCTGCAGCGCGATTTGTGCGTCGCGCTCGGTTTTTGGGATCACCACACCGACCGGCTCGAGCTGGTAGATCGACGCGTCGGTCGAATAGCGGCCGCGCGAGTAGGCGTCGAACAGCACATCGCCTTCGATTTCGCGCTTGAGCTGGGCCGCGAGCCGGCCGTCACCGGTGCGCGGATGCAGTTTGATCACTGCCGATGTGGTAGGGGGCATGGCCTCAGGCCGCCGCCTCAAGCTTGCGCTTGCCGATATAGCGCCACGGGCAGACCACGTCGGAAATCACGTCTATAGCGAGTGTCATGGGAATCGCGGCCTCCTGCCGCAAAGCATTGAATTGCCATTATTTCGCGAGTTGACGCTCAAGCGCAACTTAACTATTCTGCCTGACTGTCTAACTCCATCCGACGAGGCTACCATGTCTGCAATCAGCGGTCGCCATTTCCTGCAAATCCCCGGCCCGACCAACGTTCCTGAACGAGTGTTGCGCGCGATCGACAGCGCCACCATCGATCACCGCGGCCCCGAATTCCAGAAGCTCGGCCAAGAGGTGCTGTCCGGGCTCAAGCACGTATTCAAGACCAAGGCGCCAGTGGTAATTTTCCCGGCTTCCGGCACCGGCGCGTGGGAAGCCGCCCTCGTCAATACGCTGTCACCGGATGACCGCGTGTTGATGGTCGAAACCGGCCACTTCGCGACGCTCTGGCACAGCATGGCGAAAAAACTCGGGCTGGCCCCCGAATTCATCAGTGGCGATTGGCGCCATGGTGTCGACCCCGTTACGGTCGAAGCCAGGCTTGCCGCAGATAAATCGCACTCGATCAAGGCAGTATGCGTAGTGCACAACGAAACTTCGACCGGCGTCACCTCGCGCATCGGAGAAGTGCGCAAGGCAATCGACCGCGCCCAACATCCGGCGCTCTACATGGTCGATACCATTTCCTCGCTCGCTTCGATCGACTACCGCCACGACGAATGGGGCGTCGACGTCACCGTCGCAGGCTCGCAGAAAGGCCTGATGCTGCCGCCCGGGCTCTCGTTCAATGCCGTCAGCGACAAGGCGCTCGCCGCCGCGAAAACATCGCGTCTGCCGAAGTCGTACTGGAGCTGGGAGGAAATGCTCGGGCCCAATAAGAGCGGCTTTTTTCCTTACACGCCCGCGACCAATCTGCTCTATGGCCTGCGCGAGTCGCTCAACATGCTGCTCGAGGAAGGCCTCGACAAAGTGTTCAAGCGCCACGACCGCCACGCCGAAGCGACGCGACGCGCGGTGCGCGCATGGGGGCTCGAAATTCTGTGCCTAAATCCAGCCGAATATTCGAGCTCGCTCACCGCGGTGCTGAT
>PLYS01000370.1 GCA_003153455.1 Betaproteobacteria bacterium | reverse complement strand
GCACAGCCGGGGATTTCCGTACGCGGCAGTTGTGTCTTTCATCAATTGTTAACGGCTTGATTTTACGACGTTCCGTCATACGTGGTATGGATGTTGCACCATGGGGGTGCGAGCCGCTCAATCGAGTAGGGTCTGATGCCACACCCAAGCGGCCGTTGCGGCGCTCGGCGCTGCCGCGGCACATTGCTCGGCAGCAAGCGTTGACCGTCCCGAGTGGCCTCCTTGATCAAGAGGGGGCCGCATCGGGCGACCGGGGCACCGAACCCGGAACCAGATCGTCCGCTATCTGTTCGGACCAGGCGCGGATCGCGTTCCAGTCGCGATGATCGCCGCCAAGCGTAAACGGATCCCTACTGCCATCGTAGCGAAAGGCGAGCGTCCATGCCTCGTCCTGGTTGATTGTCGTCATATCGATCTTGCCGGCAAATATGCCGATTCTCCGAAATGCCAGGGTGCGGGACAGCAGGTTGGGCAGGTAGTTGTTGGTCACGTACGCGTAGCCGCCGGGCTCGATCGCGCGCAAGCAGGTGAGCCACAGGTAGACGGGCTTGGCGGACAGTACCCTGCGTGACCGCCGGACGAAGGTCGCCATTTCCGGCAGCCACGAGCCATTGTGAACCGCGGACCCCAGGATATAAGCATCGTATCCTTCGACGGGCCACGCCGACTCGGCTGCTGTGGCGGCCGCCTCGATTCCACACGCTTGCAGGACGTCGGCGATGTAACGCCCGACCTCAGCCGTGGAACCGTGAGCGCTTGCGTAGACTGCCAGAATGCGCATGAGATCGTCCCCGATGACGAGAATGAAAGCGTTGTCCCGCAGTTTCGCGCTTTGCGATGGGCGCTACGGTGTGCGCCTAGCCGTCGCGTCTTCCAAACGTTCCGCGCCTTCAGCCGGCAAATTGATCGTGAACGTGGAGCCACGCCCCAGCTCGCTTGCTACCGTGATATCGCCGCCCATCATGCGGCAGAACCGGCGACTGATTGCGAGCCCGAGCCCAGTGCCGCCAAACCTGCGGGCGATCGAGCTGTCCGCCTGGGCAAAGTCGCCGAAGAGTCTCGCGACTTGCTCGGGCGTCATGCCGATACCGGTATCGCAGACGCTCAACGCCAACCAGTCGCCCGCTTCTCGTCGCTCGCGCACGGCGCTGATGGTAATGGAGCCATGTTCGGTGAACTTCGCCGCGTTGCTCGCGAGATTGAGCAACGACTGGCGCAGGCGTGTCGGGTCCGCTTGTGCGATGCCTACGTCATCGCCACAGTGGACGATGAGGTGGTTATGGTTGCGCTCGGCGATCGAACGGATCGTCGTCGCCACGTCGGCGACCAGGCTGCCAACCGCCACCGGCTCGGGATGAATCTCCATTTTTCCCGCTTCGATTTTCGAAAGATCTAGGATGTCGTTGATCAGGGCGAGAAGGTGCCGGCCCGCGCGCCCGACTCGCTCCAATGGCTCGACCTCATCCTCGCGCTTGAGGTCGTGCGCGTCCTCGAGCAGCAACTCAGTGACGTTGATGATCGCATTGAGCGGCGTGCGCAATTCGTGGCTCATGTTCGCCAGGAACTCGCTCTTGTGCCGGCTTGCCGCGTGGAGTTCTTCGCTCTTGGCCTGTATCTGCTGAAAGAGGCGGGCGTTGTGGATCGCCACCACCGATTGGTCGGCGAAGGTTTGCAGCAAATCGATGGTGTGTTGCGGAAACGCAGCGGGCGTCCGGCGTCGCACGACCAGCGCCCCAACGACGCCTTCCGGACCCAGCAGAGGCACGGCCAGAAGCGCGCGGTATCCGGCTTGCAAAACGATTTCCTGCGCTGGTGACGTGTGGCCTTCCTGCAAGTCGGCCAGTTGTACTGGCGTGCGTTGCGCAGCCGCCTGCGCAATCGCGCTGTCTCCCGCGCCTACGCCAATCTGCTTGAGCCTGGCGACGAGATCCGCGCTCATACCGTGCGTCGCCCGGAGGCGAAACTCGTTACTCGCTTCGTCGCAAACATAGATCGCGCCGGCGTCGGTTTCGGACAGTTGAACCGCCTTGGCGACGATCGTCGTCAGTACGGTTTCGAGCTCGAGCGTCGAATTGATGGTCTGACTGATTTCGCCCAGCGCCCGCAGCTCCTCGACCGAGCGTGCGAGTTCGCGGGTGCGCGATTCAAGTCGCGTATTGGCGGCTTCCAGCTCTGCCGTGCGTTGGGCGACGAGTTGGTCGAGTTCCTCGACGTGCCTGCGGATATCGTCTTGCAACACGCGGAAGCCGTCAGCGACCTCGTCGATCTCGTCACGCGAACGGCGCGCCGGACGCTGCAGAGTCAACGGGCGGGTGAGCTGAGTGGGCGTCAGTGACGCGGCAAAATCGGCGATGTGCTGCATCGGCAATTGCAGCTGCCGGCGAAGGATCACCGCAGCAACGGTGCAGATCAGCCCGATCAGCAGCGCGAATCCGACAAGCAGCCGGAGCACATCGCCTACGAGTGCTCTGTACAATTGCCCAACGTTCGGGGCGAGTTGCAGGGTGCCAAGGTATCCCGGTTTACCTTCGGGGTAGGGAATGCTCAGGGTGACCGTGCGGTTGTCTTCGCGGTGCGTCTGGCTGCCGCTTTCGAATTTCTGCCCGGATACGGTCTCCACCCTGACGTACGCGATCTGCGGACGTTCGGCAATCAATTGCAACTGCCGCTGAATCGCATCCGGCTCGATGTCCCAGAGGTTTACCGACAGCAGCGGCACGTTGATGCGTGCGATGGACCGGACCTCGGATTCGAAGTTTTGGCGATGCTCGTGATATGTGAGGGCAATCTGCAGTGTGGCCACGACCAGCGTGCAAACCGCGCCCGCCCCCGCGATCGAGCGGATGAGCGTATTGGCGAGTGAGCGGAAGCGACGCGGCGCAGGCCGCTTCGGAGCGGCAGCCATGCCTTTAGCGCTTTGCCTCCAGCAGTTGCGCAAAGCCGAAGTTGTAGCGCTTGAGCTGCGGATTTTTCACCTTGCTGTAGCGGCGGAAGTCGACGGACTGAAAGCCTTTGCTGAATCGCTCCATGTAACGATCGGCGAGCTGCGGGGTGAACTGGGCGAACATCGGGCGCTCCAGTTCGAGCCCCTCATCGGCAAAGTCACGGCCGTGGTGATAGTCGTAAATCATCACCAGCGCCCACGCGCCCGTGATGAAGTGGCCGCCTGCGAGCGACGTCAGGCGCCCCGATTTAATCGCCTCGAGCGCCTCGGTCGATGTATTGACGCCGCTGAACCACGCGTCCACTCCGGGTTTGCCGCCACGCTTTTCCCAGGAATTCATGGCGCCGAAAGCCATCAGATCGTTGCCCGCCCACATGAGTCTGGCGTGCGGATAGCGCTGGTAGAGCGCTTCGGTTTGCTCGGCGGCTTTTTCCCGAGTCCACGCCGCGTAAACCTCCTGCTCGAGGACGACCATCGGATTTTCGGCGACCGCGCGGTGCATGCCCTGATTGCGATTGATCGAGGAGGGGGTGGAACGGTCTCCGGCAATCGCGAGCAGATGAAGCTTGCCATCGGGGCCGAAAGCTTTTTCTTTCTTGCCGCGCTCGATCAGTGCGCGCGCCGTCAGGTAGCCGGCGTCCTCGGCGCGCGGTTCCAACGACCCGAGCCAGCCCTTGTACTGGGTGCGGGGCGCACCGATATCGCCGCGCTGGTCGGCGGGGATCGAGCTATAAGCGAGAAAAGTCTTTACGCCGGCGGCGTTGATGATCTTCAGCAGTTCGCCGGCCACAGCATAATCGTTGGTGATGACGATGTATTCGGGCCGCTTGCCAGCGGGGCGTGCAACCATCTCCCGGGCGATATCGAGGGTCTTCAGATGCTCGCGCTGGGCATACTGCACTTCGAACGTCATGCCGAGGCTGTCGGCGGCGGCCTGCATGCCTTGCGTGACAGTCACCCAGTAGGCTTCGTCAGACTTCCCGGGATTAATAAATGCGACGGACTGCGCACGTGCAACCGCGCTGCACAACAGAATGCCGAGACATAAAGCAAGGCTTAGTGTGGTAGCCCAACGATCAGACTGCTTCCTTTCCTGCGCGCCTTCGGTCATGACGATATTCCTCCTAGTTATTGGCCTTATATTGGTTCGCGCGTTCTCCTTTCCGCGACAGGACCACAATCCGAGCCGGACTTGAACGCGATTATCAGTCAATTGTCGAGCAATGTATTCCAACCACAAGAGCGTGGCAAGCGCTTTCCCGTGCCTCGGCTGCTTCGAGGCGCTTCTTCCGTTAGGCAGATCAGGCGATGTCGGGAACGGATGGGATGTGAGCGGCAGGCTGGTGTGCACCGGCGTGCGGCGACGCTTCCATTGCCCGCTCGCCGCGTGCCCGGTTCGAGTATCAGCCGACGTAACGAATGAGGTGCTCGTCGCGATCGGAAAGGTGCTGGCACCGCAGCACCAGCCACTGCGCACCCGGCATCACTTGGAACTTCCGCTTCAACCCGAGAGGCATTTTTGCGTCGTTATTAACCAGAAAACTAATGCCCCTCTTAAGACAATGGTCTGCCGCAGCTTGGCGGAATCCGCCGATTGGATGCGCCAGCCGGGGCGCCGGTTTATATGACTTGCGTCGTTCACGCCGGAAGTTCTTTACCCCTCGCAATACTTTCAGTAGTATGACACGCTGCTTATCGGCCGCTCCTACGCAGCTCCTGGAGGGGTAGAACAAAAAGAGGGTAGGCCGTTTGTGGCTGCTGCACGGCGCAGTACACTTGATGGAGGAGGGAACGCGAATGGCGATCAGCGCGGATTTTGCCTGCGGTTTCTGGCGCCTGTCCCGTGGTATGCGGGCACTCCTTTCACTATTCGACGGCGCTTTCCGGTCCCGAAGAACCATCGGAGTTGTCGCGCTCGGGATTTTTTTTGAAGTGCTCAGCGGCCCCACCCTTGCCCAAGCGCCGATCCGGATCGGTGCTTCGCTCGGGCTGCCCGGGACTTATGCCGAGTTTGGTCAGACAATACAGCGCGGTTACCAACTGTGCGTCAAGC
>PLYS01000482.1 GCA_003153455.1 Betaproteobacteria bacterium | reverse complement strand
GGCAACCGCCTGGCGGGTTTGTATTTACAGGACGAGTGGAAGGCCGCCAACAAGCTGACTGTCAACTACGGCGTGCGCCTGGACCACATGAATGCTTTCGTGTCGGGCGGTCAGTTGAGCCCGCGATTGGGTGCGGTGTATCAGTGGACGCCGCAAACCGCGTTCCATGCCGCGTACTCGCGATATTTCTCTCCACCGCAAACAGAGTTGATCGCGCCCAAGACGATCGCGTTATTCACGGGCACCTCGAATGGACCCGAGGTCACGCAGAACAGCGGCGTGTTGCCGGAACGCACGCACTATTACGATGTCGGCGCCACCCATCGCTTGACCTCGTCGCTCAACCTTGGCATCGACGCGTACTACAAAGACGTGACCAATCTCATCGACGAGGGACAGTTTGGGCAGGCGCTGGTGTTCTCTCCTTTTAACTACCGCCAGGGCAAGATTTATGGCGTCGAGCTTACCTCGAATTACAAGAAAGACAATCTCAACGCGTATCTCAACGTTGCCCGCTCCGTTGCGCTCGGCAAAGACATCATTTCCAGCCAGTTCAACTTCGGGGCGGCCGAGCTCGCTTATATCGCGAACAACTGGGTGCATCTCGATCATGACCAGACGTACTCGATTACGAGCGGCGTGTCCTATCAGATGGGCAAGACGCTTTACAGTGCAAACGCCATCTACGGCTCCGGTTTGAGAAATACACCCGACGGTACCGCACCCAACAGTGGCACGGTCGCGCCGTATGTCACGGTCAACCTCGCAATGACGCATCGATTCGACACGTCGCCGTTCGGCAGGCTTGACGGCCGGATCGCGGTCATCAATCTGCTTGATGAGACCTACCAGCTTCGCGACGGCTCGGGCATCGGCGTGGGTGCGCCACAATTCGGACCGCGGCGTGCGTTTTACGCCGGTGTCAGCAAAGTATTTTGATCGATAACCATAGGTGTAATTATGCAAGATCTGCAGGAAGCCTGGACGGCGCTGCGATACGGCGGCGCCATGATTTATCCGCTGCTGTTCCTGGCGGTATTAGCCTTGGTGCTCATGCTCGACAAAGCGTTCGTTTACTGGCGTTACGTGCGATTGCCTGCGGCGCTACTTGATCTGGTCGAAACGTACGGCTTTGCGTGGTCCGAGCTCGAACGCATGCTCGCCACACTCAATCCGCGCAATCATTTCGGCCGCTTCTTTCGCGTCATCCACGACAATCACCTTAAACCGGCTTGGTGGGTGGAATCGCGCGCGGGGGACGAGGCACAGTTGATCGAAAAGTCGCTTAGCCGCGGCTTGTGGGTGCTCGAGACCACGGTCACCGCTGCGCCGCTACTCGGACTGCTTGGTACGATCACCGGCATGATGCACGCGTTCAACCTGATCGGCGCGAGCGGGCTCGTCGATCCGACTGGTGTGACGGGAGGTGTGGCGCAAGCCCTGATTGCAACGGCACTGGGGCTTTTTATCGCACTGATTGCCCTATTTGGCTTCAATTTCTTTTCACGCCAGCAGGCCCAGACGCTGGACGAAATGGAGCGCCTCGGCACACGCCTGGTGGACAACATCCGGCTGGGCGAGAACGCAACGGGCGGGGTGCGCCATGAAGTTGCGTAAATCCCGCCAATCCAAGCGCGGGCGCATCGAGATCATCCCGATGATCGACGTGATGTTCTTCCTGCTGGTGACGTTCATGCTCGCCTCGCTTTCGATGCAAAGCCTGCACTCGCTGCCGGTCAATTTGCCACGCGGCCAGGCTGCGCCGATGCAAGCCAAGACTGCCATTACGCTGACCGTGACGGCCGACAGCCAGATCCTGCTGGATAAAATTCCCGTGACGCTGGCATCGCTGACCGAGACGTTGAAACCGATGTTGCGCCCGGACAGCAAGATTATCCTCGCGGCGGACAGCGCGGCTCCGCATGGCATCACCGTGCAGGCCATGCTCAAGGCGCGCGAGGCCGGTGCGCAGCAATTCCTGATAGCCGTAAAACGTGACCAGTAGCGCGCTATATCTGAACGGCCGCGCGTTCGACGAACCGTGGCGGCGCCTGCCGTGGACGCTTGCGGGAGCGGTGCTGATCTCGGCCCTCCTGCTGTCGGAGTTTGGCCGGCTCATGAGCAGACCGGAGCCGCTTTCCGAGCCAAAGCCAATCGAAGCACAGTTGATCGAGCTTCCGCCGCCCGAGGCTCCGCCGCCTCCGAGACCCGAACCGGTCAAAATCAGCAAGCCGGTTGCGCTGCCCACGCCCCAGCCGGTTCCGGAAAAGCCGCAGTTCGTCGCGCCCAAGGAGACAACGACCGCGCCGGTGCCGCCGCAGGAGCAGTTGCCGGCTCAGACACGAACACCGCCGCCACCACCACCGCCAAGCTCCACACCAACGAGCCGCAACTCGACCAGCGATACTGGCAATATGGGCGCGCAGGCGATCGACAAGCCGTTGCCGAAAATCCCAGACGATTTACGCGAGCAGGCTTTCAGCGTGGTCGCGATGGCGCGGTTCCGCATCGCGGCAGACGGCACTGCAACGGTGGAGCTTGCAACGCCAACGCCTAACCCGCGCTTGAACCGGTTGCTGCTGGACACGCTCAAGAACTGGAAATTCTTTCCGGCGATGAGAGACGGCAAGCCGGTTGCGTCCGTGCAGGAAATCCGGGTTCAGTTCGAAGTCAAATGAGCGTGAAGTTTCGTTTGAAACTTTGGGGCCTTTGATGAGCCGTCAAAAAAAACATCATAACTTACCAAACCGGGCAACTGATCAAACGCAGACGCCGCGCAAATTCGCCTTGCTTCAGTTGTTGCAGCGCGTTATTGGCGCTCAGCTTTTCAAAAAAACGGAGCTCATATTCTGGTTGGTTTTCTTATGCGTCCCTGTGTTCACGGGCTGGCTGGACTACCAGTCGTTGCCCGACGAATTTTACGATCCCACGAGACACGAGTTGCTGAAGTCGCATATGGAAGAAGCATGGCCGGAGGGGCTAGGTACTTATATGGTTCCCGACTCGTGGCGCGATCAAGCAACCGGCACGATTTTCAGTGCGAATTTCTTTTCAGCACATCATCAGTCCGAGGCAAGACGACTGGGGATAAGTTGGTTTGGATATGGTCTTATCGGTTGCGCGTTCTTCGCCTATTGTCAAGGTATGAAAGGACGGTGCGTTTTTTTCAGGACTTTCAGAAACTCCGTAATCCTCAATGTGGCCGTTGCCATTTTCGTATTCTGGATTACCTGACGCTATCGCGCCACGTGAACCACAACGAAGATAAAAGCCGCCCCCAGGCACGTTAGCCCAATGAGGCTACCGGTAATGGCCGAGCGGTTCTGAGAATGCGCCTCGGGCAGAATGTCAGAAGCCCCAATATACAAAAGGAACCCGGCGAAGAACCCTAAATAGAGCATCAGCATGGCGGCCGGAACCCGAAAAACCAACGTAGAGGCCGCACCTAAAACGGGAGCGAACGCATCCAACACGAGCATCCCAAACGAACGGAGAGTCGTGTTGCGATGAACGAGCATCAAGCTGACCGTGTTGAGGCCATCACAAAAGTCGTGTGCAATCACAGCAATGGCTACGATAATCCCGACGGCTTTCGACACTTGAAACGCCAGACCAATCCCGACACCATCTATAAAACTGTGCCCGGCCAGGGCAAGGGCTGAGAGGACACCTACCTGCGGGTGATGATGCTCAGCGTAATCGGACTCGTGGACACGGTGGACCAATACGAACTTCTCGAGGCTATGGAAGAGAAGAAAGCCGACAACGAGTGCAATCATTGCCCCGGTGGCATCAATCCTCTGCTCGCGGGCCAGCTCAAAAATCTCAGGCAAAATGTCAAAACTCACGACGCCTAAGAGCACGCCGGCTGTAAAGCTGAGAATGAAGTGCACCCGGTCGCGGAACTTGAGCGCAAACAGCCCACCGGCAAAGGTCGAAAAGAATGCCGCAAGCGACAGCAATACAGCGCTCATAGACCCCTTAGGTAACCTGTCGGTGGTGAATTCGCAAATTCTAACGCGAGCGGTGCTCGCCGTGCAGTCTCGCTTTCAAAGGAAGAAAAGCTGGACACTCTGCCCAGCTTCGTACCAGAGTGGCGCTCCCTTCACGAGACGAGCTTGCGAATCGCTGTCGGCTTCATGAACAGGCCTGATGTACCCCAAGCACTCGAGAAATGCAGGGATTACGGCCTCGAGTTCAACATGCTCGAGACTTCATTTTTCGTCAGCCGCGAGACCGTCATACCAACCGCCGGCGATGGAATGGCGATGTGGCGGGAACGGCTCTTCGTGACGATGGCCAGAAATGCCGGCAGTATCGTGGAATATTTCAGTATTCCGTCGAATCGCGTCATAGAACTCGGCACACAGGTGGAAATTTAACCGCCCACCGGCTGCCGCTTCAGTACTACGTCATCGCGTGAGAGGCAAAGGACGAAAAACGAGCAACGAGCAACGAGCAACGAGAATTTCCGGTTGTTATACGATGCGCTCAAGAGGTAATTGGAACAGCCGGATTTTGTCGTCGGGCCGCTTGATCGCGGCGTTGGCTGCAGTGATGTTTTGAATCAGGGTTTCAAGCGGGGCCTCTTCCCGGAATGCGATCATCAGAACGGTGTTCGTGCTGGGAGTGCCGCCCTTGCCGAGGTGCGGTTCGGTGCCGTGGCCCTTGCCTTGTACTTCCGCCCAGCGCGTGTAGTAATCGATACCGGCGGCATCGAGAAGCTGCATCACGCGCGAAGTGAACAGTTCGTTGTGGACGACGAAAGCGATTTTCATGGGATTTCTTTTCTCGGTTGATGCCGGCACAAAGTGCAAGATGGGATCGATTACTGGGCTTTGATGCCCGCTTCCTTGATGACCTTGCCCCACTTCCCGATCTCTTGCTTCAGGAACGCGCCGAACTCCTCGGGAGTCGTGGGCATTGCCTCGGCGCCCTGCGCGAGCAGCGCTGCCTTGGCTTCCTCAAGCCGCAGGCTGTAGACGACGTCTCGGTTGATCTTCGCAATGATCGCTTTCGGCGTCCCGGCGGGTCCGAACAGCCCGAACCATACGTTGGACTCGATCCCGGGGAAACCCTGCTCCGCCGCGGTGGGAATGTCGGGCGCGGCGGGGAAGCGTTTTGCGCTCAATACCGCGAGCGCCTTGAGCCTGCCGGCCTTGACCTGCACGTTGGCCGTCGTGGTCGACAGGAAAGCGGCCTGGGTCTCGCCCGCGACCACCGCGGTGAGCGCGAAACCCGCTCCCTTATACGGTATGTGCACGAGCCTGGCTCCGGTCATCTGGTTGAACAGTTCGCCGCTCAACTGGCTGCTGGTGCCGCCTCCGGCCGATGCGTAATTGACGCCCCCCGTTTTTGCCTTCGCGTAGGCGACGAACTCCTTGAGATTGCCCGCCGGCACCGATGAGTTCACCACCAGCGCGATCCCTGAGTTCGTCATCAGCGAGATCGGCACGAAATCCTTGATCGGGTCGTAGGGCAGTTTGCTGTAGAGGTTGGGATTGATGGTATGGGTGCCGGTCGTGCCGAGCAGCAGCG
>PLYS01000273.1 GCA_003153455.1 Betaproteobacteria bacterium | reverse complement strand
GAAGCTCAAAGCGCGACTGGACGAGCGTGGGCACGTCGTGGATTGGCAGCACGACGTGTGGAGCCATCCGCACAGCACGCGGCCCGGCGGGCCCGGCAGCAATCTGCTCGCCGGCTCGCATATTGCCAACCCGTTGTCGATGGGCACGCCGGAGAATTCGCCGCAGCCCTCGGGCGCGGCGGATCGTAATGCCGTGCCGTTCTACGAGTTTCCGAATCAGCGCATCGTGCTGCATTACTTGCCGGAGATGCCGCTGCGCACCTCGGCGCTGCGCACGCTCGGCGCGTATGCCAATGTATTCGCGCTCGAATCGTTCATCGACGAGCTGGCGGCGGCAGCCGGCGCCGATCCGGTCGAGTTCCGGCTGCGCCACATGCAGGACCCGCGCGCGCGGGCGGTGATCGAGGCGGCGGCGCAGAAGGCGGGCTGGAAACCAAAACAAAAAGGCGACGGCTCGCGCGGGCGCGGCTTCGCGTTCGCGAAATACAAGAACCTCGCCGCCTACGTTGCGGTGGTCGCCGATGTCGAAGTTGATCGCCGCACCGGCAAGGCGCAGGTAATGAAGGCGGTGGCGGCGGTAGACGCTGGCCTGATCATCAATCCCGACGGCGTTTCCAACCAGATCGAGGGCGGCATCATTCAGTCCACCAGCTGGACGCTGAAGGAGCAGGTGAAATTCGACCGGCAGCGCGTCCTCACTCAGTCGTGGGCGGATTATCCGATCCTGACGTTTCCCGAAGTGCCGGCGGTGGAAGTGGTGCTGCTCAACCACCCCGACGAAAGATCGCTCGGCGTCGGCGAAGGCTCGCAGGGCCCGACTGCGGCGGCGATCGCCAACGCGATCGCCAACGCGACCGGCAAGCGCTTGCGTGATCTGCCGTTCACGCGGGAACGGGTCAAAGCCGCACTCGCCTGAGATTCTGCTGCGGGGAAAATAAAAACGCCGCGGGTTGCGCGGCGTGAAAAGCAGGAGACATTGCTACGAAATTGCGTTGGGGGTTTTTAAAATGGGTTCTGCTGGAAATCAACCTCTGCCGGTCACTTACGCCGACGTCTCCGCCGCGGCGGAAATCCTCAAAGGCGTTGCGCACCGCACGCCGGCGCTGACTTCACGCACCGTGGATGAACGCACCGGCGCAAGAGTGTTTTTCAAGTGCGAGAACTTCCAGCGCATGGGGGCATTCAAATTCCGCGGTGCCTACAACGCGCTATCGAATCTGAACGACGAGCAGCAACGTCGCGGCGTAATTGCGTATTCGTCGGGCAATCACGCGCAGGCGGTTGCACTCGCCGGCAAACTGCTCGGCGTCAAGGCAGTGATCGTGATGCCGGACGATGCGCCGGCGGTCAAGCTTGACGCGACGCGCGGCTACGGCGCCGAAGTCGTCATCTACAACCGCGAGATTCAAGACCGCGAGCAGATCGCTCGCGAGCTTGCGGAGAAGCGCGGCCTCACCGTGATCCCGCCGTTCGACCACCCGCACGTGGTTGCGGGCCAGGGCACCGCGGCCAAAGAGTTGATTGAAGACATCGGCACGCTCGACTATCTGCTGGTACCGTGCGGCGGTGGCGGACTGATGTCGGGATGCGCGATCGCGGCCAACCAATTATCGCCTGGAATTAAGGTGATCGGCGTGGAGCCGGCGGCGGGCGACGATGTGACGCGCTCGTTTCAGACCAAAACACTGCAGAGCGTGCACAACCCCGACACCATTGCCGACGGCGCGCGCACGAGCTCGGCGGGCAAGATCACGTTCCCGCTTATCCTGCATCACGTGCACGACATGCTGACCGTGACTGACGAGGAGCTGCTGCGCGCGATGTTCTACCTGTGGGAGCGCATGAAAATCGTCGTCGAGCCGACCGGCGCGCTCGGTGCTGCTGCATTGCTCGAAGGCAAGCTTAACGCGCGCGGCAAGCGTGTTGGGATCATCATCAGCGGCGGGAATGTGGACCTGAAAAGTCTGGGGCGGTTCGTATAACGGCCGGCAGTCACAATAGCGTGTTT
This sequence comes from Betaproteobacteria bacterium, assembly GCA_003153455.1. Lineage (GTDB taxonomy): Bacteria > Pseudomonadota > Gammaproteobacteria > Burkholderiales > SG8-41 > PALSA-1004. The sequence continues at coordinate 13,869 of PLYS01000273.1, read as the reverse complement.
CCGATCGCTGTTAGAATCGCGCCTTTTTCAGAACAACCAGAGTTGACGCGATGATTCTTTACGCCGCCGCCATCTTTCTAGGCGCGTTCCTGCTGTTCCTGGTGCAGCCCATTATCGCCAAGCAGATCCTGCCGTGGTTCGGCGGCTCGGCCGCGGTGTGGGCAACGTGCATGGTGTTCTTCCAGATGGCGCTGCTGCTGGGTTACGCCTACGCCGACCTGACGACGCGCCGCCTGACACCCAAGCGCCAGGTCGTGCTCCATGTCGCGCTGCTTGCGCTGAGTCTGCTCGTGCTGCCGATCACGCCTGATGTATCTTGGAAGCCGCAGGGCGAAGAAAATCCGAGCTGGCGCATCCTTGGCCTGCTCGCGCTTACTATCGGCCTGCCGTATTTCCTGTTGTCGACCACCAGCCCTCTGCTGCAGGCGTGGTTCGCGCGGCGTTTTCATCACGCGATTCCTTATCGGTTATTTGCGCTCTCTAACCTGGCCTCGCTGTTGGCATTGCTTGCTTACCCGGTGCTGATCGAACCGTGGGTGTCGACCGTCACGCAATCGATTTCATGGTCGGTGTTTTACGCGCTGTTCGTGTTGTTGTGCAGTTACGCCGCGATAGCCAGCGCGCGCAGCGCTGCGACTGTCACTGCCGCGGAGTCGGAACAACCTGCGGCCGCCGTCACCGAGGCGCCGCCGAGCGGCGCGCGACAGTTGACCTGGCTTACGCTTGCGGCGATGGCGTCGTTCCTGCTGCTCGCGGTGACCAACCACATCTGCCAGAACGTCGCGTCGCTGCCGTTTCTGTGGATATTGCCGCTCTCCCTCTATCTCGTGACATTCATTTTCTGCTTCGACCATCCGCGCTGGTACCGCCGTAACATCTTTCTCGTGCTTGCGGCAATTGCGCTGCCGGTGATGGCTTGGTATTCGGATTCGCTCAACCTCAAGCTGGTGATTCCTATTTACCTCGCGGGACTGTTCGTGTGCTGTATGTTCTGCCACGGCGAGCTGTCGCAGCTCAAGCCGGCGCCACGCTTTTTGACGACCTATTATCTGATGATTTCGCTCGGCGGCGCCATCGGCGGGCTGCTGGTGGGGTTGGTCGCGCCGCATGTGCTGACTGGTTATTTCGAGCTCGCCATCGGGCTCATCGCGTGTGCGCTGCTGTTGCTGTATCGCACCTTCCGCATGGCGTGGTGGGTCGCGCTCGCGTCGGCGGCGATCGTTGGCGCGACCGCGTGGGGCGCGGGCATGGCGATCGATTACCAGGTCGCCAATTCGCGCGTGATGATGCGCAACTTTTACAGCGTGCTGAAGACGCGCGAATACACCGAGCCGGTGCCGTTTCGCTCGATGGTGCACGGCGGCATCATGCACGGCGGCCAGTTGCTCGACCCCGAGATGCATTTAATGCCGAGCAGCTATTTCGGTCCGAACAGCGGTTATGGCCGCATGTTCGCGAGCCTGCCGGATGCGCCGCGCAAAGTCGGCGTGATCGGCCTCGGCGCTGGCTCCATCATCGCGTACGCGCGCAAAGGCGATACCTTCCGCTTCTACGAAATCAACCCGCAGGTGGTCGAGCTCGCCCGGCGCGAGTTTACGTTCATGACCGATACACCGGCCAAAATCGAGGTCGTGCTCGGCGACGGGCGTTTGAGCCTCGAGCGCGAGGCGAGCCAGCAGTTCGATGTACTCGCGATGGACGCGTTCTCGGGCGACTCGATCCCGCTGCATCTGCTGACGCGCGAAGCGATGGCGATTTACATGCGGCACTTGAAACCCGGCGGCGTGCTCGCGTTCCAGGCGACCAACCGTTTCATCAACATCGCGCCGGTGGTGGCCAGCCTCGCCGCCGAGTATGGGTTGACCGCGGTGATGATTTCCGATGCGCCGGAGAGCGACGAGGGCGCCGGTTACTGGATATCAGGTACCGATCAGATACTCGTGACTTCGAATCAGGCGTTGCTTGATGCAGAAAAAATCCGCGACAACGGCAAGGTGTTGACCGCAATGCCAGGCTTCCGGGTCTGGACCGATGACTTCAACAACCTGCTGCGTGTCCTGAAATAATTTCCGAATCGGGCCTGCCGGGATTCGAAGCGACCTCGTGGTATTGCATCGTTGCGCCGGCCGGCGTGCCGAAGCCTATCGTCACGCGCTTGCACACCGAGCTCGTCAAAATTCTCAACAGCCCCGAAATTCGCGATCGTCTGATCGCCGAAGGCGCTGACGTCGAAACCACCACGCCGGAGGAATTGATGGCTTTTGTGCGCACCGAGATCCCCAAGTGGGCAAAGGCCGTGAAGGATTCAGGCGCGAAACTGGATTAGGGCTGTATGCTGATCGCGTTTTGCAGGTGTCCGCAAATGCAGCACGGCTTTGGGGCAGGCTTTCAGCCAAGCTGGGGCATGATGGCGCCGATCTGCTGATTGCAGCCACGGCGCTAAGTCATGGCTCAACGGTAGTTACACGTAACGTCAAGCATTTTGCCTCGACGGGTGTGCACGTTTTTAATCCATTTGACGACGTGAAGTAAACCGAAATCCAGCATTTGAACCGCCAAGGACGCTAAGGGACGCCAAGGAAATCAATGCCAAAGTGAACTCGGATGCAATCACCAGATTGGTGATCTTGATGACAAGGCTTGTACTTTGTTTTCCTTTGCGTTCCTTGGCGTCCTTCGCGGTGAAGGGCGTTTTCTAGGATTAAAGCTGGTGCACGAATGCTTCGATCCCGCGCAGCAGCATCTCGACCGCGACCGCGGTCAGAATCAGACCCATCAATCGTTCGAATGCCAGCAGCCCGCGCTCGCCGACGAGCTTGCTGATCTTTTCGGCGAACAGCAGCAGCGCGAGCGTGACCGCGATCGCCGCCGTCAGCGCCATGATCCATTCCGGCAGTCGCTGCGGCGCGCTTGACGCCAGCACGATAACCGTCGCAATCGCGGTCGGCCCGGCAATCGATGGTATCGCCAGCGGCACGATGAATGGCTCGCCCTGGATCTGATCGCCGAAGATGGGCTCGTTGCCGCGGAATATCATGCGTAATGCGATCAGGAACAATATGACTCCGCCGGCGATGTTGAGCGACGACTCGGACAGTCCGAGCAGATCAAGCAGGAAACGTCCTGATACCACGAACAAAAGCAGCACGGCGAACGCGATCGCGCACTCGCGCATGATGATGCGGTTGCGGCGCGCGGGTTCGATGTCGCGCAGCACGGAAACGAACAGCGGCACGTTGCCGACCGGGTCCATCACCAGCAGCAGTATCACGACTGCCGACGAAAACGAGATGTCTATCAAACAGCCTCCCTGAACGATCTGCGCGGCCCTGCTGCCGCGCCTGCAGCATTGTGACAGATTGCCACAACATGCCGTTGGTCGGGATTGGTTATCAGTAAGAATTGAGGTCTATTTGCGCTATCGCAAAGCGCGCCTCGGGATGGGAGGTATCATGATTGTATGCTTTGCTAAAGGAGGTTCATGATGAGATCTGTTAGATGGATGCGCGCTGCGCTAATTGCGGCGGGAATATCGGTTCCATTGTCGTTGGCTGCCGGCGCAATGGCATCACCCGAAGTCCAGCAGCAGGGAGTGGTGTCGTTCGTAAGCGGCGGAGTGGGTGAGGACGAACTGCAAGAGATGAAAAAGCTCTCGCCAGGCTATCCGCTTGAGCTGTTGTTCGTGACCAAGGGTGAACCTCAGGAATACGTAGCCGACGTCAAGGTTCAGATCAAGGACAAAGACGGCAAGATTGTGCTTGATACGATGTCGCAGGGGCCGTTCCTGCTGGCGAAGATGCCACCGGGCAAATATACGATCAGCGCCGATCACGATGGCACGGTGAAGCGGCAGATCGTTCAGGTGGCCGGGGCCAAGACGCATCGTATCGTGTTCGTCTGGGATCAATAACGATACGGTCTTTTAACTTACCCCATTCCGACTGCTGGCGTACCGCGGTGACGATGTCGAGGATGCGGATCACGAAACGGTTTGAACCAATTTGCAAATTTGTTGACAATTGGTTCATCATTTTCTAGCATCGCGACTCCGCGCTAAGCTTTTAATTTCTGCGTGTCGCCATAACAAACCCTAAAGTCCGCAGTTAATCAATTCGATGATCGCGCTAGCACCCGCCGCGACCGCACACGGGCAACCGGTCAAGCTCGCGGTCATTTCCGAAGGCACCGCAAGCTGGCCGCTCTATGTTGCGCAGGCGAAAAAATTGTTCGAGCGTGAAGGCGTCACCGTCGAAGTGACGCTGACTGCCTCGTCGGTCAAGCAGCTCGAGCAACTGACCAAAGGTGGCTATGACATCGGCCTCCAGCAATCGGACCACGTGGTGCGCGCGGTGGAAAACGGCTCCGACCTGTTCATCTTCATGGCGAACGCGCCTCCGCCGGAGTTGAGCCTCGTCATCGCTCCGAGCATCGGCTCGTTTGACGACCTGAAAGGCAGGGTCATTGCGGTTGATGGCGTGCGCTCGGGCTACGCATTGCTGCTGCGCAAGCTGCTCGCTGACAGGGGCTTGAAGGAAGGCGACTGCACCTTCAAGGAGTTTGGCGGTTCGAGAGAACGATTCGACGCGCTGAAGGGCGGCCTTGCGTTTGCGAGCTTTCTGAATCCGCCGTTCGATCGCAACCTGTTCGCGGAGGGATTCAAAACCTTGGGTACCACGAGCGATTATTTCCCGACCTATCCGGGGTCGATCGCAGCGGCGCGCCGCTCATGGGCGCGCGACAACGAGCAGCGGCTGGTCGCGTTCATTCGAGCTATGAACGCCGCCTTTGCCTGGCTGGAGGATAAGAACAACAAGCAAGAGGCGATAGAAATTTTGCAGGCGCGGCTCAAGGTCGAACCCGATGCCGCGGCACGGGCGTTCGATAAGTTTTCAGCGAAGCCGCGGCCAACAGTCGTGCCCGAGGCGTTGCGGCAGGTGATCGACATCGTGTGGGACGCGGAAGGGCTGACCGGCCCGCAAGGCACGCCCGATAAATACATGGACCTGAGCTACCTGCACAAGGCAACGCCATAACGTAAACGACGAACGATCCAGGAACCACGAACCACGAACCACGGATTTTGATACCATGCCCGATCCACGCGTTACCTCCGCCATTGCCCACTGGGCGCCACGCTTCGTTTCCAACGGCGTGCCGCTTACCGACTTTCAGGAAGTGACCGCGGGCCTCGAACGCTGGGAGGACTGGTGCAGCGCGTGGTGCGTGCGTGCCGCACAGCACGAGGAAATAGGGCGCAAGGCGCTTGCCGACGGTTTCAAGCTCTCGGCTGCGCAGCATCTGACGACTGCCGCAGTTTGCTACCACTTTTCCAAGTTCGTGTTCGTGCTCGACCTCGAACAGATGCGCGCCGCGCACATGAAGGCGGTCGAATGCCGCAAGCTTGCGCTGCCGCACCTGCGCCCCGCCGGCGAATACGTGCGGATTCCGTTCGAGGGCAAGTCGTTCGCCGGCATCCTGCGGCGTCCCGCGGGCGCAGCGCGTCCGCCAATCGTGGTGATGTGCATGGGGCTCGACTCGGCGAAAGAGGAAATGGAGAGCTACGAATCCTTGTTTCTCGCGCGCGGGCTCGCGACATTGTCGTTCGACGGACCGGGGCAGGGCGAATCCGAGTACGACTTTGCGATCCGCGGCGATTACGAAGTGGCGGTAAAGGCGGTGATCGACTGGCTCGGGACGCGCAAGGATATAGACGCCGGCAATATCGGCTTGTGGGGCGTCAGCCTCGGCGGCTATTATGCACCCCGCGCGGCGGCGTTCGAAAAACGCGTCAAAGCGTGCATCGGACTGTCGGGACCGTATAATTTCGGCGAAATCTGGGATATCCTGCCGGAATTGACACGCGAAACGTTCCGCGTGCGCAGCAAATGCGCGAATCAGGACCTGGCGCGCAAGCACGCGTCGACGCTGTCGATGCACGGCGTCGCGCGGCAGATCGAGTGCCCGCTCTATCTCGTCGCCGGCAAGCAGGACCGCCTGGTCCCGTGGCAGGACGCCGAGCGGGTCGCGCGGGAGGCGTCGGGTCCGGTCGAACTGGTAGTGATCGAAGACGGCAATCACGTCGCCAACAACCGCGTCTACAAATATCGCACCCAGTCGGCGGACTGGATGGCGGGGCAGCTTGGCGTGCCGGCAGATTAAAAAATGAAGGAGAGAATCATGCATCCAAAATTCTGGTTAGTAGCGTTGGCTGCTGCGGCCATCGGCATTGCGGGCGCCGCGGCCGCGGCCGGGCAGTACCCTAATAAGCCAATACGCATGGTGGTGCCGTTCCCGCCCGGCGCCGCGAGCGACTTCCTGGCGCGCACCGTCGGACAGAAGCTCAATGAACTCTACGGCCAGCAGGTCGTAATCGATAACCGCCCCGGCGCAGGCGGCATCGTCGGCAGCACGCTCATATCGAAAGCGGCGCCGGACGGCTATACCCTGGGCATGGTCGGCCAGCCGCATCTGGTCAACGCGCTGCTGCAGAAGGAACCGCCCTATCGCGCGCTGGAAGATATTGCCTGCGTGACCGAGGTGGCATCGCTGCCCAACGTGCTGGTGATCGCTCCCAGCCTGCAGGTCAAATCGGTCAGCGATCTGATCGCGCTTGCGAAGGCCAAGCCCGGACAGCTCAATATGGGCTCCGCCGGCATCGGCAGTTCGTCGCATCTTGCCGGCGAGATGTTCAAATCGGCAGCCGGGATCAAAGTCGAGCACGTGCCGTTCAAGATGCTCTCCGATATTTTCACCGAGATGCTGGCCGGCCGCGTGCACATGTATTTTTTCCCGTTGCCTGCCGTGATGCCGATGTTGAAGGAGGGCAAGCTGCGCGTGCTGGCCGTGGGCACGCCCAAGCGCACGCCGTCGCTGCCTGACGTGCCGACGATCGCGGAATCTGGATTGCCCGGCTTTCAAACCGAGAGCTGGTTCGGCGTGGTGGCGCCGGCCAGGACGCCGCGCGGCATCATCATGCAGTTGAACAAGGATATCGCGAACATCCTCAAGACCCCCGATATGAAGGAGCGGTTCCTGCGCCAGGGCGCCGAAGCGGTGTTCGGCACACCTGAAGAGTTCCAGAAGTTGATGCAAACGGAATATGTGCGGTATCAGAAGCTGGTCAAGGCCGCGGGTATCTCGGCCCAATGATTACCGAACAATCGATTAGAAGCAGCAAACCAGGGAGAACAGCATGATCATGGTGAGAACAATGATGGCGGCATTGATGCTGCCGTGCATCGCGGGCGCCGCCGTAGCGCAGGATAAATTTCCGAACAAGCCGATCCGCATGCTGGTCCCGTTTTCGGCGGGCAGCGCGACTGATTTCCTCGCGCGCACTGTCGGCCAGAAGATGTCGGAGAACTGGGGCCAGCAGGTGGTGGTGGACAACCGGCCCAGCGCGGGCGGCGTGATCGCTTCGGAGATTCTGCTTGCCGCGACGCCCGACGGCCACACGCTGATGATGGTGTCGATCGGTCACGCGGTCAACGCATCGCTCTATAGCAAACTGCCGTACGATACGGTCAAGGATTTCGCCGGCATTACGCTGGTGGCGGACGTGCCGAACGTACTGGTTGCGACACCTTCGCTCGGGCTGAAGTCCGTGCGTGACCTGGTCGCGCTGGCCAAGTCGAAGCCCGGGCAGATCAACTACGGCTCGGCGGGGGTCGGCAGCGGCACCCACATGAACGGCGAACAGTTCAAGCTCGCCGCGGGCATCAATGTGGTGCATGTCCCGTTCAAGGGCACTCCCGAGGCCATCACCAATACCATCGGCGGCGGCGTCCAGTATTTCTTCGCCCCGATCACCGCGGCCGTGCCTCTCGTCAAGGGCGGCAAGGTCACGGGGCTCGCGGTAAGCACGAAGAATCGCTCGCCGGTGCTGCCGGACGTGCCGACCGTAGCTGAATCCGGGCTGCCCGGATTCGACTTCAACCTGTGGACCGGCCTGCTCGGCCCGGCCAAGCTGCCGAAGGACGTGAAGGAGAAAATCGCCAAGGAGGTCGCGCGCATCCTCGCATTGCAGGACGTGAAGGAACGCATGCTCATCCAGGGCGCGACGCCCCATCCGATGTCGCCCACGGAATTCGACGCTTTCATCAAGAACGAGGTCGGGCGCCTCGCCAAGGTGGTGAAGGCCTCCGGCGCGAAAGCCGATTGAAGTCACAGCAAAACAATTCAACGTTTCCATGACAAAAGACAAGCGTGTCGAGATCGCGATCCACGCCTGGTCGCCGCGCTTCGTCGCGAGCGGCGTGCCGCTGACCGACTTCGAGGAGGTCACCGCAAGCATTACGCGCTGGGACGAATGGTGCGCGGCATGGTCGGCGCGCGCCGCGATTCATGAGGAACTCGGGCGCAAAGCGCTCGCTGACGGCTATGGCATGAGCGCAGCAGCGCATCTGACGCGTGCCGCGCTGTGCTATCACTTCGGCAAATTCATGTTCGTGCACGATATCCCGCAGATGAAAGCGGCGCATCTGAAAACCGTCGAGTGCCGCGGGCTCGCGCTGCCGCACCTCGATCCTCCGGGCGAGCGCGTCGCGATTCCGTATCAGGGCAAGACGCTTTACGGTATTCTGCGCAGGCCCGCGGGTGCGGCGAAACCGCCGGTCGTCATCATGTGCGTCGGCCTCGATTCGACCAAGGAGGAGATGGACGTCTACGAGGACATTTTTCTCGTGCGCGGCATCGCAACGCTCGTGTTCGACGGGCCGGGGCAGGGCGAGGCCGAGTACGGGATCCCGATTCGCGGCGACTTTGAGGCGCCGGTCAAGGCGGTGGCCGATTACATCGAGACGCGCAGCGACCTCGATGCCGCACGCATCGCCGTCTGGGGTGTTTCGCTCGGCGGCTATTATTCGGCGCGCGCCGCGGCGTTCGAGAAACGACTCAAGGCGTGCATCTCGCTGTCGGGCCCGTACAGCTGGGTGGAGATCTTCGACAGCCGCAATGAACTTTCGCGCGAGGCGTTCAAGGTACGAAGCCACAGCAAGACCATGGAGGAAGCGCGCGAGAAGGCCAAGACGCTGACCCTGCAGGGTGTTGCGAAGAACATCACGTGCCCGATCTACATTGTTGGCGGCGAACTCGATCACCTGACGCCGCCGCACAACGCCGAACGCATCGCGGCCGAGGTGGCGGGANNCATGTATCAGACGCAAACGGCGGATTGGCTTGCACGGCAATTCGGATTACCGAAAGTTTAAACGCAAATCGTGTGAAAAGTGAGAAGCGGTGATGGAGAATAATCGGTTCACAAGGCGTAATTTCATCAAGCTCGGCGCGGCAGCTGGCGGCGCGGCAATCGCCGGACCTGGGCTGGTAGCGACGGCATTCGCCAACCGGCACCCGCATCCGCGGCCGACCAGCCTCAAGTACCTCGACCGCAACATGTACCGCAAGAACACCAACGTGATTGCGCATTTCGATCCCGGCGGGGAACGCGAAGCCAAAATGCAGTTGATGGCGATCGGCTCGCGCCGGTTCATGTTCATGCGCGGCGATGTGATCGATATCACCGATCCGCTCAAACCGGTGATGTTCAACCCCAAGGCTTATGTCGGCAATCAGGTCCAGCTCGCGTACAACCGCAAGCTCGGCAAATGGATACTGATGACCGGTGCCGGAATTGCAGGGACATTCTCGACGCCCAAGGCGCCGCACGGCAAGTACGACGACCCGTCGATGATCCAGCAGAACATCAACCAGAAGGGACTGCGCGGTGTGCGTTTTTACGACGCCAGCGATCCCGCGAAGATCGTGCCACTCTCGCAGTGGAGCTGCGACCAGGGCGATCCCAAACGCGAGGTCCAGACCGGCTCCGGCACGCACCGCAATTATTATGACGGCGGCCAGTATGCATATCTCGATACCGCGCCCGACAACACCTTCACGCGCATGGAAAGCTCGGTGCGTTATTACTGCAACTGCATCCAGATCATCGATGTCTCGGACCCGACGCAGCCGAAGTTTGTCGCCAACTGGTGGGTGCCAGGTCAGCGCGAGGAGGAAGAGGACGCTTACAAGAAATGGCGCGAATACGGCGATAAGGAGTCGTGGACGACGCTGCACGGTCCGATGTACGTGCCGAAGAAGGTCGAAGACGGAGGTAAATACGGCTACAGCGCCTATGGCGCGTTCGGGATGATGATTCACGATCTGTCGGACATCAGGAATCCGAAGCTGATCGGCCGTCACTATCCGAAAATGAAGCTTGGCTCGCTTCCGTTCCACACCGTCGATATCGTGCGGCTCGACCGCGGCTTTGTGATTACCAACCCCGAGGTGCTCAATCCCGATTGCAACGAACCCTATCAACCGCTGCGAGTGGTCGACGTCAGGGATCCCACCAAGCCGCGGGAGATCGCGCAGTTGCCGGTGCCGGTGCCGCCGGCGGATGCGCCGTACCGCACCTTCTGCGACAAGCGCGGACGCTTCGGGTCGCACAATCCGCCGCACATGAAGGCCCCCGGCAAGGCGGACCCCAATTTCACGGTCTATTCGTTCTTTAACGCCGGGATACAGATGTTCGACATCAAGGACCCGGCAAAACCGCGCAACATCGGTTATTTCATCCCGCCGCAGCCGGGCGATCTCGACGATTACCTGAGCTATCCGCGCGACGCGGGAGCGGTGTTCGTCGAGTGGGACCGCAAATTGATGTGGGCTGGAACCGGCACGGGTCTTTATTGCGTCACGTCGCCGTCGCTCGGCAAGCCGGTACTCGAACCGATGCCGGTCAGGGAATGGACGCTGGCGGGACTCAACGCCGGGCACGCCTAACGGCGATATACCGCGGGATGAGAACAGTCACGAACCACGAACCAGGAACCACGAACCACGAACCACGAACATTGGGGGCAGCTAAATGGACACGGCAGCGAAACACAAAGACCCGCGGGTCGAAGCGGCAATATCGCACTGGGCGCCGCGCTTCGTCATCAACGGCGTGCCGCTCACCGATTTCCAGGAAGTGACGGCGAGTGTCGAGCGCTGGGAAGACTGGTGCTCGGCGTGGTCGGCGCGCGCGGCGATACACGAAGAGCTCGGGAAGCAGGCGCTGGCCGATGGCTACAAACTGTCCGCGGGCGAGCACTACACGCGCGCCGCGGTGTGCTACCACTTTGGCAAGTTTCTGTTCGTGAACGACATGACTCAGATGAAGCACGCGCATATGAAGTCAGTCGAGTGCCGCAACCACGCGCTGCCGTTGCTGCGCCTGCCGGGCGAGCGCGTTGAAATTCCGTACGAAGGCAAGCTGCTGTACGGTAACCTGCGCAAGCCCGCGGGTGTCGCGAAAGCGCCGATTGTGGTGATGTGCATGGGGCTCGACTCGGCCAAGGAGGAAATGGACGACTACGAGAACCGCTTCCTCAGGCGCGGTCTGGCCACGCTCGCGTTCGACGGTCCCGGGCAGGGCGAGGCGGAATACGACTTCCCCATTTGTCCCGAGTACGAAAAGCCGGTCAAGGCGGTGATTGATTACCTCGAGACGCACCGCGACATCGACCTCGGCCGCGTGGGCATCTGGGGCGTGTCGCTCGGCGGCTATTACGCGCCGCGTGCTGCGTGCTTCGAGAAACGCATCAAGGCGTGCGTCGCGCTGTCGGGAGCGTACCAGCGCTCCAGCAGCTTCGAGGGCCGGCCGATCATCAACGTGGAGGCGTTCCGGGTGCGCTCGCACAGTGCGAATCTCGACGCAGCAGGCAAGGTCTCGGTGCGCATGTCGTTGCAGGGCATTGCCAAGAACATCACGTGCCCGCTCTACATTCTTGCCGGCACCAAGGACCGCCTGGTCTCGCCCGAGCAGGCCGGGCAGCTCGCGGCGGAAGTATCGGGTCCGTGCGTGCTGTCCGTGATCGAGGGCGGCAACCACGTCGTCAACAATCTGTGGTACCGCTACCGCGACCAGACCGCCGACTGGATGGCAACCCAATTAGGCGTTGCAAAACGTTGAACCAGATCCGCCAGGAGATTTAAATGGCTCGTAAACGCAAAGCAGTCGAACCCAAGATAGTCAAGACAAGCGGCATCGATCCCAAGCGCCGCGTGAGCACGGCGCCGGACGGTCTTTACGATCCCGCGAACCCGGGTCACCGCTGGGAGCGCCCGCTGCAGGCGCCGGGCCGCATGCAGGTCGATTTTGAGGAGCGCGTCGACTTCCGGCGGCTGCACGAGTACCGGCTCGCGCGCACCCGCAATGCGCTCGCCAAGTCGAAGCTTGGCGCGCTGCTGGTCTTCGATCAGAACAACATGCGCTACATTTCGAGCACGGTGATCGGCGAATGGGCGCGCGACAAGCTGACACGCTGGTGCCTGCTCACCGGCAACGGCGAGCCTTACGTGTGGGATTTCGGCTCGGCTGCCCGCCACCATAAGATCTACGCGCCCTGGCTGCCCAAGAATCACTGTCTCGCCGGCAATGTCGGTCTGCGCGGCGCGATCAGTCCGCGGGTGGGGCTGTTCGAGGAAGCGGCCAAAGAGATCAGGGATATTCTCGTTCAGGAGGGTGTCGCTGACATGCCCCTCGGCGTCGACGTCGTCGAACCGCCGTTCCTGTTCGCGCTGCAGAAGCTCGGGATCAAGGTTCAGGACGGCCAGCAGGTGATGCTCGAAGCGCGCGAGATCAAGAGCCACGACGAGATCACGCTGCTCAACATGGCGGCGGCGATGGGCGACGGCGTGTACCAGGACATTTTCGAGGCGTTGAAGCCCGGCGTGCGCGAAAACGAGATCGTGGCGATGGCGACCAAGCGTCTCTACGAAATGGGTTCGGACTGCGTCGAGGCGATCAACGCGATCGCCGGCGAGCGCTGCAGCCCGCACCCNNCGCACCTGCTACTACCGCACGTTCACCGTCGGGTCGGCGACCAAGCCGCAGATCGACGCCTACAAAAAGGCGCGCGAATGGATGGACAGGGCGATAGAACTGCTCGAGCCCGGCATCACCACTGACCAGGTCGCTCTGGCGTTCCCGAAATCGACCGAGATCGGCTTTGAAACCGAGATGTCGGCATTCGGCCTCAACTTCTGCCACGGCCTGGGCCTTGGTCTGCACGAACGGCCGCTCATTTCGCGGCTGAACTCGCTGAAGGACCCGTACCAACTGAAAACCGGCATGGTGTTCGCGGTCGAGACGTTCTGTCCGGCGAAGGATGGCGTATCCGCCGCGCGCATCGAGGAAGAAGTGGTGCTGACGCCGAATGGTGCCAAGGTCATCACGCTGTTCCCGGCGCAGGAATTGCCGATCGCGAACAAATATTGAAAAGCGTGAACGAGTGAATGAGTGAACGAGTGATACCCTCTCCCCGTTCCCGGGGAGAGGGCAGGGTGAGGGGCTTCACGCGTTCACCCGTTCACTTGTTCACGTTCTTAGGAGTAACCATTGGATACGAACACTAAACGCAAAAAATCAGCGCCACCTGCGATCGACATCGGCCGTGAAACGCGGCTCGAGCTTTATCGCCTGCAACTCGAGCTGCGCTACTGCGAGAAGCGCGCTTATGATCTCTTTCTGCAGAATCTGGTCAAAGGCACCAGTCACCTGTCGCTCGGGCAGGAGGCGATTGCCGCCGCATTCGGTGTCGCGATGCGTCCTGACGACTGGACGTTCTGTACTTACCGCGGCCATGCCCATACGCTCGCGCGCGGCGCGTCGATGGAGGGCGTGCTCGGCGAGTTGATGGGGCGCCAGTGCGGCCTGTTGGGTGGCAAAGGCGGCTCTATGCACCTGACCGACGTCAAGAAAGGTGCAATGGGATCATACGCGATCATCGGCGCGCATCTGCCGGTCGCGGCAGGTGCCGCATGGTCGGCGCAATACCGCGGCACCGAGCAGGTCGCGGTGTGCTTCTTCGGCGACGGCAC
>PLYS01000105.1 GCA_003153455.1 Betaproteobacteria bacterium | reverse complement strand
ACCTCGTGCGCCTCTACACCAAGGAGCTGGTGCTACGCAACTTCGTCGGCTTGCCTTCGGACCAGCTTCTGGAGCGCATGGTGGAGCTGTCGCTGCGCACCGAGGAACACCTCTAGCTTTTGGAAAGAAACCCCATGGCGCTCCGTCGCACGATCCTCGCAATAGCCGCATCGACCTCATTGTTCCTAATGGCGTGCGGCGCGCGATACGACACTGGTACATCGGCTCCAGACGGTTGCGTTGCGAGCAATCTCGCCACGCTTGCAGCAGGTAAATTGACGATTGGCACCGATAAGCCTGCCTTCGCACCCTGGTTCAACAACGATGATCCAACAAACGGCGAAGGCTTCGAGTCCGCAGTGGCGTATGCCGTCGCCGCAAAGCTTGGCTTCGCCAAAGCGAATGTCACATGGGTTGTTGCACCATTCGCCAGTGTGATCGTGCCAGGCGTCAAGCAATTCGACTTTGATATCAATCAGGTATCAATTACCGACGAACGCAAAAAGTCCGTGGACTTCTCGTCTGGCTACTACGACGTTAACCAGGCGATCATCACGATCAAGGGATCGAAGATCGACGGCGCAAAGTCAATTGCCGACCTCAGGAACGCAACATTGGGAGCTGCGATCGGCACAACTTCCTACACGACGTTGACCGACGTCATCAAGCCAACGACACTACCCGTCGCTTTTGATGACAACGACATTGCGAAGCAGGCGCTCGTAAACGGACAGATCGATGGCCTTATCGTCGACCTGCCTACCGCGTTCTTCATCACTGCGGCCGAACTCGAAAACGGCGTCGTCGTCGGCCAATTTGCCAACGCGACTGCGGGTGGCGAGCAATTTGGCCTGGTCTTGAGCAAAGGCAGCAGCCTCACTGCATGTGTGAGCAAGGCAGTCGATGCGCTGCGGGCCGATGGCACGCTGGCCAGGATTCAAGAGCAGTGGCTGGCGCAGGTTGGCGTTGCCCCGGTTCTGGAGTAACGCACGTACGATCCTCACTATGAACGACAATGGCTCGATGAAACAGTAGTGCGGAGAAAATGGGGTCGGGTTCACTTTTCGGCGAGCGTCGCTGAAACGTGCGGCGCGGTAACCCAAGCGAGGGAGACCTGCAATAGACCCGGACGGCTTGAATTAGTGGGAATGTGAACCCGACCCCATTTTTTAAGGAGGACAACGGACCGTAACGGGCCAGCAAAAATCGCATCCTCTTAAACGCTGCAAATTGCTACAGTGAATCATGAGCAGAAAGCTCCCCGACTCGCCGGCATCACGGACGACGTGTTACTTCCTCGCTGTTCCTTTCGCGAGTATCGGTTTGGAAACGCCTTCCACGCCAACCAGCGCGAGCACCGTGAGCAGGTTTTTCTGGGGACCGAGGTAAGCATCCTTCGGGTCGAACCACTCATTGATCGAGTGATTGTCGCCGTTCACCCCACCGCGGCCTATCGTCATCGCAGGAATGCCGAGACTGATCGCAACATTCGAGTCGGTGCTCGCGGGTTCTTCCAGTACCGGCTTCAATCCGATTGCGCGCACCGCGAGCATCGCAGCCTGGATCATAGGCGCATCCGGGGGCTGGAAACCGGCCGGGCGATCGCCGACGAGCTTGATGTCGACAGTGATCTTGTCGCTGTCCCAGCGCGCATTCTCCTCGGCCGCCGCATCCTTGATGGCTTTGAGCGCAGCCGCTTCGATATCGAGCAACGGTTGCATCCCGACCGAGCGCATATCGAGCTCCATCGCGGCATCGCCCGCAATGGCATTGACCGACGTGCCGCCGCGTACCGTGCCGACGGTAAATGTCGTCTTCGGTTCCTTCGGCGTTTTCAAGTCGGCGATCTTTGCCATGGCGCGCCCCATCGCATGGATCGCGGACGGACGGCCGAATGCGGAGAAGCTGTGTCCGCCCGGCCCGGTGAAGGTAACGCGATAGCGGTGGCTCCCGACCGCCACATAGGTGATGCGCGAGGGCTGCGCACCGTCGATCGAGATGAAGCCGTCGAGGTCCTTATTGTCGCGGAACAACGCCCTTGCGCCGCGCAAGTCGCCGAGGCCTTCTTCGCCCACCGTGCCGACGAACCAGATGTCGCCCACGGTTTTGATATTCGTCGCGTTTAATGCGCGGACCATGGACAATAACTCGGCCAGCCCGCGCGTGTCATCACCGATTCCGGGCGCGTAAAGCTTGCCGTCCTTCTCCTTGATTGTGAGATCGGTTCCTGCAGGAAAAACCGTATCCAGATGCGCCGATACAACGAGTTTCGGGCCACCGCCCGTTCCCGGCCGCACGGCGATCACGTTGCCTTCTTTATCGATGGCAGCGTTGTTGAAACCGAGCGCGGCGAGGCGCTTCACGTAATCCTGCGCGCGCGTTTTCTCGTTAAATGGCGGCGACGCAATGGCGACGATCGTCTTCTGCTCGGCGAGCGTCTTCGCGTCATCGCCCTTGATGAAATCGAGCGCCTGCTTGACTTGGGGATGCGCGGTTACGGCGGCGAATTGATCGCGTACCGCCGGTAAGATCTCCGGCTCGGCAGCGCATGCGTGATCGGCGAACATGAGAACTCCGGCGAGTAAAATTCCCAGGAATACAACTGGACTCATTATTTTATCCCTTCACAAGAAATAGACTGGCGCAAACGGGGACGAACCGGATGTTAAGAATAAGTCCGAGCCGCCGATGAAATAAAGGATAGGGGGTGATAAATCCGCCCCAAAATCGCGATGACGCGATTATTTCCCTTGCGGCGGCGACAGAAAAGCCGCGAGCATCCCGGCGATCGTTGCCAGTGTCTGCGGTTCGGGGAGCGGCAGGCGGAGATAGCTCCTGCCGCTTTTCGCGTCGGTTTCCAGGAACGGATTTGGGGCCGCCGGTGTCTGCTCCGTTCCCGACTGCCGTGACGCGGAGGCAAGCTGCGTCAGAAACTTGATTCCCGTGTCGATCAGCCCCCGTAGCGCGTCGTTTCCCGGTCCCACGCTTGCCTTCGGTTGCTCGTCTGCCGTTGAACCGGTATCCGCATTTGCGGCAGCTTGTTCCACGAATGCAGAATTCGGGGCCGCGGGCTCGGCTTGCGCTGATGCCTGCGGCTCCTGAATCTCCACGCTGCCCATCGAACCCGTGGCCTTTTCGACTCCCTCGATAAAGCGTGCAAGGCGCGTGCCATTCATTGAGACTTCACTGCTGCCGCCGTCAAGAACGCCGGCAAACAGCGACTTCTTGAACTTCAGCAACGGCAGCATGCCCTCCTCGATCGTGCCCTGCGCGATGAAGTTGACCACTTGCACGCTACGCTGCTGGCCCATGCGATGCACACGCGCGATGCGCTGCTCCAGCACCGCGGGATTCCAGGGCTGATCCATGTTGATGACAGTCGCGGCATGCTGCAAATTCAGGCCGACTCCGCCGGCGTCGGTAGAAAGGAATACACGGCAGCGCGGATCGTGGCGAAAGCGCTCGACCAGGTCCTTGCGCTTGTCCGACGGCACGCCGCCGTGGAATACCACGTGGCCCCAGCCGCGCGCGATGAGCCGCCGCGCGATGAGTTCGTGGGTACCCAGCCACTGGCTGAACACCACCGCTTTCGCGTCCGGGTCTTCGAAGATGTCTTCGAGCAGCGCCGCGAGTTCGTCAGCTTTGACGCCGTGGTCCGTTTCGTGGTCGAGCAGGAAAGTGCTGTTGCAGGACATGCGCATGTTCTGAAGCGCGCAGGTGAGGGGGCGCTGGTCGGTTTCCGACAGGTAGCGCGTCCTGCGCCAGCGCGCCACGATGCGGGCTACGATTTCGCGGTTTGCTTCGTGCAGGTCCATCTGCTGTTCGGTCATCGCCACGAACACATTCTTGTCGGTCCGTTGCGGCAATTGGGAGAGCACTTCGCTCCTGCGCCTGCGTATCATTACCGGCGCAAGGGTACGGCCG
Organism: Betaproteobacteria bacterium; assembly: GCA_003153455.1. GTDB lineage: Bacteria > Pseudomonadota > Gammaproteobacteria > Burkholderiales > SG8-41 > PALSA-1004. The sequence continues at coordinate 146 of PLYS01000105.1, read as the reverse complement.
ATGTCGCCGAGTTTGCGGTAGCCCACCACGCGTCCATGGTCGTCGCGAACCTGGTGTTCATGCAGCAACCGCCACGTCGGGCCGAGGCGGTGCTGATCGACGAACTGCACGATCGATATCAACTCCTCCAGCCGGTTTTCCAGCGG
>PLYS01000098.1 GCA_003153455.1 Betaproteobacteria bacterium | reverse complement strand
CCTCAAAACGGGTCAGAATCTGGCCGATCACGTTGTTGGCCACCGCGTCCGGCTTGATGATGGAAAGAGTGCGTTCAACTGCCATGCAGAATCCTTCGAACCTAGCTTGCGTTGTCAAGAATAACCGTGAAGGTTATCACGATAAGGCTTTGAAATAAAGCGAATTCGCGCCATATGGCGCGCTTTAGCACTGCGCTTGAAACGGTCCTCGGTCGACTCCGCGAGAAACCACACGCCGAGCGCAGCGGTCACTTTGGCCTGCACGCTGTCCGCGGTCACCCTTAATCAGCACCACCGGGCTTCTGCCGCAACTACCTCGACGGCAACCATAGCGGCTGCACCGATGCTTCGCCAGGCCCCGCCCGAAACCGGCAGCCGACGCCGATTCCAGCGACCCACGCCAGTTCGTCGCCGCAATAGAGCAGCGGCAAACGATCGCGCAGCCACGGCGGCACGCGTGTTTCCTGCAGCAGATTCTTCAGGCTGCGGCGGGGCCGCTCAGGATGCGGCTGGATGCGCTCTCCGCCCTGACGCAGGCGCACCGTCACCGGCTGCGCCGTGAGTTTGTCGAGGCTGATGCCCGCGCCGCGGCTTTTCTTCAGCACCAGCGTGCCGCCGAGTTCCGGCAGGCGCAGCCTGCTTTCGCCCCGCCATGTCTGGCAAAAGTCGCGCGGCGGCGTCATGATTTTGGCGACGACGCGCAATTCATTCGCGTAACGGCGCAATTCATGGTCGCCGAGGTCAATCGTGGCGCGCGTCGCGCGCTGCGGCAGCAACTGGCGCACGCATTCATCGAGCCGCGCCGCATTAGGCATGGTTATGCCCTGCGCAGCAAGAAAATACCTGATCACGTTTTTTGCGCGCGGCGTTGAAAGCCGGCGTAATGCGGCGATGCCGAGTCCAGTCGTCGTGAGCGTCGCATCGGCCGCTGCGAGTTCGTCCAGCAGTTGCGCAGCCTCGGCGAGATTGCGGCTCGCGCGCAACAGGGTCTTGCGGTACGACGGGTAGCGCTGCGCAATGACCGGCAAAACCCGGTGCCGCAGGAAATTACGGTCGAACCCGAGATCGGCATTGCTGTCGTCCTCTATCCACTTGAGCTTGCGTTGTCGCGCATAAGCTTCGATCTCGCTGCGTGGGACTTCGAGCAACGGCCGCAGAATCGAAGGCGTGAGGCGTGAGGGGTGAGGCGTGAAGCGCCGCGCCGGCCGAGAGCGGTTTTCCTCCTCTCTCCTCTCTCCTCTCCCCTCTCCCCGCACCACCGGCATTGCACTCAGTCCTTTGACGCCGGCGCCGCGCAGCAACTGCAAGAACACCGTTTCGGCCTGATCGTCGAGGTTGTGGGCAAGCACAATGAAATCGGAAGGCTGCGCCGCAAAGGCCCGGTAGCGGGCGGCGCGCGCCGCCGCTTCGAGACTGCTGCGGCGCGGCACCTTCACTCGCACGACCGTGAGCGCAACGCCATGCCGCCTGCAAAATGCGCGGCAAAACGCGGCCCAGCGGCCGGCAGCGGGATTAATCTGGTGATTGACGTGTAGCGCGGCAAGCTCAAGCCGGAGTTTTTTCGACAAGCGCCGCAGCAAGTCTAGCAAGACCACCGAATCGACGCCGCCGCTCAAGCCCACGAGCAGCCGGCCGCCGCTCTTCACATGCTGCTTCAGGACTGCAGTAACGTGAGCAGGCAGATCGCTACTTGTGGGCGACTTCCTTGTACTTGCCATAACCCATCAGCCTCGCGAAGCGCGCTTCGAGCAGTTCGTCAGTCGACTTGTCCTGCAGCTGCCGCCAGGTATCCTGCAATGCCTTTTTCAGGTTCTGCATCATCACGTCATGATCGCGATGGGCGCCACCCAGCGGCTCGGCTACGATCTTGTCGATCAGACCGAGAGTCTTGAGACGGGTCGCGGTGATGCCGAGCGTTTCCGCGGCCTCGGCGGCATGTTCGGCGCTCTTCCACAGAATCGAGGCGCACCCCTCCGGCGAAATCACCGAGTAGGTCGCGTATTGCAACATGAGCAGCGCGTCCCCCACCGCGATCGCCAGCGCGCCGCCCGAGCCGCCTTCACCGATCACGGTGCAGAGGATCGGCACGCGCAACTCGGCCATCACATACAGATTGCGGCCGATCGCCTCCGATTGCCCGCGCTCTTCGGCGCCGACGCCGGGATAAGCACCCGGCGTGTCGATGAAAGTAAATACCGGCATGCCGAATTTTTCGGCGAACCTCATCAGCCGCAGCGCCTTGCGGTAGCCTTCGGGCTTGGACATGCCGAAATTGCGGTAAATCTTGTCCTTGGTATCGCGTCCTTTCTGCTGCCCGATCACCATCACCGACTGGTCATTGAAGCGCGCCAGCCCCCCGACTATCGCCGGATCGTCGGCAAACGCGCGATCGCCGTGAAGTTCTTCGAAGCCGGTGAAAAGATTCTGGATGTAGTCAAGCGAATAGGGCCGCTGCGGATGGCGCGCGACCTGCGCGATCTGCCATGCCGAGAGCTTGCCGTAGATTTCCCTGGTCAACGCCTGACTTTTTTTCTGCAGCCGCGCGATCTCCTCCGATATATCGAGCGCCGAATCGTCCTGCACGTAACGCAGTTCGTCGATTTTTGCTTCCAGCTCCGCGATCGGCTGCTCGAATTCGAGAAAGGTTGTTTTCATAACCGGCTAATAATACCGCAGAAGACCGTTATGCTTGCCGCGTTCAGAACAGATGCACCGCCGTCGGCGCGAAAAATCCGATCGCGCAAAAGACAATGCCCCCAACGCCTAGCCCTGCGGCAATCCAGACCAGCGCGGCGATGCCGGTGATGATCGCCGCCGAAGCGAGCACGATGCCGATCTGCACGGCTGCCGACGCAAGTTCGTAATGATGATAGGCCGCAAGCGCACGATCGCGCTTCCCCTCGGCCGCTTTGGCGCGCGCGGCGAGTTCCTTGCGGCCCTCACCGGTTTCCGGTTCCGAATCGTAGCGCTCAGCAGTCTTGCGCCAGGCAGCAATGCGTTGCTCGATCGCCTCTTTCGTCCTGGGCAGATTGATTTGCTGCAATTCGATCTCGGTTCCTTCAACTGCCGTGCGCAGCACCGTCATGCGGATGGTCTTGGCCTGGAAAAAGGACCACAGGTTGGACGCTTCAATGTTCTGGCTGAGAGCCATCGTTTGCGCACCCTTGCCGAGCGTCTCGGAAAACGCCAGCACCAGCGCCAGCACCGAAATCAACAACGCAATTCTTTTGTTCTGCGGCCCGCCATGCTCGGGGCCTAGACCGTGCCCAGCTTCTGACATGATTCCTCCTTGGAGTTAATGCAAAAGTGCAGATTGTCTTACAGTTTAGAAAATTAGAAAAGATGAGAAACGCCATCCAACGCCTGCAGTTTAGCCGACTGCTAATACCAGCCGATGTCCATGCCGCGTGGATCGTTCGCCGCCTGCGCGGCGCCTGTTGATTTTGATTTGAATACCACCTGCATATTTCCCCATTTGCGGTTCGCCACTTGCAGCTTGTGCCCTTTGGCTTCGAGCGCTGCACGCCATTGACCGGAAAAGCTTTCAGGCTCGATCTCGATGCGGTCCGGCCAGTACTGATGGTGGTAGCGCGGCGCCGCGACAATGCGCATGAGGTCGACTTCGCTCTGGTTCACGTAATCGAGTATGCCGAGCAACACCATGCTGATGATGCGCGAGCCTCCCGGCGCTCCGAGCACCAGCACGCCCTTGCTGTCTTCAACGAAAGTCGGCGTCATGCTGGAGAGCGGCCGCTTGCGCGGCGCGATGCCGTTCGCCTCGCCGCTGCGCAAGCGGTAAGCGTTCGGAATTTCCGGCTGCAGTGAAAAATCATCCATTTCATTATTCAGCAGCACGCCGGTATCGCCGGCGACGATGCCGGAACCGAACAGGAAATTGATGCTCAAGGTCGCGCCGACCCGATTGCCCCCGGCGTCGATCACCGAGTAATGCGTGGTGTTGCCGCTTGCGCTGACCGGCGCGGTGCCGGTGGCGAGTCCGTCGCTCGGCGTTGCCGCTGCCGGGTCGATGGTAGCGGCACGGTCGCGCGCGTAAGACTTGGCTGTCAATTTCGCGCTCGGCACTGGCACGAAGTCGCTGTCACCAAGATACAGCGCGCGATCCTGGAAGCCACGCCGCAGCGCTTCGACCACGAAATGCGCGGCTGCCGGGTCGCGCGCATCACCAAGCGTGAACTGTTCGAGGATATTCAGCGCCTGCGCAAGCGTCACGCCGCCCGCGGACGGCAGCGCGGCTGTGACGATGGTGGCTCCGCGATAACTGAACTTGACCGGCGCGCGCTCGACCGCCTTGTAATTCTCGAGATCGGACAAGCTCCACACGCCGCCCGCGCCGTTCGCTGCCGCGACCAGCGCCCGCGCAATACGCCCACGGTAAAACCCGTCGCGTCCCTGCTGCGCCACCAATTCCAGCGTTGCGGCAAGCTGCGGCTGCCGCAACAGGTATCCCGGCTGCGGNNGCGATCGCCGGCGCCAGCGATTGCGCCAGCGGCAACCTGCCGTAGCGCTGCGCCAGATGCGCCATGCCGGCAGGCACGCCCGGGATGGCCGCCGCCTTGCCGCCCTGCAGCGTCGCGCCGGGAATCGGCGTGCCGCTGCCATCCAGATACATCGCAAGCGTAACTGCCTCCGGCGCGGTTTCGCGCGCGTCGATCATGACCTGCCGGCTATCGGCGGCACGGTGCAGCAGCCAAAAGCCGCCGCCGCCGAGTCCGGACGAATACGGTTCAACCACCGCCAGCGCCGCGGCGACTGCGACCGCGGCGTCAAACGCATTTCCGCCCCGGCGCAGCACCTTGTAGCCGGCCTCGGTTGCAAGCGGATGCGCTGATGCGATCGCGGTTCCCGCTGGCGCGCCGGCCGCTGCGTAAGCGTAACCCGTGACTAAAAAACACAGCGCAACTAACGCGGCACGCACACTGACGCCGCGCGAGCGAATCTCGGTCTTGCAATCCTGGCTGGGAAAGCGCACGGTTTCCGGCAATTGCGCACCGCCTGCTGCAAGCGGCATGATTGCAGCCAACCGTGCGGCCAATCGCATGGGAACCCGGAACAAGTGTGCGCCGCCGCAGCGAAACGAGGTAATCACGCGCGCAAGCTTAACACGCCCCAAACGGTGGATAATCCGGCACACGCCGGCGCTCGTTTCGGCAATTGTTTTGAGGATAACCGATGTTTATCGTAGGGCTGGGCACCGCGGCGCCACCGAATCGTTACACCCAAGTCCAGTGCTGGGAGGCGTTCCAAGCATCCGCGCAGTTCGCGCAGCTTGACCGGCGCGCGCGCGCCACCTTGCAGAAAGTCTTGCTGCACAACAACGGCATCCGCACGCGATCCCTCGCGCTCGATTCGCTCGATGAGGTTTTCGCGGCCGATCCCGACACGCTGCATCGCCGCTTTGCCCGACACGCTCCGGTGCTTGCTTCCCGGGCGGCGACCGACGCTTTGCAGCAAAGCGGTCTTCGTCCGCATGACATCGACGCGGTCATCATCAGCACCTGCACCGGTTACCTTTGCCCCGGACTTACCAGTTATGTCGCGGAACGCCTCGGGTTGAAGCCGAACGTGCTCGCGCTGGATCTGGTAGGTCAAGGCTGCGGCGCGGCGCTGCCGAACCTGCGCACCGCCGAAGCGCTGCTGAGCGCCAAGCGTTGCGAAACGGTATTGTCGATATGCGTTGAAATCTGCAGCGCGGCGTTTTATCTCGATAACGATCCCGGAGTCCTCATCAGCGCCTGTCTGTTTGGCGATGGCGCCGGCGCCGCGGTGCTCGCCGCTGCGCCGAACTCCGGAACGCGCCGCGTCGAGTGGAAGGCGGCTGGTTCGCTGACCATTCCGGCTGAGCGTGACGCACTGCGCTTCGAGCACAAAAATGGCATGTTGCGCAATATCCTCACCCCACAGGTGCCAGTACTTGCTGCGCAATGCGCCGAAACCGTGCTCGACGACGTATTGAGCAGCGAAGGGATGTCACGCAGCGAGATCAGCGCCTGGATCTGGCACGCGGGCGGGCGCAAAGTGCTTGAGGCGCTGCAAGAGAGGATCGGACTTACCGCCGCGGATGTTCGCTGGAGCAGTCAAGTATTAAGCGAGTTCGGTAACCTGAGCAGCCCGTTTGTGTATTTCGTACTGCAAGCGGCGTTGCGGCACAACGCGCCCGGCGGATGCTGGTGGATGTCGTCGTTCGGAGCCGGCTTCAGCTGCCATGGCGCATTGCTTAAAGTAGCCTAGCTGGCGGAGCGGTATGCCCGAACGCGCGCGTCCATGAATATTCCCCGCCGTATCGAGCCCGAATGGCTTGACGAGCTTCCGCCAGGCGATCCGCGCGCCATAAAATCGCGCCGCGATCTGCGGCGCATCAATGCGCTGATGACGAACGCAACCTGCGTCGCGCGGGAACTCACGCGCAGCTTTCGTCACGGATCGCCGCGCACGATCGCCGAAATCGGCGCGGGCGACGGGAGATTCATGCTGCGGCTGGCGGAAAGAACCGCAACCCGGTGGAAAGACGTGCATGTCGTTCTGCTCGACCGGCAGGATATTGTTAGTGCCAGGACTCACGAAGAGTTTGTGTCCATGGGATGGCAGGCGGAAGCCGTGACGGCGGACGTCTTCGAATGGCTGGCGCAATCGGCAGACCGCGTTTTCGATGTGATCATCGCGAACCTGTTCCTGCACCATTTCGACACCGCGAGATTGACCCTGTTGCTGTCCCTGGCTGCGCAACGCGCGCGCACGTTCATAGCGTGCGAACCCCGGCGTTCGGGACTGGCGCTGGTTGGCAGCCATCTGCTGGGGATTGTCGGGTGCAACGACGTAAGCCGGCACGATGCCGTTGTCAGCGTGAGGGCGGGGTTTGACGGCCGGGAATTGTCAGCGTTGTGGCCCGCAACTCGCGCGTGGACGCTGCGGGAGCGCGCGCACGGCCTGTTCAGCCACTGTTTCGTCGCTTCGCGGGTTAACTCGAATCGTGTTGCTGGACACTGCGGGTACCTATGAAATCGTATGACGTCCTCGTCATCGGAGCGGGACCTGCCGGTGCGACGGCGGCTCTCATCCTCGCACGTGCGGGATGGTCAGTCGCAGTGGTGGAAAAGACGCCGTTTCCGCGACGCAAAGTGTGCGGAGAGTTCATATCGGCAACCAGTTTGCCGTTGCTGCGTGAGATCGGAATTGCCGGATCCTTTCTGGCGCAGGCGGGCCCTGAAATTCGGCAGATCGGTTTATACGCCGGCAAAACGATCCTCGCCGCTGATATGCCTTGCGCGCGGAATGAATCGGAAGCGTACGGCAGAGCGCTGGGACGCGAGCACCTTGACGCGCTCATACTGGCCGGCGCGGCGCACGCAGGCGCCGAGGTGTTGCAGCCATGGACTCTTGTGCGGGTGGAGCAGGCCGCAGGCAGTTTCGTGTGCGCGGCCGTTGCGAAAGACACGCGGGAAACCACACAGTTGCAAGCGCGCATCATCATCGCCGCGCACGGCTCGTGGGAGCGCGGAACGATACCGACGCAGAACCTGCGCTACCCGCCACGCGCGTCGGATCTATTCGCATTCAAAGCGCACTTTCGGAACAGCGATTTGCCGCCGGGGCTGATGCCGCTCCTGGTTTTTCCCGGCGGCTACGGAGGCATGGTCCAAAGCGATGGCGGCCGCACGAGTTTCTCATGCTGCATCCGCCGCGATTACTTGGAGCGATGCCGGCAACAGTGGCGGGACGCCAGGGCGTCCGAAGCCGTATTCGCGCACGTTCGTGCTGCGTGCCTCGGAGTCGACGCGACGCTTTCCGGCGCGACGCGGGATGGAGCGTGGTTGTCGGCGGGGCCCATCCGGCCGGGAATCCGGCCATTTCGTAACGACGGTATCTTCCTGGTCGGTAACGCCGCAGGCGAAGCGCATCCGATCGTGGCCGAAGGCATCAGCATGGCCATACAATCGGCCTGGATCTTGTGCGAGCGCCTCATTACGCAGAAGGACGCCGCCTTCTCTGGACGTGGAATCGGGACTATCGGGCGTGCTTACGCGGCAAGCTGGCGCAAGAATTTTGCGCGGCGCATTCACGCGGCCGCAGTTTTCGCACACCTGGCGATGCGGCCGGCGACGGCGCAGCTGGTCGTAGCATTGCTGAAACGCGCCCCGGCAATTCTGACACTGGGTGCGCGTTTGAGCGGCAAGGCGCAGCCGCTAACGGTGATGGGTGATGGGTGATGGGTGTGATGCCTATTCCCTAGTCCCGGTCATGCGTCAATCCAGCGTCTCGCGATAGCGATTGAGCGCCACCAGCGTCGCGATCAGCAGAAATGCCGCGATCGGCCACAGGCTGGGCAGGATCGCGATGAAATCGTTGCCCTTGAGCAGAACACCGCGCACGATGCGCAGGAAATGCGTAAGCGGGAACATCTGCCCTATCCATTGCGCCCACTCCGGCATGCCGCGGAACGGGAACATGAACCCGGAGAGCAGGATCGAAGGCAGGAAGAAGAAGAATCCCATCTGCATCGCCTGCAGCTGGTTCTTGGCGATGGTGGAAAAGGTGAACCCGATCGCAAGGTTCGCGGCGATGAACACGATCAGCACCAGCGACAGCAGCACTACGCTGCCTACCATCGGCACCGCGAACAGCAGCCGCGCCACGGCGAGAATGATCGACACCTGGATGTAGCCGACGATGATGTAGGGCACGATTTTGCCGATCATCACTTCGAGCGGCCGCACCGGCGTCGCAAGCAGGTTCTCCATCGTGCCGCGTTCCTGCTCCCGCGTCATCGCGAGCCCGGTCATAATCACCATCGTCATGGTGAGGATCGTGCCCATCAGCCCCGGCACGATGTTGTACTGCGAGATGCCTTCGGGGTTATAGCGGCGGTGCACGCGCACCTCGAAAGGCGGCGGCGCGTTCTGCAAGTACTGGAGGGGTCCCGCAAGGTCCCGCGCGAGCGCGGTCTGGTTGAGCCAGAGCAACGCGGTGAGCGCGTTGCTGGTCGCCGCCGGATCGGCTGCATCGGCTTCGACCAGCACTGCCGGGCGCTCGCCGCGCTCGAGCTTGCGCGCGAAATTCTCCGGGATGGTCACCACGAACTGCACCGCGCCGGTCGCGAGCAGTTCTTCGGCTTCGCGCTCCGTCCTGATTTGAGACACGACGCGAAAATAGCCGCTGTTCTCCATGGCGCGCACGAAGCTGCGCGCATATACGCTGTTGTCGGCGGCCAGAACTGCGGTGGGCAGCGCTTTGGGATCGGTGTTGATGGCATAACCGAACAGGATCAGCTGCATGATCGGGATGCCTACCATCATCGCAAACGTGAGCCGGTCGCGGCGCATCTGCACGAATTCTTTGACCATTACCGCCCAAATGCGGGCCCATGAAAATGCGGTGCTCATTGCAGGATGCGTTCGTGTGTGCCTTCCATCAGATGAATGAACACGTCTTCCAGTCCCGGCTCGATCCGGGTCCAGGCGTAGCGCTCGTCGCCCTGGAAATCGGCGATGCAGCGTTGCAGCCGCTGCAGATCGGAACCGCTGACATGCAGCGTCATCCCAAATGGCACGACCATCGCGATGCCGGGCGTGGCGCGCAGACGTTTCGCGAGCTGCGGCAGATCCGGCCCGGTCACCTGCCAGGTCGCCAGGCCGGAATCGCGCACCACCTCGGCGGCCGTTCCCACGGCCAGCAGCTTGCCGTAGGCGATATAGGCAAGCTGATGGCAGCGCTCGGCCTCGTCCATNNCGCGCCGCGCCTTGGGGTCCACGCCCGCTGTGGGCTCATCGAGCAACAGCAGCTGCGGCTCGTGCAGCAGGCACGCGGCGAGCGCAAGCCGCTGTTTCCAGCCGCCCGACAGTTGCCCGGCAACCTGGTGCTGGCGTTCGGTGAGCCCGAGCTGCCCGAGCGTGGCGTCCACCTTGCTGCGCCGCCCGGGTACCGCGTACATGCGGCCGATGAAATCGAGATTTTCTCGAATCGAAAGATCTTCGTAGAGACTGAAGCGCTGCGTCATGTAGCCGATACGGCGCTTGATCTCCTGCGCGTCGCGGATGATGTCGAACCCGAGGCAGGTGCCGCTGCCGGCATCCGGCTTGAGCAGCCCGCACAACATGCGGATGGTGGTGGTCTTGCCGCTGCCGTTGGGACCGAGAAAGCCGAAAATCCGGCCGCGGCCAACACGCAGCGAAAAATTGTCCACCGCGCGCCTGGCGCCGAAGCTCTTGCTGAGGCCGTGCACGTCGATGACGGCGGCATCATTATTCACGGCTTGAGCCTCACTTCGAGCGGCTGGCCGGGATGGAGCTTGACCGCGTCCTCCGGCGTCGAGCGCGCTTCGATCAGGAACACCAGCTTGGCGCGCGCTTCGCGGCTGTAGATCACAGGCGGAGTGAACTCGGCCAGCGGCGAGATGAAAGTGATTTGCGCCGCAATCGGCGCACCGCAGCCGTCGCAACTGATATCGACCTGCTGGCCGCTCCTGATCGCGCCGAGCACCGTTTCGGACACGAAAAAGCGCACCTTGATATTCTGCGGCGGCAGCATCGATACCACCGGGGAGCCTGCCGGCACCCACTCACCGGGCACGTAATTAGTGTCGTTGACAAGCCCCGCCACCGGCGCCCGCACCGATTTCTGGGCAAGTTTCCAATCGGCCTGGACGAGCACTTCGCGTGCCGCGGTAACGTTGTGCTCGGCGGCACGAATCTGATCCTGACGCGCGGCAAGCCCGGCCGTCACGACCTGTGCTTCCAACTCGGCGACATGCGCTTTGTCGCGTTCATTATTCGCGCGNNCGCTGCAGGCTGACTTCGGACAGCCTGAGGCTCGCCCGCGCTTGTTCGAGCTGCGCCTTGACCGTGTCCACCTCGGGCGGACGCTTTCCCTTTTTCAGATCCTCAAGCTGCGCCGCGGCATTGCGCAGCCGTTCTTCCGCTTCACGCCGCGCCGCTGCCTCGTTCTCCTGCTCGAGCGTGAACAACGGGTCGCCGGCCTTGACCTCGCTGCCGCGCTTCACCTGCAGCTGTAGCAGGTTGCCGGCAAACGGGGCCGCCACACGCACATATTCACCTTCAGCGTATCCCTGGTAAGTGGTGCCGTTTTTCTCGCCGCATGCGGCGATCGCGGCGATCGCGGCGATCGCGACGAAGCACGGCAGGATCCTCGTTTTCCCAGCCGGCAGCATAACCGTGCGTATCATCACCGTTCCCATGCTAAGCAGAATAAATTGAACCCGCGGATACTATTATCGCCGTTTACCTGGGTGCGTAGGGGACGCCGCTCCCTGCTGTGCGGTGCCGGCTGGCATAGAGCGCGATGAATAAGGAGAACAGCGAATGCCCCGCGACATAAGGTAGAATCCGCCACAGTAAGCACGCAGTCGCGTCGCTCATTGCTATCGGAGATCAGTGCATGAAAATCGAAAACATCGGCGTCATGAGCCCCGGCGACATGGGGCAGGCAATCGCGCAACAACTCAAGCAGAAAGGATTTAACGTCTGCACTGCGCTCGATAAGCGCAGCGCACGCAGCAAGGCGCTGGCGCGGGACGCGGGCCTGACCGACGTGGGATCGATCGAAAATCTGACCGCGAAATGCGAAGTCATTCTTTCGGTGATGAATCCCGCCGCCGCGCTCGAATTCGCATCCGAGCTGGCGCAGGCGCTGCATGCCAACAAACGCCAGCCGCTGTTCGTCGATTGCAACGCGATTGCGCCGGTCACGCTGCAGGCAATCAACGCCAAAATCACCGCCGCCGGCGGCCGCTGCGCCGATGCCGGCATCATAGGCCCGCCGCCGCGCGGCACTGCCAAGACCTGTCTTTACGTTTCAGGGCCCGAGGCGCGCGAACTCGAGCAGCTTGCCACGCCGCAGATGCGCGTGCGCGTATTGAGCGACCGCATCGGCGATGCGAGCGCGATCAAAATGTGCTACGGCGCAATGAACAAAGGTTTGATCGCACTGGGGCTCGAGGTGCTGGTCGCGGCGCGCCGGCTCGGCGTCGATGCCGCGCTCGAAACGCAGCTCAACGAAACGCATCGTGAAATCTACGACCGGATCATCGGCGCGCTGCCGGTGATGACGCCCAAGGCTTATCGCTGGGTGCCGGAAATGCTGGAAATCGCGCGCACCTTCGAAGCGGTGGGATTGACCCCGCGCGTGTTTCATGGCGCCGGCGACCTCTACGAGTTCGTCGCCGCCAGCGCACTCGGCAAGGAAACGCCGGAGAGCCGCGACAAGTCGCGCGGCGGCAAGGATGTCGTCAGGCTGCTGGCTGACGAGCGCCACTAAGCTTTCAATAAATTCAAGGTCTGGTGCAGCCAATGCGCGGCAGCAAGCGTTTGTGCGTCGCTGCCGAACGCGCCTATCACCTGCAGCCCGACCGGCAGGCCGTTCGCGGCGGTTGCAACCGGAATGTTCACGCACGGCACGCGCAGCAGCGTCCATATGCGGCTGAACAGCGGATCGCCGGTCATGTCGAGTCCTGCAGGCGCGGCGCCCGGTGCGCTCGGCGCGAGCAGCACGTCGCAATCGGTGAATACTTCGGTCAGCGTGCGGCGGCAGTTGCGCGCCAGCGTTTGCGCGGCGTCGTAGCGTTCGGGCGACACTTTCATGCCCGCATCGAGAATGTCGCGCAACCGTTCGCTGATCTGCGCGCGGTAAGTGAGCCGCTCGTGCGCAAGCGATTGCGCCTGCTCGACCAATTGGATGTCGGTCTGCGCCTGCACCAGACTCGCGTAAGTCGGCGGCAGCTTGATTTCCTTCACCGTGACGCCTGCTGCGGCGAGCTTGGTTGCCGCGTTTTCAAATGCCGCGACGGTCTCGGGCTGCACCTGTTTCCATTCGTAAGTGCGGCAGATTCCGACTCGCGGCTTGGTGGACAGCGGTTTTTCGACAAGCAAATCGCTGCGGCCGGTGACCGCGGCCGCAAGCAATGCGGCATCGGGCACCGTGCGCGCAATCGTGCCGATGGTATCGAGCGTGTCCGACAGCGCTTTGACACCGACGCGGCTGATCAGACCGAAACTCGGCTTGTAGCCGACCACGCCGCAGAACGCCGCCGGCCGGATCACCGAGCCCGCGGTCTGGCTGCCGAACGCAAGCGGCACCATGTAGTCGGCGACCGCGGCGGCTGAACCGGCAGACGAGCCGCCAGGTGTATGCCCGGGATTGTGCGGATTGCGCGTCTTGCCTGGATACATCCCCGCGAACTCGGTTGTCACCGTCTTGCCCATCACTATGCCGCCGGCAGCGCGCATCAGCGCCACGCATGCTGCATCCCACGCCGGGCGATGGCCGGCGTAGACCTGCGAGCCGTAAGTGGTCGGCATATCGACAGTGTCGATCAGATCCTTAACCCCTACCGGCAGCCCGTGCAACAAACCGCGAGGCGGGCCCGCATCGGCGGCACGCGCTTGCTTGAGCGCCCCATCGCGGTCGAGATATTCCCATGCCTGCACGTCAACCTCACGCGCCGCGATGCGATCGAGGCAGTCGCGCACCAGCGCTTCGGAGGTGATCTTTTTCGCGGCGATCTGGTGTGCCGCTTCAACCGCGGAGAGCGTGTTCAACGAACCCATACAAAGACCCCAATCAAGTAACGGATATCGGTACCTTTGCACTGATTGCCTGATGCGGTCAAGCGTATTGAGGGATTAGATGATGATTAATCCTGCCTTTGGTCTTTGCACATCATGTTTCGTGACGGTTACGCGGATCGCGAATATCTGCGCAAATACTCCGACGTGCCTGACGAGCTTGAGCGGCATCTCGCCACCCGCACCCCGCACTGGGCATCCAGCATTACCGGACTGCCCGCGGCGAAAATCGAAGAGATCGCGAAACTCTACGTCGTTCCTGAATACCACTTTTACGGAAACGCCGGGCTCGCGCAAGCGCGAGCAGCGGCCGACCGTGCTGATACATCCCGCAGATTGCGAACAGCTCCGCATCGCGAGCGGCGACCGTGTGAAGATCGGCAATCAGCGCGGCGAGATCGTAGTGCACGCGAAGGCGTTCGATGGATTGCAGCGCGGCGTGCTGGTGGTCGAAAGCATCTGGCCGAATTCGGATTTCGAGACCGGCGTCGGCGTCAACGCCCTGATTGGCGCCGATCCCGGGCCGCCGAACGGCGGCGCGGTATTTCACGACAGCGCGGTGTGGGTGAAGCGCGCGACCCAGCCCTGAAATTTTACGTGCCGAGTATTGCATTCGGCAAAGTAGTCAAGGCTACCGGCATGCGCTTTGATTGAGGCCGCTGGAGATGCGTGCCGGGTTCGCGTGAGGCTGGAGTCCATCTCAAGTCAGTTACCCGGCAAATCATGTATCTCCGGAAAGAACAGGTCCTTCCATGAGCGTGCGCGATTCCTGAGCGAGCCTATCTCGTGCATGAAATGCGCGTACTTGAGCGTGTTCTGCGGCACCATGGTGATCACGTTTTTGGGATCGTTCAGCGTCGCCATGATCTCTTCGATGGTTTCACCCTTGCCGCCGATCGAGTCGAAATAGATCCGGGCCGCGCCCCTCTTGTCCTGGTTGATGTAATCGATCGCATCCTTGACCGCGCGCACGATCGCCTTGTAAGTCAGCGGGTTCTCGTCGCGGAACTTTCGGGTCGTGTAGAGCAGGGTGAAGGTGGTCGACCCACCCATCACGTCGTCCGAAACGAGGATCGTGTGCACGCGCGGATCCTTGAGTTCACGCGTGTGAAACGGTACCGAGGTGAAGTGCAGGTCGATCTCGCTGATACCGGACAACAATGCGGCAACGCCGTCGGGATGCGGGAGCCCGACGGTGAAGCGGTCGTAGCGGAATGTTTCCTTTTCACCGAACTCCTTGCGCGCCGCCATCTGCATGATGATCGACGGGATCGACACCTTGATCGCAGTGACCGCCATCCTGTCCTTTGCCGTGATGTCGCGCAGCGCCTTGATATCAGGATTGTTGGTGTTGAGATACATCGGCAGCGAGGTCATCGCTGCAATGCCCGTGATCTGCGCGTTGTCGCGGGTGCGGTCCCACAGGAACAGGAAGGCCGGCGGCCCGGCCGCTGCCATGTGCGCAGCACCGGACAGCAGCGCGTCGTTCACTACCGCCGGCCCCCCAAGGTTGACGTAGGAAACCTTCAGCCTCTTGTTGCCCAGTTCCGCAGCGTGCTTCTCGATGCTCTTTTGCTGCTCCATCACCAGCAGCGGCAGGAAACCGATGCCGCCTGCGCCTTTCGGTATTTTCAGCTCCTGCACCTCGGCCATCGCCGCGGCGAAGCCCTGCATTGCAAGTAGGGCGCCGCAGACAGCGCACATGAGTTTGTGCTTCATTGCCAGTCCTCCTCCTGATGTGTCATTAAGATGGCTTCCGGGATTTTCCGATCAGGCCGATTTTTTCCTGCATGCGCTGGTCGAAACGCTCGAGGTTGATGATGATGCGCTCGTGTATGCCTTCGCCGATGCGCTCCTTTTCATCTTCGGCATGCACGCTGAAAGTCAGCGTGCGTTTCTCCACCTGGGTCAGCTCCGCATAAGCGCGCACGCGCATGCCGACCGGTGTCGCTGCGTAATGCTTGAGGTCGAGGTGGGTACCTACCGTTTGATACCCCGCAGGCAGTAAACCCTCAACGGCGTGCAGCGCCGCCGCCTCCATCAGATTAACCATCACCGGCGTCGCCAGCACGCGCACGCGGCCGCTGCCGACGTGCGGCGCGGTGTGCTGTTCGCCGACTACGATTTCGGCGGAGCCTTTCAATCCCGGTTTGAGCTGGGTGGTATCCATTGATGACTACTCCTTATATTCCGGATACAACTTCTCCACCAGCGCCATGCTGGCGACCCAGTCGCGGCTCCTGGAATCATAGACGCCGATGCGGTGGTAGAAGCGCATCGCCTACTGCGTGAGCGGCAACAGGCCGTGCTTCTGGGCGGAGACCGCGAGGTTCGCGGGAGAATGCGTGTGCACGGCCGCCATGATGTCCGGCCGCGCTTGCAAGACCGCGGCATGGACGTTATAAGCGGCGGGGCTCGCCTTGTATTCGGACTTCATTACCTGGTTTCCGTCGATGTCATACTTGACCATGATTCGAGTTTGAAACTCTACCACGCTGCCCCGCCGGTCCGTTGCTGGATGCGCTCGCCGTTTATCCCCGGCTGGGGGCCAAGGCGGTTCAGGACGTGGTGCGACGTGCCAAAGCCAAGCTCGAGTGAGGCGCGGCTAGCTTCGCGCAAGGCATACCAGCGCTGCAAGAGCCACGACCAGGCCGGCCCCTTTGCGCAACGTGAACGATTCCCGCAGGAACACGATCCCGAGCACCGCGGTGACGACGAAACCCATCTGTGCGATCGGCACCAGCACACTCGCCTCTCCGCGAGTAAGGCTCTCGAGCAGAAAGACAAACGCGAGCACAAGCAAAATAGCTGCTGTCGCCGCATAGGGCCACGCAGCAGCGGGCGGCTTGATCCCGCGGTCGACAATGCAGGCAAATATCGTGGCCACCGAAATGAATACGCCGGCCTGAGCGACCAGCAGCGTAGCCGGCGACGCCCCGTCGAGAACGCCGATCTTGTAGATGAAGTTGGCAATCCCCAGCGCCAGGGTCGCAATCAGGACCCGCATGAGCGACGATTTGGTCGCGCGGGACCGCGGCGTCCCGCCGGCCTCAGCGCCGCCCAGCAACAACAACACGGCGATCAGCGCAAGCGCCAGACCGGCAAACTTGAAAGCAGTCAGCGGTTCATGAAGCAGCAACACCGCGAGCGCGGCCGTGAGCGTGAAGCTGAGTCGGAAAATAGGCGCGTTGATGCTTATCGCCCCGCCCTTCAGGCTGCGCGCGAAATTGTAGAGCCCGGTAAACACGAAAAGACCTGCCGCCGCGCCCCATGCCGCGGACGCTTCGAACACCAGCGTTCGGGTAAACAGCCCATATAAGACGACGGTCGGCGCAAAGAACCAGGCCTGAACCATCATGAAATGGTGCGCCTGCACACCTGCACCGGCGGCACGCTTGTAGATGAAGTCCGCCAACCCGAAGCAGATCATCGCGCCGAGCGCGTATTCGAGCTCCTGAGTCAATCCATGCGCTCGATGAAGCTCTTGACTGCATCGATATCCGGGTCGAGCACCGTGAAGCGCTGCGGCAGGCGCTCGAGGTTTTCGAGGCCCGCCGGAACTTCCGGATCGCGCCCAAGCGCCTCGCGGATCGCCTCCGCAAACTTGACCGGCAGCGCGGTCTCCAGGCATACCAGCGGCACGCCTTCCTCGCGATGTTCGAGCCCGACCTTGACGCCGTCGGCGGTATGCGTGTCGATGATCTGGCCGGACTCGCGATACACGCGGCGGATCGTTTCAAGACGNNTTTGAAATATCCATCGACGGGCTCGAAGTCTGCACCACCTGCTGCGGCGGCCGTACGCGGTAGATTCCGGTGCGAAAAAATTCGTCGAGCACGTCGTTCTCATTGGTGGCGAGGATCAGCTTGCCTATCGGCAGACCCATCGAGCGCGCGATATGCCCGGCGCAAATGTTGCCGAAGTTGCCGGTCGGCACCGCAAACGACACCGTCTGATCGTTCGATTGAGTTACCGCAAAGTAGGCCTTGAAGTAGTAGACCACCTGCGCGACGACGCGCGCCCAGTTGATCGAATTGACGGTGCCGATGTGGTGGCGCGCCTTGAAAGCGAGATCGTTGCTGACCGCCTTGACCATGTCCTGGCAGTCGTCGAACACGCCGCGGATCGCGATATTGAATATGTTCGTGTCCTGCAGCGAAAACATCTGCGCCGTCTGGAACGGGCTCATCTTGCGGTGCGGCGAAAGCATGAACACGCGGATGCCGCGTTTTCCCCGTATCGCGTATTCCGCCGCGGAGCCGGTGTCGCCCGAGGTCGCGCCAAGGATGTTCAGTTCCCGCCCGCCCTGCGCCAGCGCATACTCGAACAAATTGCCGAGCAGCTGCATCGCAATGTCCTTGAACGCCAGCGTCGGGCCGTACGACAAACCGAGGATGTGAATGCCGGGTTGCAATTGCCGCACCGGCGTGATTTCGTCCGAACGAAACGTCGCGGCGGTATAAGTGCGGGCTATGATCCGCCTGAGATCGGACTGCGGGATGTCGTCGGCATAGCGGCGAATGATCTCGAACGCCAGATCGGGGTAGCTCAACCGCCGCCAGACGGTGAGCTCGGCGCTGGTGATCTGCGGGTAGGATTCCGGCATGGCGAGACCGCCGTCGCTCATCAAGCCGCCGAGCAGAATGTCGGAAAAGCTTGCGGCAGCGGCGCCGCCGCGAGTGCTCAGGTAATGCATACGCTATTTAGAGCCCAGCTGTTCCATGCGGATACGCGTGACCTTGCCAGCCACCACCGGCAGTTTTTCGATTCTGGCAATCGCGGCATTGATGCTTTTCTCGATCGTGAGGTGAGTCAGCATAATGATGTCGACTTGCTCTTCGCCCGCCGACGGCTCCTTCTGCACCATCGCATCGATCGAAATGCCGCTGTCGGCGAGAACGCGCGTGATGTCGGCGAGCACGCCCGGCTGGTCGTGCACCCGCATGCGCAGATAGTACGAGGTCTCGACTTCGGTGATCGGCAGGATCGGCACGCTGGAGAGCCGGTCCGGCTGGAACGCAAGATGCGGCACGCGATGCCCGGGATCGGCGGTGTGCATGCGTGTCACATCAACCAGATCGGCGATCACCGAGGATGCCGTCGGGTAGGCGCCGGCGCCGGCGCCGTAATACATGGTCGCGCCGACCGCGTCGCCTTTGACCAGGATCGCATTCATCACGCCTTCGACGTTCGCGATCAGCCGCCGCGCCGGGATCAGTGTCGGATGCACGCGCAGCTCGATGCCCTTCGGCGTGCGCCGGGTAATGCCGAGCAGCTTGATGCGATAGCCGAGTTCTTCCGCATAGCGGATGTCCGCCGCGGCCAGTTTCGAGATGCCTTCGGTATAAGCATCCTTGAAGTGCATCGGAATGCCGAATGAAATCGCCGCTATGATCGTGAGCTTGTGCGCGGCGTCGATGCCCTCGATATCGAAAGTCGGATCGGCTTCCGCATACCCGAGCCGCTGCGCCTCCGTGAGCACGGTTTCGAAGCTTAACCCCTTGTCGCGCATCTCGGACAGGATGAAATTGCTGGTGCCGTTGATGATGCCGGCGATCCACTCGATGCGATTCGCGGTCAATCCCTCGCGCAGCGCCTTGATGATCGGTATGCCGCCGGCGACCGCGGCTTCGAACGCAACCATCACGTCCTTCTTCTGCGCCGCGGCGAAGATCTCGTTGCCGTGGGTCGCGAGCAGCGCCTTGTTCGCGGTGACCACATGCTTGCCGTTCGCTATCGCTTTCAGCACCAGCTCGAGGGCGACGGTGCAGCCGCCGATCAACTCGACCACGATATCGATAGCCGGATCGCTCACCACCTCCCAGGCGTCGGCGGTGACCGCGGCCCTGCCCCCGACCAACTGCTTCGCCCGCGCCAGGTCCTTGTCGGCGACCTTGGTGATGCGGATGCCGCGCCCGGCGCGGCGGGTGATTTCTTCCTGGTTGCGCGCGAGCACGTTCCAGGTGCCGCCGCCGACCGTGCCTATGCCCAGCAGCCCCACGCTGATCGGATTCATTT
>PLYS01000232.1 GCA_003153455.1 Betaproteobacteria bacterium | reverse complement strand
TGCGAGCGCGGCGTGAAGCGCCGCCTCGTCGACAAGGCCGCCGCGCGCGGTGTTGATGAGACGGGCCGAGGATTTCATTCGCGCGAGCCGCGCGGCGTTGAACATGCCCTTGGTTTCCGGCGTCTTCGGGCAGTGGAGGGTGACGAAATCGGCGTGCGGCAAGGCGGCGTCGAGATCCGCAACCGGCGTGCATCCTGCCGACCGTACCGCGTCCGCCGGCACGTAGGGATCGTACACCTGCACATTCATCTCCATCGCGAGACAACGCTTGGCGATGCGCGTGCCGATGCGGCCGAAGCCGACGATCAGCAGGGTCTTGCCGAGCAGTTCGGTGGGAAGCTCGAACAAGCGCTCGGACCAGCGGCCTTGGCGGACCAGTGCATCCTTGGCGGCGCCGCGTTTGCACAGCGTGAGCATCATGAACGTTGCATACTCGGCCACGGTGGGTGAATTGTCGGTGCCGCAGGTCATCAATGGAATGCGCCGGCGGTTCAACGCCTGCACATCCACCGCGTCGAAGCCCACGCCGATCCTGCCGACCGCGCGCAACCGGGGCGCGGCGTCGATGTCGGCCGCGCGCAACGGCGTCGAGGTCAGCGCCACACCATCGGCATCGCGCAGCAGCGACTGAAAATCGGGCGTCGGAAGGGTAGGAGAAAACGCGATCGCCTCGACGTCATCGCGGCCACGCACGTAATCCCAACCGGTAATCGCCATCGTTTCCGGCAGCAGCAGTTTCTTCTTGGTCGTCGTCATCGTTGCACCCTTATGTGATTACGCATTGATCATCGGTATTCTTGACATTGGCTGACTCTTCATCCCGTCAGGTCAGGCAGCGCCTGTCCTGCCTTGCGCTCCACGGCTTTTTCGTAGGCCCGGACGGCCAGCGCGACGTCCTCGATCGCCACGCCGAGAGATTTAAAAAGCGTGATGTCGTCGGGGGAGGACCGGCCGCGCACCCGGCCCGAGACTACGTCGGCGAGATTGAAAACATTCTCCCATTTCAATATTTTCAGACTTTCNNACTTCCCGGATGGGCCGAACCCGGCTTACCGCTTCCACCTGAGTTCTCGCCTGACGGCCGGAACCCAGCACGCCGAGCGTCGCTGCGCCCTCGTTCGCCAGGTACTTGGTTGCGATTCCGCTTGCGGCGCCCGTGCGCAGCGCTCCCAGCGCGTCCTGCATCGTTACAAGACCCGCAACACACTTCTCGTCCAGGAAAATTGCCATCGGCGCAGCTCTCGTTTCCGCAAAGGCTTCTTATTCGATCATCTCGAGCGCGGCCGCGACAATGCGATCGTCCGCGATCCGGCACTGGGTCTCCAGCGGCTCCGAAAAAGGAATCGGCGTGCGGGGACCCGCCAGACGGCGCGGTGGAGCCTTGAGGCTGCCGAACATCCGCTCCGCGACTTCGGCGACGATCTCGCCGNNGGCCACAGCGTGCGCAGATCGATCACTTCAGCGCCGCATCCGCGCGCGGCAAGCTTGCCGGCGGCGGCGAGACACGCCGCCACCATGCCCGACCAGGTGACGATCGTAATATCGCTACCGCCGTGCAGTATGCCCGCTTTGCCAAAAGGCATCGGCTCAGCGGCTGCGTCCACTTCGCCCTCGACCGTCCACAGTTCCTTGTGTTCCATGTAGATCACCGGATCATCGCATCGGATGGCTGTCTTGAGCAGCGCATGATTGTCGGCGGGCGTTGCCGGCGCGACGACCACCAGACCCGGAATGTGTATCCACCAGGCTTCCGTCGATTGCGAGTGCTGCGCGGCCATGCCGCCGCGCATACCGATCGGCTGCCGGATCACCGCCGGGACGCGCACCTGGCCGCCCAGCATGTATCTTATTTTCGCGGCTTGATTGACGATCTCGTCGGCCGCGCAGATGCCGAAATCCGCGTAACGCAACTCAACCACCGGGCGCGTGCCGCAGATCGCCGCGCCGATGGCAGCGCCCATGATCGTCGATTCGGAAATCGGGGTATCGACAATGCGATGCCTGCCGAATTGCTGCTGCAAGCCCAAATACTGGCCGGATACCCCGCCTTCACGCCCCAGGTCCTCGCCCAGCGCCCACACGGTCGGATCGCGTTCCATCTCCTGCTGTAACGCCAGCAGCGCGGCCTGTGCGTAGGTCGTTACCGCCATGTCGGCGCTCCCGCGTCCTGCACATCCTCGAACAGCGTTTTCATGTCCGGCCACGGTGCGGCCTCGGCCTCGGCCACGGCGGCGTTGATACGCGCGGTCACTTCCCGGCGGTCGGCTTCGAGGGCAGCGGCCACGACACCTTGCGAGATCAGCCACGCCGCAGTGCGCGCAATCGGATCATCGGCGGTATGACTGGCAACTTCCGCAGGATCTCGATAAAGACCCTTGTCCAACGCCAGGTGGCCACGCCAACGATAGGTTTTTGCATGCAGGAACAGGGGCCCGCGACCGGCGCGCGCATCGTTGATGAAACGGCGCGCTGCTGCGTCGACCGCGAGGAGGTCATTGCCGTCGATCGTCTCGCCAGGAATGCCGAATGCCGCCGCCCGCGCCAGGATCCCGGACCCGCCGGTCACGCTGGAGGTGCGCGTTTTGTCGGACCAGGTATTGTCTTCGCAGACAAATACAACCGGCAGGTCGAAAACCCGCGCCCAATTGAGCGCCTCGAGCAACGGACCGCGGTTGAGCGCGCCGTCGCCGAAGAAAGCGACCACCACGCGGTTCTCGCCTCGCAACTTGACCGCTTGCGCCGCGCCCACCGCGATGGTCACGCCGTCGGCGACCACGCCATTCGCGCCGAGGATGCCCAGCGAAAAATCCGCCACGTGCATCGATCCGCCTTTGCCGCCGCAGACGCCGCCGGCCTTGCCGTACAATTCTTTCATCATCGCAACCGGATCGGCCCCCTTGGCGATGCAGTGGCCGTGGCCGCGGTGATAGCTGCTGATGTAATCCGTCGGCAGCAGATTGGCGCACACGCCGGTGGCAATCGCCTCCTCGCCGATGTATTCGTGCACCGAGCCGCGCAGCTTGCCATCTCTGCGGGCCTGGCCTGCATACTCGTCGAAAGCGCGAATGAGCAGCATGGTGAGAAACATCCCGTGCATGCGTTCGATTTGCGGCGCTTGCGTTTCATTCACTGCGATAGGCTCCCGTTCATCCGGCTGCCTGTCGAGCGCGTGGCTGAGACGAGTGAAGATAGCCGCGCCCTTTGCGTTGAAAGTTTTTTGGGCGTCAATCCGGTTCGACGCCCGCCGCCTTCAGGATCTTGCCCATTTTCGGCGTTTCGATTCTGACGAGCTCCATCACGCGCTCCGGGGTCGTGTGCACCGTGAACACGCCCAAGCCTGCATATTTCTCCTGCACGTCGGGCAATTTCACGATCTGCGCAAGATCGGCGTTGAGGCGGCTGATGATGGCGGCGGGCGTGCCCCTGGGCGCCAACATGGCCCACCACGTATCCGGGATGGGCTCCTTCACGCCCGCTTCAACCATCGTCGGCAGGTCGGGAAGGGTGGGCGAGCGCTGCTCGCTGGTGACGGCAAGGGCCCGCAGCTTGCCGCCCTTGATCTGCGGCATGGCGGGTACCATGTCCGAGAAAACCATGTCGATCTGGCCGGCCACCAGATCTATCACCGCGAGTATTCCCCCCTTGTATGGCACGTGGACGATATTGATTCCCGTCGCGGTCTTCAAGATCTCGCCGGCGACGTGCGCGCCTGTGCCCCTGCCGCCCGAGCCGAAATTGAGCTGACCGGGGCGGGCCCTGGCGAGCGCGAGCAATTGGGCAACGCTGCGCACCGGCACCGAAGGATGGACCACCAGCACGTTGCCGGCCTTGCCCACCACGGAGATCGGTGCAAAGTCATTGAGCGGATCGAAGCCGAGACGTTTGTAGAGATGCGGATTGGTCACCAGCGCGACGTTGCTGCTCATCAGCAGCGTGTAGCCGTCGGGCGCGGTTTTCGCGGCGAGTTCGTGGCCGATGTTGCCGCTCGCGCCGGCGCGGTTGTCCACCACCATCTGCCGCCCCAGGCTGTCGGTGAGTTTTTGCGCCAGTATCCGTGACAGCACGTCGGTGGTGCCGCCGGCCGGGAAGGGCGCGATAAAGCGGATCGGCTTGGTCGGGTAAGCCTCTTGTGCGAACGCGAATGAAACGCCAAGCACGAGCCCGGATACAGCTGCCCAGTACCCCAAGGCGCGATATGCATTTTGCATGCGACTTCTCCTTTCATTCAGTATCCCAGAGGAGTTTGTCGGGGCTAAGTCCGACAAACTCCTAATGCAAAACCGGCGCCAGTGGAATTGCGGGAGAGGATAACGGACATGCGAAGTTACCCACGTTTGCCCCCAAATTCGACCGATTCTAGTGAGTTTATTATGAATGGTCAGCCGGTTTTGCTTTTAGCAGCCTGTACGGACTGTTAAGTCCCGCAGGCTGCTAGGCAGTTTAGCTCAAATTCAAGTCGCCTTGATCCATCTCAAATCGCGCGGCCCGGGCTGTCTGTAGCATGCGAAAGTTTTCGCTATCCCCCATTCCCAGATCAAATTTCAATACCCGGTGACAATAACAACCGCACCTGCAGTCGCTGCCAAGTCCCTGCGGCGTGACGGCACCACCACCATAGCACTCGTCGTTTTTTGCCAGAGCTTCCCGGCTCTGACTTTTGGCGGTATCGCACTCTTCCTCCCGCTGATCCGCGAAGACCTGCAGATGAGCTTCTCGCAGGCGGGAATGCTCTCCGCCGCTTCGACGCTGACCTATGCGCTCGGGCAGATTCCGGCGGGCTTCCTCTCGGACCGGTTCGGTCCCAAGCGCCTGTTCTTCATTGGCATCCTGGGCTCAACCTTGCTGTCGCTCAACTTCGGCCTTATCCATGCGTTCCAGTTCGCGGTCATCAATCAGCTTGTTACGGGAATCTTCCGGGCGTTGATGTTCGCGCCGGGCCTCGCTCTGCTTGCTTCGTGGTTCCCGCCGGAGCGCCGGGCCACGGCCATGGGCCTCTACGTGGTGGGCGGCTTCTCCGGCAACATCTTCCTGTCTCTGGTTGGCCCGCTGTTGGCAAACCACTACGGCTGGCGGTTCACGTTTATCTTCTTTTCCGTCGCTGGAATAGGCGCCGCGCTTCTGTATCTGGCGTTTGGCAAAGAGAAGCCCCGCGAGGGATCCCGGCAACGGGTGGGTATGCTCGATGCGTTCCGGTTGTTCAAGTACAAAATCATGTGGCTATGCGGCGCCATCCAGTTCATTCGATTGGGTGTCGTGGTCGGGTTCAATTTCTGGCTGCCGTCCCTGCTGGTGGCAGACCGCGGGCTGTCAATTCAGGAGGCGGGCCTCGTTGTCGCGATGGGCGCCGCCTTTACGGTACTGTCGAACGTGCTGGGCGGCTACGTGTCCGACCGCCTGAGAAATCCGCCGCTGGTCATAGGCGGATCATTGGCAGTCGTTGCCTGTACTTCTACCCTGCTGGTGCTCGTTCACCCGATCCCGCTACTGCTCGTCGTGGTCGCAATCAACTCGATTTTCCTGCAGTTCTATTTCGGCGCCCTGTTCTTTGTGCCCGTCGAGGTGCTCGGCCTGCGTATCGCGGGCATGTCCACCGGGTTCAGCAATCTGTTCGCCAACATCGGCGCCCTGACATTCGTCTACGCGCTCGGCGTGGTGAAAGACAGGGCGGGCACCTTTACCTGGGGCTTTGTCGGCATCAGCGCCGCATGTGTGGTCGGCGTCATGCTGGCATTTGTCCTGGCGCGCATGAGAAACAGGGCGCTGGCTGCGCAGGAACGGATGGCGACTTAGCCGGCTCTTGCGCGAGACGAGAGGCGTGATAAATTACTCTGACCACAATTCATTGATCGAGTGGGCCAACAAACGCGCTGGCCTGAACCGGAAGCCTCCCGACAAGGCAGACGTGGGCTACCGTTCTCCCAACGCGCTGATTGCCAGCGGGGAAACAATCGTGATCCCCGCCGACTCCCCGGGCCCGGTGCAGTTCGAGGGCGAACTGGTTGCGGTCATCGGCAAGCCGGCGCGCGACCTGTCCGAAGCCGATGCGCTCAGTTGCGTGCTCGGCTACACGCTGGGCAACGACCTGAGCGAGCGCACGTGGCAGAAGCAGGACCGCACGCTGTGGCGGGCGAAGAACTGCGACACGTTCAAGCCGATGGG
>PLYS01000204.1 GCA_003153455.1 Betaproteobacteria bacterium | reverse complement strand
ACCGGCAAGGAGAACAAGATCAAGATCCAGGCGAGCTCGGGACTCAACGAGGAAGAGATCAAGCGCATGGTGCAGGACGCCGAAGCACACGCCGAGGAAGACAAGAAGGCGATGGAGCTCGTCACCGCGCGCAACCAGTGTGACGCGCTGGTGCACTCGGTCAAGAAGTCGCTCGCGGAATACGGCGACAAGCTCAGTGCCGACGAGAAGTCGAAGATCGAGGCCGCGCTCAAGGAAGCCGAAGCTGCGCTGAAGAGCGACGACAAAGCGCAGATCGACGCCAAATCGCAAGCGCTTTCCACCGCCGCGCACAAGCTCGCCGAGCAGATGCACGCGCAAGAGCAGGCAAAACAGCAGGCGGCGGGCGGTGACGCCAAGGCGGATGCAGATGCCGGCGCCAAGAAAGAGGAGGGCAACGTGGTCGATGCGGAATTTGAAGAGGTGAAGGACAAGAAGTAACGTTGGGTGAACGAGTGAACGAGTGAACGAGTGAACAAGTGAACGGGTGAACGAGTGGCTCTCTTGAAGCGCAAGCATCGGGAGCTGCTTGTATGGCAGGAAGCTGTTGAACTGGCGTTGCTCGTTTATCGTCTCACCAATTCATTTCCGAAATCCGAGCTTTACGGATTGACCTCCCAGCTACGGCGAGCCGCCACATCTATTCCGGCTAACATTGCAGAAGGTGCCGCTCGAACCGGCACCGGAGAGCTATTGCACTTTTTGAGTTTTGCAGACGGATCGCTCTCAGAGCTTGATACGCATCTGGAAATTGCGCATCGGCTTGGTTATGTTGCTGATCGACAGGAAATTGACCAATTGGCAGAACGGGTCTTTCGGCTGTTGAGTGGCCTTACCGCCTCGCTGCGGCGAAAACGTTAACCGTCCACCGGTTCACTCGTTCACCTTTCACTCGTTCACTTTAAATGGCGAAAAAAGACTACTACGAAGTGCTCGGCGTAAACCGGGACGCCTCCGAAGAGGAGATCAAGAAGTCGTATCGCAAGCTCGCGATGAAACACCATCCGGACCGCAATCCGGATAATCCCAAATCCGAGGAGCACTTCAAGGAAGCGAAACAGGCCTACGAGATCCTGTCGGACGCCAACAAGCGCGCGGCCTACGATCAGTACGGACACGCCGGCGTTGACCCGTCCGTCGCCGGCGCGGGCGCCGGTTTCGGCAACTTCGCCGATGCCTTCGGCGACATCTTCGGCGANNTCGGCGACATCTTCGGCGACATCTTCGGCGGCAGCCGGCAGCGCTCCAACGTCTATCGCGGCGCCGACCTGCGCTACAACCTCGAGATTCCGCTCGAGGAAGCCGCGCGCGGCACCGAGACTAAGATCCGCATTCCGGCAATGGAGGAATGCGCGACTTGCCACGGCAGCGGCGCCAAGCCCGGCACACAGCCCACGGCCTGCCCGACCTGCGGCGGCCATGGCCAGGTGCGCATGCAGCAGGGATTTTTCTCGATCCAGCAAACGTGCCCGAAATGCCATGGCGGCGGCAAGGTCGTGCAGTCGCCGTGCCCGGGCTGCCACGGCGCGGGACGCATCAAGCAGCACAAGACGCTGTCGGTGAAGATTCCCGCGGGCGTCGACGAAGGCGACCGCATCCGGCTCTCGGGCGAAGGCGAGGCCGGCGTCAACGGTGGCCCGTCGGGCGACTTGTATGTGGTAATCCAACTCAAGCCGCACGCGGTATTCCAGCGCGATCACAATGACCTGCATTGCGAAATGCCGATCAGCTACAGCGCCGCCGCGCTCGGCGGCGAAATCGAGATTCCGACGCTCGACGGCTACGCCAAGATCAAGGTGCCGGCGGAAACTCAGACCGGCAAAGTGTTCCGGCTGCGCGGCAAGGGCATCAAGGGCGTGCGTTCATCGACCACGGGCGATTTGTTGTGCCACGTCGTAATCGAAACGCCGATCAACCTGACGCCGCGCCAACGCGAACTGCTGGCCGAGCTTGAAGCGATCAACGTCAAAGACACCGGCCGCCATAACCCACGCGCCAAGTCGTGGATGGACAAGGTCAAAGAATTTTTCGCCGAATAGCGAAAAAAGTAAAGGCCTGACCACAAAGATGGTGCAGGCTCCGCTATCTGGCCGCGGTCAAGTACTGTGGCAAGCCGATCGCCGTCTGGCGTGTGCTCAGCCGCTTCACGAGTTCCGGCCATACCGTGGCCGGGTCCTGGTCGAAGATGGCTTTGACATTGGCATTGATCACCCACCAGCCGCCGCGCGCGATCTCGTCTTGCAATTGCCCCGGCGCCCAGCCCGCGTGGCCGGCGTAGATGCGCGCCTCTCCCGGCAGCGGCAGCCCTTCGACCAGCCGCTCGAGCAACTCGGGATTGGCGCTGAGGTAAACGTCGGCGAGCACGTGGAGGCTGTGCTCCGGCGGTTCCTTGGCGCGCACCAGGAACAGCAGCGTGGCGCGGGCAACGGGTCCACCAAAGAAAATCTGGTCGGACTTTTCAGGCGCCTTGGACGCTTCCGGCAGCAGCTCGGAGAGCCGCCGGTCGAGCGGACGGTTGATGATGACGCCAAGCGGGCCGCCACCCGCCGTGGGCAGCGTGATCAGGACCACGCTCTCGCTGAAATTCGGATCGCGCAGCCCCGGCTTCGCCACCAGGAACACGCCGTTGGCTAGCGTAGTGTCGGCAGCATGAGCGACAACCGCCGCTTGCATCAGCAGTGCAAACGCAAGCAAGTGGAGAACTAAGGACAGGATGCGACCAGAGGCGATCTTAAGACCCGCAGGCGAGCGGATCAGTGTTGGGCGTGGCGGGAACGGCAGCCGGTACGCCTATCGATTCGAGCTTCACGCCTCGGCGCACTGCAGTCATTTCGGCCACGATGGCCACCGCGATTTCCGCCGGCGTCTTGCTGCCGATCTTGAGCCCGACGGGCCCATACAGCCGCGCAATCTCTTCGGCAGAAAGATCGAATTCCGCAAGCCGCTTGCGGCGCTTCTCGTTGTTGATCCGCGAGCCGAGCGCGCCGACGTAAAACGCAGGCGACTTGAGCGCTTCGGTGAGCGCCGCATCGTCGAGCTTGGGATCATGCGTCACGGCCACCACCGCGAAATGCGGATCGGGATTCATCTGCAGCACGACGTCGTCGGGATAACCACGCACGAGTGTGGCGTCCGGCACGTTCCATTCGTCCGCATATTCTTCGCGCGGATCGCATACCGTCACCTGGTAGTCGAGCGCCTGCGCCATTTGCGCGAGGAAACGCGACGTCTGTCCGGCGCCGATAATCAGAAGCCGCCAGCGCGGGCCGTGAACGCTCTTGAGTATCTTGCCGTCGAACTCGAGCACATCCGACCACCGGCCGGACTGCAGCTTCACGTGTGCCGATTCCATGTCGAGAAAGCGCGCGACGAGTTCGTGCCGCTCTATCGTCGCCAGCAGTTCCTTCAACTGGGACTCCGCCCTCACCGGTTCGAGCACGAGCTGCAGCGTGCCGCCGCACGGCAGCCCAAAGCGCGCCGCCTGATCGGCGGTCACGCCGTAGGTCACGACTTCCGGCTTGCCGCCTGTCATCTGGTGCGCTTTGACACGCTCGATGAGATCGTCCTCGACGCAACCGCCCGAGACCGAGCCGATGACGTGACCATCATCGCGTATGACGAGCATCGCGCCGATCGGACGCGGCGCCGAGCCCCATGTCTTGGTGACGGTCGCAAGTGTCGCCTTGTGCCCGGCATCGAGCCACGCGACCGCGCTTTTCAGTACTTCGGTATCGACGCTATCCATGTTCAGCCTTTCCAGACATTTGGCCGTGCATCCCACTGAATATTCCGGTAGCGCGGTGTGTAGCGCAATAGATTAGTGCATCGCGCGGCAGCGGGTCAAGCGGCGGCGGTATTATGCGATCGCAATCCGTTGCAACATAGCGACATGCCGGCCACTCAATAGCTCCAAGTTTCATGGCTCAGTGGCGAGCGATTCAACTCTGCATTGAACGGGTTTCTTGACCAGCTCCAGATTCAGCCAGATTCGGCACGGCTCGATGCTGCAGGCGCCCCATTTGGTTTTCATCTGCTTCACGCGCCAATCGGCAATGTTCACGCCAATGATCGCTTGCCACTTATCCATCAGCGGCGGTACCCGTCCAAACTACTATTAGCAAGCCGTCCAATCCGCTATTAGGCTATCGTTCCAGCAAAGAATTAGTTTACGGGGTTAATTGTGCATTCAATACGTTCCCCAACGCTATTAAGCGAAATCCTGATTCTTCCTTCATTTCTCAATTCAAATAAATACTCAACCCCTTGTTCAGGACTCATATCTTCAATCGGCTGATATTGCTTAGATACGGTCGTATAGCACCTCAATAAATAGCTTCGAAGAATCTCATCAACAACTTGTTCCTCGCTTTTACCGTCTTTGAACTTCAGCATTGAATCCCCTCAACTTTAAGTACCAGGATCAT
>PLYS01000019.1:976-2707 GCA_003153455.1 Betaproteobacteria bacterium | reverse complement strand
GCGGCCACATATTGGCCTTGTCGGTAAGGCCGACGCGCGTCAGCGCATCGGCGACGCGCCCGTTGCGCTCCGCCCGCGGCCGGTGTTCCAGCCCGAAGCCGACATTACCGGCGACCGAGAGCCACGGCAGCAGGCGCGGCTCCTGAAAAATGATACCGATCTTTTCATGCGGCGAGGTGACCGGCCGACCGTCGAGCAGCACGCGGCCCTGGCTCGGCGTATCGAGACCGCTGACCGCGCGCAGCAAAGTGGATTTTCCGCAGCCCGATCCGCCGACAATGGCAACGATTTCGCCTGGACCGACCGAAAAGCTCACGCCGTCGAGCGCGTGCACGCCGTTCGGGTAGGTCTTGCCGATGCGTTCAAGCGCAAGCATGGCTCAGGTCTCCGTGCTTCGTGCGAAATGGTCTTCCCAGCGCAGAAACGGCGCCGCCACCAGGGCGATGATCCAGTCCGTGGTCTTGCCGAGCACCGCGAAGGCGAGAATCGCAGCGACGATTTCGGTTGGCTTGCCGAGTTGCTGTCCGTCGATAAGGAGATAACCGAGGCCTTCGGAAGCGCCCATGAACTCGGCGGCAATGACGAACATCCAGCCCAGCCCAAGCCCCGAGCGCAGCGCGATCACATAGGACGGCAGCACGGCAGGCAAAAGGATGCGGCGCACCATCTGGGTGCCGGATAGGCGGAACACGCGGCCGACCTCGACGATCTTGCGGTCGACCGACATCACCGCACCCATGACGCCGAGATAAATTGGGAAAAACACGCCAACCGCGATCAGCGCTACCTTGGAGGTCTCGAATATTCCGAGCCACAGGATGAACAATGGAATCCAGGCAATCGAAGGAACCGCGCGCAAGCCTTGCAGGCTTGGATCGATCAGCCGGCGCACCAGCGTCGAATATCCGGCGACCGCTCCAAGCACGGTGGCGACCGCGGTCCCCAAACAAAATCCGGCGGCAACGCGCAAAAGCGTCGCGATGACATGCCGTAGCAGCTCGCCGGAGCGCGCAAGCTCGGCAAACTCCTCATAGATGCGTGACGGCGGCGGCACCAAGCGGCCGTTGGACAGTCCGGCGCGCACCGCCAGTTCCCAACCGAGCGCCAGCACCAACGGCAAAAGCAGCCCGAGCGCCGGGCGCCCCCAGCGCGCGAGGCCGCTCTTGCGTTGTGGTTCCGCTGCCGGTTCGACCGCTACGCTCATTTGTACAAGAGACATTAATTCGCCCGTGAAAGGCAAGGTGGCGCACCCGAATGCCGTCATTCCGGGCGTCCGCCGAAGGCGGACGAGCCCCGAATCCAGACTAATGATGTCGTGTATGCATCTGGATTCCGGGTTCGCGGCCTTTCGGCCGTGCCCCAAAATGACTTGGGCTAATTCGTCACCACCACGTATTGGTCGTCGATCAGATCGTCGACAACCTTCTTGACGTCGACGTCGGGCTTGATGACGCCGGCCTGCTGCAACGCGATGCCGGCGGCGAGAATCGATTCGCGCTGGGCTGCGCCGATCCTGCTGTGGGTGAGTTCGGTGCGCTCCTTGAGCTGCTTATCGACGACGGCCTCGGGCAGCTTGGTCACCGCGATGAAGTCGCGCTTGACCTCGTCGTAATGCGCGAGCGAATATTTGCGCGCCTCTTCGTAGACGGCGAGCACGCGCTTGACCAGATCGGGATGCTCCTTGGCGAAGTCCTCGCGC
The DNA here is from genome assembly GCA_003153455.1 of Betaproteobacteria bacterium. Classification (GTDB taxonomy): domain Bacteria; phylum Pseudomonadota; class Gammaproteobacteria; order Burkholderiales; family SG8-41; genus PALSA-1004. The sequence continues at coordinate 1,008 of PLYS01000019.1, read as the reverse complement.
ACGTTGAGGATGCCCCAGGTGTTGGCGGCGGC
>PLYS01000019.1:0-966 GCA_003153455.1 Betaproteobacteria bacterium | reverse complement strand
TTGCCCTTGAGGTCGGCGACCTTGCTGATCGTGCTGTCCTTGGTCGTGACCAGCGCGGTCCATTCGGGGCGCGAATAGACGTAGATCGACTTGATCGGATTGCCGTTGATCTTGGCGACCAGCGCCGCGGAGCCCGCGGTCGAACCAAAATCGATCGAGCCGGCGTTGAGGAATTCGAGCGCCTTGTTGGAACCGGCCGACTGCACCCAGCGGATGGCAATGCCGTCCTTGGCAAATTCCTTTTCGAGCAGGCCCTTGTCCTTGAGCAGAATGGAAACCGGATTGTAGGTGGCCCAATCGATCGTGATCGTGCTCGGCTTGTCGGCGGCGAACAGCGCGGTGGACGGCAGCAGGCCGACCAGCAGCGCGGAAGCCAGGATGGAACGGCGCGACAACAAACTTTTGAAACGCATGGCAATCTCCTCGCCCCGCAAGCTAAATTGCTCATATCGGCGCTAGGTTTATTCTATAAAATGGCTATATGGTTCCGTCAAAAGAATGTTTTTGCTTATTATTGCAAATAATTTAGAAAATAATTCTAAATCCTGCCTGCCAGGCGTTCCGGCAATTATCTTTGCCGGCAAGCGGTGACTTAAGGGACCGCCTCCGCTATCCCGATGCCCGCCATGGCCTCCCTCGCCCTCGATCAAGACCCGCGCGCGCGCCCCGAAAGCCCGTCCCGGGGCTTGGTCGAATTGATCGACGGACGCGCCATTACCGCCGACCTGGAAGAGCTCGCTAAGGCCCATACCGGCGGCGAGCGCGAATTGCGCACGGCGCTGGCGCAGCGGCTCAAGACCGCGCTCAACGAGGGCCGCGCCAACGCCGAGCAGCTTCTGCTGAAAGATCGTCACGGCCGCCGCTGCGCCGAGCGGCTGTGCCGGATGGAAGACGAGATCATCCGCATCCTGTTCGAGTTCGCGCGCAAGCATCTTTATCAGTCGCAAAATCCGTCCGAGGCCGAGC
>PLYS01000418.1 GCA_003153455.1 Betaproteobacteria bacterium | reverse complement strand
TCCGAACCGAGACGCGTGGACGGGCGTTGTGGATATGGATAGACCGGGAGGAACGGCGCAACGCAATCAACAAGCGTGTTATTCACGGCATTGAGAAGGCAGTGACTGAGTCACAGCGAAACCCGGATTTGCGAGGCATCGTACTAACTGGCGCTGGCCGAAAGGCGTTTTGCGCAGGCGCCGATCTCGGTGGCGGCACCGAAACTTTCACGCTCGGTTTCGATGAGCCAATGACAGATTTCGGCAAGCTTGCACGCGTTGTCCGCAATATTGGCGTCCCGATCATCGGCCGTATCAATGGCGATTGCGTCGCTGGCGGAATGGGGCTGATGTCGCTCTGCGACCTCGTCGTTGTCGCCGACCATGCACGCTTTGGCCTACCGGAGGCGAAGGTCGGTGTATTTCCTATGCAAGTTCTGGTCTTCCTGCGCAGCATGATTGGCGCGCGGCACATCAATGAACTGTGCCTGACCGGCGAGCTGATTAGCGCAGCCCGCGCGAGGGAAATTGGCATCGCGAACTACGTCGTGCCGTTCGAGGAATTGGACACACGGATCGATGCACTCATGAGTAAGCTCGGGGAGATGTCGCCAGTTGCTCTGCGTCGGGGCAAATACGCAATCGCCGCCATGGAGAGCATGGCCTTCGCCGAGGCTATGGCCTTCGCGGAAACGCTGATTTCTGTCACCTCGCTCACCAAGGATGCAGCCGAAGGAATTGCCGCATTCAACGAGCGGCGTTCGCCAAAGTGGAAGCAGAAGGCCAATGATGGCTGAGAAGCTAGTGCGGATCGGCGGAGCGTCCGGCGCCTGGGGCGACAGTCCCGGAGCGCTCGGACAACTCGTCGGCGCTGGCGTCGACTACCTGATGATGGATTACTTAGCAGAAGTGACAATGTCGCTCTTGGCTCGCGCCCGCATGAAAGACACGCAGGCCGGCTATCCACCCGATTTCATCGCCTATCTGAAAAGCGTGCTGCCGGAGATCGCACGGCAGGGCGTGAAGGTTTCGACGAACGCAGGCGGCGTCAATCCGTCAGGCTGCAAGCGGGCTCTCGAAGGCGTCATCGCCGAGCTCGGCCTTTCGCTGCGTGTGGCAGTTGTAGAAGGCGACGACGTCATGCCGTTCACCGACAGGCTTCGAACCGGAGGTCTGCGGGAAGCGGTCTCGGGCGATGCATTGCCGGGCCGGTTGCTAACGGCGAACGCCTATCTTGGCGCTCTCCCCATTAAGGCGGCGTTCGACTGTGGTGCGGACATCGTCATTACCGGGCGATGCGCCGACAGTGCGCTCGCGCTCGGCATCCTCATGCACGAATTCGGCTGGGCTACCGATGACTACGATCGGCTCGGCGCCGGCAGCCTTGTTGGTCACATCCTGGAGTGCGGTCCGCAAGCGACGGGTGGAACGTTCAGCGACTGGGAGACGGTGCCCGATTGGCATAACATCGGGTACCCAATCGCGGAGTGCCGAAGTGACGGTAGCTTCGTGGTGTCAAAGCCCGACAACACCGGAGGTCTGATCGTCCCGGGCGTGATCGCCGAGCAGGCGCTTTACGAGATCGGTGACCCGGCCGCTTATCTGTTGCCGGACGTGACCGCCGATTTTTCGAATGTCCGCCTGACACAGATTGGTCCCGACAAAGTCAGGGTTGAGAATGCGCGCGGCCGACCACCGACGAGCCAATATAAGGTTTCCGCGACCTATCAAGACGGCTACCGAGCGGTCGCAACCGTATCGATCGTTGGACCGAACGCAGCGCTAAAAGCGGAGCGCACCGGAAAAGCTCTGATTGCGCGGGCTAGAATGATTTTCAAACAGAAGGGCCTGTCGGATTTTGCGGCCACTCACATCGAGGCGCTCGGCGCTGAAGCTTCTTATGGCGCGAAGTCGGCAGCCCGTGCATCACGCGAAGTCTTACTGAGATTGGTGGTTGAACATGCTGATCGCGGGGCGCTCGAGATTTTCGCTCGCGAGCTAGGCTCGATTGGGTTGAGTTGTGCGCCCGGCACGACTGGCATCTATGCTGGCCGGCCGAAGCCCACGCCCGTCGTGCGACTTTTCACCTTCTTTTTGGACAAGAGCGTGCTTGGGCGCCCACGGATCCAGATCGGCGATGGTCCTATAATGGATGTCGATGTGCCATTTCAGGGAGGGTATGCCCCGCCCAGACAGACGAACGTCCCGGATGCGGACTCCATGCCGGACGAATCGACAGTCGAATTGCCGCTGGCCCGGCTCGCCTATGCACGATCCGGCGACAAAGGAAATTCGGCGAACATCGCGATCATCGCGCGCAAGCCTAAATATGTGCCTTTGCTGCGTCGAGAGCTTACACCGGAGCGCATGCTGGAACATCTTGGCCACTTAGTCGGAGGGCCGGCAGAGCGGTTCGAGGCTCCCGGCCTCAACGCTCTGAATTTTTTAATCAGTGACGCGCTCGGCGGTGGCGGCATGGCGTCACGCCGTATCGATCCACAGGGTAAGGGATATGGCCAGATGGCGCTCGAGATGATCGTCAAGGTGCCGAAGTCGTGGGCCGAGGAGCTGACGGTGCATGAAACCGCCTAGCGACCGAAAAGCTTGCGCGAGAAGCGCACGACCCAAAAGCGCGCATTCAGATTTAGTTCGGCGCCGCTCGCCGCGATTAAACCGACGAAACTCTGCCCCGACTATTGACTAGCATTCGGCCATCGGGTGTCATTTGATGATCGCGGAGCCAGCCGAAAATTAAATGCACTCAACCACCGGCGCTGCCACGAGAGCATCAACAATCTTACCCCGACCGATGTCTACTTCGGGCGCGGCCAAACCATCCTGCTGGAAAGAGAAAGGATCAAACGCAAAACCATCCAAAACCGCCGCTTGCTTCGCCGCAACCAAGCCGCATAACATCCAATCATGATGCGCCAGACCATCTCTTAGATCAGGCCGCTTCCTGTCTCCAAATCTCTGGCGACGGACAAAGTTAGGGGGAATTAAAGTGAAGCTTAGTGC